>CAZPQL010000027.1:0-36238 GCA_964588725.1 uncultured Rhodobacterales bacterium
GCAGGGTGTCAACCAAAACGAAGGCTTTTTTGCTGCGTTGCCAGTGGTTCAGGGTGTTTTCGTCGATGACGTTCATGGCGGCCTCGCTGTGTTGCATGACCCGACAATAAGACCAGTTTTCCACGCCACAAGAGGGTGTGCCACGATTGTGATGGTGTTCAGCCAATCAGCCCCGCCAGCATTGCCTGCGCCGAATTGGATTTCGGCACCCACAGTCCGCGTTCAACCGCCTCTATCAATCGCTCTGCGATCTCTTTTAGCGCCGGTGCATTGTTGTCCTCGATGAACTGCCGGGTGTCGTCGTCTTCTAAAAACGCGGCGTGCACCAGATCGAAATGGTGGTTTTTGACGGCACCGGTTGTGGCGGAAAAAGCGAAAAGGTAATCCACCGTCGCGGCCATTTCAAAGGCGCCTTTATAGCCATGGCGTTTCATGCCGCTGATCCATTTTGGGTTGACCACGCGCGCGCGGACAACGCGGCCAATTTCGTCGTCCAGCGTGCGGATCACTGGTCGTTCGGGGCGCGAATGGTCGTTGTGGTAGACTGGGCGGTCGCACCCCTGCAATGTCGATACCGCCGCCGCTGCGCCACCTTCAAATTGGTAGTAATCGTCGCTGTCCAGCAGGTCGTGTTCGCGGTTGTCCTGATTTTGCACTACGGCCTCTACCTGCGAAAGGCGGGTTTCCAGTGCTTTGCGTGCGCGTTTGCCCTCGGCGTTCTGGCCGTAAGCGTAGCCGCCCCATTCAAGATAAGCTTCAGCCAGATCAGCCTTATCGCGCCACAGTTTTTCGTCGATCATCGCCTGAAGGCCTGCGCCATATGCTCCGGGTTTTGCGCCAAATACACGGTAGGCACCACCGGGGGTACTGTCACTCTTAAAGCATGCAGCGGCGGGGTTCATATCGTGCGGCTCATCCAGCGCCATAACGGCGCGGGCAGCGCTGTCGATCAGGTCGATTTGCTGGGGGAAAGCGTCACGGAAAAAACCCGATACCCGCAAGGTAACGTCTACACGCGGGCGATCCAGCACGGAAAGCGGCAGGATTTCAAAACCTGTGACGCGGCGGTTGGCGCTGTCCCATCGCGGCTTGACCCCCATGAGCGCCAGCGCCTGCGCGACGTCATCGCCACCTGTGCGCATGTTCGCCGTACCCCACGCGGTGATCAACATCGAGCGCGGCCAGTCGCCGAAATCCTGCAGGTATTTTTCGATCAAAAGACTGGCCGATTTCCACCCCAGTTTCCACGCCGTAGGTGTGGGCACGGCGCGGTTATCGACAGAGAAAAAATTGCGCCCTGTTGGCAAAACGTCAGGACGCCCGCGCGTTGGTGCGCCGGACGGTCCCGGGGGGACGAAACGCCCGTCCAGCGCCGCAAGCAGGCCATGCATTTCGGCAGGGCCGCAGGATTGCAGCGTCGGGCGGAGGTGACTTTCAATCATGTCAAGAACGGCGCGTGCGCGGGTCAATCCGTCACAGTATTTGCCGTCAAGCAGAGCGGCGCAAAGCAGTTCAAGGCGCTCGACCGTGTCCCCACATGAGCGCCACGTATCGGGTGTCAGGCTTTCCAGAATTTCGGGTTTTGGGCCTGTCCACGGCGCGCCCATTTCACATTCGAGCGGGTCAAAATCAAGCGCGAGATCAACCGCCAAAGCCCGTGGCAACGAGGCATTTCCACCCGCACCATCGCCGCGCGGAATACGCACCAGTGCCTGCAAAAGGTCACGTTCCAACCGCCCCACGGGAGCAGTGCCTAAAACGTGCAACCCGTCGCGTATCTGCGCCTCTTTCAGGTCGCAGAGATACGAATCCAATCGCGTCAGATCGGTGCTTTCGTCGACCCCGTCCAAACCTGCATCCAGATCAATCCCCGTGGCCGACGTCAGCGCCAGAATCTCGCTCTTTAGGTGATTGACGCGACGCGGGTCCACACCCGAAGCGTCGTAAAACTCATCTACCAGGGCTTCCAGATCGCGCAGTGGTCCGTAGCTTTCAGCGCGGCTTAGTGGCGGGGTCAGGTGGTCGATAATCACAGCAGACGAGCGCCGCTTGGCCTGAGTTCCCTCGCCGGGGTCGTTGACGATGAACGGATAGATCGTTGGTGTGGGTCCCAGTGTCACCTCTGGCAAACAGGTGTCCGACAGGACCAGTGCCTTGCCCGGCAGCCATTCCAGATTGCCGTGTTTGCCCATATTCACAAGCCCATCAACGCCAAATTCAAACCGAAGCCAGAAATAGAACGCCAGATAATTATGCGGTGGGATCAGATCGGGCGAATGGTAGGTTTCCTTGGGGTCGATGTTGTAGCCGCGCGCCGGTTGCACACCCAGACACAGATTGCCGAACCTGTGGATCGACAGTTTGAACGCGCCGGACTTTACAAAAGGGTCGTCCACTGGTGCGCCCCATCGATCTTCGATTTGCTGGCGCACAGCGAGCGGGATTTTTTGGTAGCACAGGTCGTAGTCTTTGACGCTAAGCGATTGGCCGCCGGCGCGTTTTGGGCTGTCAGCCAGCCAATTCGTCGGACCAGCCAAAATTTGGTCCATCAATTCACCGGCGGATTTTGGCAGATCGCCGGTTTCGTAGCCCGCGCCCGTCAATGCCTGCATGGCCGCAAGCGTCGCCGCTGGTGTATCGAGCCCGACACCGTTGGCAATCCGCCCGTCTTTATTGGGGTAGTTGGCCATGATCAGCGCCACGCGGCGTTGCGCAGGGGTTTTTCGGCGCAGCTTTACCCAGTTGGCGGTCAGTTCCGCGACGAACGCTACCCGATTTCCGTTGGCACGGTAGGTGGCGACCGGGCATTGCGTGGCTTCGTCAAAAAACGCTTCGTCCTTGAACGATACGGCGCGGGTCAAAATGCGCCCGTCAACTTCGGGAAGTGCCACGTTCATGGCGATGTCGCGGGGTGACAGGCCGCTTAGGCTGTCTTCCCAACCCGATTCTGATGTGCCGGACAGCACGACCTGGAACACTGGCGCGCTATTGGCGCTTGTTGCGGCCAGCGGGTTTTGCGGGCCTGCGTCGCCCTGAAAAGCCGAACCAACCGCAAAGGCTGTGCAATTCAGTATGGCGGCGGGTGGGTAGTTAAGAAACAGCGTTTCCAATGTCGCGGCGGACACCGGGTCTTTCAGCGAAGCGACAAAAATCGGCAGCGGATTCAGTCCGCGCCGCAACAGAGATTTGACCAGGCGGTTGATCGGGTTCAGCCCCGCGCCCTGCACCAGCGCGCGGTAAAATATCAGCGGCACCACCGGCGCGTTGTCGTTCCATTGCGCCGTGATCATGGTATCGTCACACACACCGCTGCCCGGCCAATAGACTCCGGCGCGCAAGAGTGGGCTGGCGGCCGGGGGCTTGGCGTCACCCGACAACATGGCACCGGCATAGCGTAGAAAGTTCTCGGCGTTCAGCGCCCCGCCTTCGACGAGGTAAGCCCACAGTGCGTTGTAATCGTCGGCAGAAACCGTCGCGAGGCGCGCCAGTTCTTCGTCGGGTTTGTCATCTCCGGGCAAAGGTACAAACGCAATTCCTGCGCGTCCCAGCGCGATCGCGTACTGCTCAAGCCCGTAGGGCCAATACCCCTTGCCGCCCAGTACCCGCACGATCACCAGCTTTGATTTGGACGCGCAGTTTTCGATATGCTGGTCCACCGACATCGGGTGACGCAGATATGCGAGGTTGGCGAGTCGCAGCGTCGGCGGGGTATCCAGCGCGCTGCGCGCTGCTGACAGCGCCGCAATCTCGGTATCGGCTGCTGACATAAACACCACGTCGGCAGGGGTCTGACCCAGATCGACCGGCTCGTTGCCCTCGTCCATATTGCCGGGTTGTGCTGCCAGCAGATGCATCAGGTCAGGGCCTTTTCCATAAAGACCGAAGTTTCGTTGGCGGCATAGTCACCAAAGGGTCCGCAATTGGTGAAGCCGCTGGCATGATAAAGACGGTGGGCCGCGACCAAAGTATCGCCGGTCTCCAGTCGCAGTGTTGACCGGCCGTGGGCGCGCGCCTGATCTTCGATATGGGCGATCAGCCTGGCACCGATCCCGGCGCCGCGCATGGCCGGATCAACGTACATGGACTTGAGCTCGCCATATCGTTCACGCAGAGCCAAAGCCGCGCACCCTTTGGTCTCGCCGTTCACTTGGGCAACAAAGAACAGGATGTCGTGCTGGCACAGCGCGTCGATCGACAGGTAGTGATTGTCTTCAGCAGAGAACAGCGACTGCATCAATGCGTGTGAGGCTTCAAGCAAAGCGGTCGCCCCGGGATTGCGTGGATCACCCGCCGAGATGGTCACGGCCGGTTTCATGGCTGCAGGGCAGCGGTGATGGCGGTTTGGTCCAGACCGGCCTCGCCAATGACAACGAGATTGGTTTCGCGGGGATCCGCACCAAATGGGCGGTCAAAATAGCTGTCTATACGGGGGCCAACGGCCTGCAACGTCAGGCGCAAGGGTTTGCCGACAACGGCGATAAAACCCTTAAGTCGCAGGATATTATGGGTACGGATTGTCTCGGCGACCTTCTCTGCATAGGCGTTGGCGTCACTGATTTCGCCCAAGGTGACCACAAAGCTTTCAAAATCATTATGGTCGTGTTCATGGGTCTGGCCGTCTTCGTCGTCATGGTGATGGTGGTGGATTTCGTGGCGGGCACCAAGATCACCCTCTGAGCCGATGCCCTGACCCAGTAGCACATCGACGGGCAAGGCGCCCATGGTTGCTTTGACCACGTGCACGCCAACGCGGCTGTCCGAACGCAACGTAGAGACCAGAGATTTGGCTTCGTGTGGGTCAAGAAGGTCGGCCTTGTTGACCACGATCAGATCGGCACAAGCGACCTGATCTTCGAACAGTTCAGAAAGCGGCGTTTCGTGGTCAAGGTTTTCATCCAGCGCCCGTTGGGCGTCCACGGCGGCAACATTATGGGCAAACTGGCCGTCATGGACGGCTTTGCCATCCACCACCGTCACCACACCGTCCACAGTGACCTGTGTGCTGATTTCCGGCCAGTTAAAGGCGCGGACCAGCGGCTGGGGCAACGCAAGGCCGGACGTTTCTATGACGATATGGTCGGGTTGTTCATCCCGCTCCAGCAGTTTTTGCATGGTAGGGATAAAATCATCGGCAACTGTGCAGCAGATGCAGCCGTTCGAAAGTTCCATGATGTCGTCCTCGGTGCAGGTTTCGTCACCGCAGCCTTTCAGGAGGTCCCCGTCGATGCCAAGGTCGCCAAATTCGTTGATGATCAAGGCAATACGCCGACCACCCGCGTTTTGCAGCATGTGGCGGATAAGCGTGGTTTTTCCGGCCCCTAAAAAGCCGGTCACCACGGTCGCTGGAATTTTTGCAGGCATTTGTATCGTCCTTTAGGTTTGGGCGTCTTTTAGCCAGAAAGTGGCGGTGAAGTATCCCAGACACGCCCAGGCTGCCATGCCAACGCCTAGGGCACGGCTGGCAAAAAGGCTGGCCAACTCGGGTGGGGGCGAACCGATGAATGTGGCGGGGTGCGGGGCGCCAATCGCATGGGGGGCAAGGATCAGAACGATGGCCGACGCGAACGGCATCAGGCTTTTCCCATAGGCCAGCAGCCACAGGCCAAGTGCCGTGACTACCACCGTTGATGTCCACCAGATTTGCCGCGAAATCACATCGGCGGCGGCGGTGCCGGGCAACTCGGGAGGCAGACCAAATGCCGGTGCGAATTGGAGGGAAATAAAACCGGCCAGCCCCCACAGGACCCCGGTGCGCGCGGAAATTGCGTGGCCGCGACTTTCGGCAAATGCAAAACCCGCCACAAGGATTAAACCGAAAGCGGTGTAATTGAAGATAGTGAACAATAAACTTAACCCGTCGCGGCTTATGTTTATGCCACCAAGGTCGGGCATGTTTTCGCCGTGCACATGACTGTCGTGATCATGAGCTGCGTTTGCGGGCGCGTCGCTATCGTGTGCCTCAGATTGAGGCGCATGAACCAATGTCCCATTTTCATAAAGCTCTGCCTCCAGCAACACTGGCTGCACAAATGAAAGCTGCAGCACGGCGGCAATCAGCCCCGCGGCAACGCCAGCGAACAGGGCGCTGGCCACCATTTTTTTCAGCATGGTTCAGTGGCAGGGAAAACCGGCAGCATGACGTACATCATGGGCGGCGTCATGCAACACGGCGGATTGGGCAAAGCCGGAAATAAGCAGCATCGAGATGCCTAAGAACGCCACAAGGGCAATCGACACGACGTTGGTATTTTCGGCGGCAATTATGCGCTGTGCAGTTGTCATATTTGATCCTTTCCCGTCACACCCGACGGTATATTGGTTTCACATCCGGCAAGGCAGGTCTCCTGACTTGCGGCTTTGGCGCTGTCACCGGCCTTCCAGATGTTGCCATCCGTGGCATATTCGGTGGCCGCTTGCCGCATACAGTCGCGGGGGCGGTTGTGGCTTTGGGTTCCGGGGTTCGGTCGACCCTGTCCACATTCCCTTTTGATCCCCAAACGCTGGGCGTTTTGGCGGGGAACCTTGCACGGCTCCTGTGTGCGCGATTCTGAACGGTTTGGTCAAGCGAAATAGAACGGGCATCTCCCCCCAACTCCCTCCGGGCCGGAAGGGGGCCGGGGAAGAGGCGCCGCTACCGCCGCCGCCGTTTCGGTTTTTTCGCCAACATCGGCGCGACCTGCGCCTCATAAAGCGCAAACAGATGCTCCACCCGCTGGCGCTCTGACGCGGATTTCATTCCAGGTTAGGCTCATGCCCACCGTATTTGCATACCACCTGTGGTTTAGATAGGCTGGAAATGGCCAATATCTTGTGGAATTTCCGGATGTGTGTGCCAAATACAGTTGACTCGCGCGCGGTGTTCCCGAAACTCTGCCACTATAGTGGAATCATCATCGGACACCAAACTACGTGCAATTCACAAGACTTAGACTGACCGGTTTCAAAAGCTTTGTGGACCCCATGGATCTGGTGATCCGGGACGGCTTGACCGGCGTGGTCGGGCCAAACGGTTGCGGCAAGTCCAATCTGCTGGAAGCCCTGCGCTGGGTGATGGGTGAAAACCGCCCGACCGCCATGCGCGGTGGCGGCATGGAAGACGTGATTTTCGCCGGAGCTGCCAGCCGGCCCCAGCGCAATTTCGCCGAAGTGACGCTGACGCTGGACAATTCCGACCGCACTGCGCCCTCGGTTTTCAACGACTCTGACAGGATTGAAATCATCCGCCGGATCACCCGCGACGCCGGGTCGGCGTTCAAAGCCAATGGTCGGGACATGCGCGCGCGCGACGTGCAGATGCTGTTTGCCGATGCCTCGACGGGTTCACACAGCCCCTCGCTGGTGCGGCAAGGGCAGATCGCCGAGTTGATCAGCGCCAAGCCCAAGTCGCGACGACGCATCCTCGAAGAAGCCGCCGGAATCTCCGGTCTCTATCAGCGCCGCCACGAGGCCGAGCTGAAACTCAGCGGCGCCGAAGCCAACCTGCTGCGGATCGAGGATGTGTTGGAGCAGTTGCAAAGCCAGTTGAGCCAATTGGCCAAACAGGCGCGTCAGGCGACCCGCTACCGCAAAATCGGCGAAGATTTGCGACGCGCCGAAGGTGTTCTTTTGTATCGGCGCTGGCGCGAAGCCGAGCAGGAATTCGCGCATACGGTCGACGCGTTGAACGACGCGACAAAGGTGGCGGCACAGGCGCAGGCACAGTCGTACAAAGCGGCGCAAAGCCGTGCGGAAATGGAAGAGAAAGTTCCACCATTGCGCCAAGAAAACGCGGTTGCGGCGGCATTGTTGCAGCGCCTTTTGGTCGAGCGCGACATTTTGGGGCAACGCCAGACCCGAGCGCGTGAAACCATCGAGTCGCTGAGCGCGCAAATTGCGCAGATCAACCGCGATATCGGCCGCGAAAACAGCCTGAACGCCGATGCCGTTCAGTCGTTGGAAAAACTTGCGGCCGAAGATCAGGATCTGGACAAGGCAGCTATTGGTCACGACGCGGCAGTGGCCGCAGCCGCGGACGCAGCGCAACAGGCCAGCGAACAATTACAGAATAAAGAGTCCGGGCTAGGCCGAATAACCGAGGACGTGGCCCGTTTGGCGGCGCGCCATCAGTCGGCGCAGCGTCTGCTGGCCGACGGGCGCGCCACGCTTGAGCGGAACCGGTCGGAGTCCGACAAGGCGCGGGCAGCCGGACAACAGGCGTCGCGCGATGCTGACGCAGCCGCCGAAATGTTCGCCAAAGCCCAGAGCGATCAACACGCGGCGCAACTACAGTCCGAAAAAGCCAAAGCGGCCCTGCTAAAAGCCGAGGCGGATCGCACCGACACGCAAAACCGCGAAGCAACGGCGCGGGCGCGACATTCCCAGTCGCAAGGCGAGGCCAATGCGCTGCGAGCCGAAGTTGCGGCCCTGCAACGCCTGATGGCCCGCGAATCTGACGAAAGCGTTCAGGTGCTGGACCAGGTGACTGTCTCCCCCGGATTTGAAGCGGCGTTCGGGGCTGCGCTTGCAGATGATCTGCGGGCGCCCGTCATCGCTGTTGACGGTGAATCGGGTTGGGTGCAATTGCCGACCTATGCTGCGGTACAACCTTTGCCCGGGGCCACGCCCAGTCTGGCTGAACACGTCAGCGTGCCGCAGGTTCTTGCGCGACGCATGTCGCAGGTGGGTCTGGTTGCCCAAGAATCCGGCAACGCGATGCAACAGCAACTCTTGCCGGGCCAACGGCTTGTCAGCCTGCAGGGCGACGTGTGGCGGTGGGACGGCTTCCGGTCCGGGGCCGAGGACGCGCCGGGCATCGCCGCAATCCGCTTGCAGCAAATTAACCGGCTGCACCAGTTGAAAACCGATTTAGACGAGGCGGACGTGCGGGCGAAAGCCGCCGAACTTAGCCACAAGACTTTGCATGACCAATTGAGCAGACAAAGCGAATTCGATGAATCCTGCCGTGTGGCGCGGCGGCGCGCAGACGACGCCGTCACTGCAGCCGCGCACCATCTGGCCCGCGCCGAGGGTGAACGTGCGGTTGCACTGGCGCGCCTTGAAGCATCTGAACTGGCGGTGAAACGCTTTGACGAGGACGCGAAAGGCAACCTTGATATGATGCACGAGGCCGAAGCCACGGTCGCCGGGCTCGACGATCTGGATGAAGCCCGCACCCACATTGAGGCCGAGAAAACCGCTGTCGAAAACGCCCGTGCGCATATGCTGACCCAACGGGCCATTGCCGATGATCTGCGCCGCGAAGGCGAAGCCCGCTCGCGGCGCAAAAAGGAACTGGAACGCGAAATCGAGAACTGGACCAAAAGGCGCGAAACTGCGGACGGTCGCGCCGCCGATCTGAGCGACCGGTTGTCCATCAGCGAGCGGGAATTTGATCAGGCGCAAAACCAGCCCGCAGAAATTGACCGCGAAACCCTCACGCTCCAATCCAAAGTAGAAGAGGCCGAGACACGAAAAGCCGAGTCCGACGACGCGCTTTCAAGCGGTGAAAGCCAGCTAAGAACTCTGGTCGCACAAGAACGCAGCGCCGAAAGCTCCGCTTCTGAAAACCGCGAAATCCGGGCGCGCGCGGATGCGATGTCCGAAGCCGCAGAAAATCGCGTCAAAGCCATGGCAGACCGTATTTTGGAAGACACCAAACTCAGCCCTGACGCATTGCTGGACAGCATCGGCGCTGATCCCGACCAAATGCCGTCAGCCGAGCGTGTTGAAATCGAAGTTGCCAAATTACATCGCCAGCGCGACGCGCTGGGAGCCGTAAACCTGCGCGCCGAAGAAGACACCATTGAAATTCAGAATGAATTTGACGCACTTTCCGGCGACAAGCAGGACCTCGACGCGGCCATTTCCAAGTTGCGCACCGGTATCGCCAATCTGAACAAAGAGGGACGCACGCGTCTTTTGGACGCCTTCGACGAGGTCAACGTCAATTTCGAGCGCCTGTTCAAACACTTGTTTGGCGGCGGCGAAGCGAAACTGATTTTGGTCGAAAGTGACGACCCCCTGCAGGCCGGGCTTGAAATCATGTGCCAGCCGCCGGGCAAAAAACTGTCCACCATGTCGCTGCTGTCAGGTGGCGAGCAAACGCTGACGGCCCTGTCGCTGATCTTTGCGGTTTTTCTGGCCAACCCGTCGCCGATCTGTGTGCTGGATGAGGTGGACGCCCCGCTTGACGACGCCAACGTCACCCGGTTTTGCGACCTGCTGGACGAAATGACCCGACAGACCGAAACGCGCTTTCTGATCATCACCCACCACGCCGTCACCATGTCCCGCATGAACCGCCTGTTTGGCGTGACCATGGCAGAACAGGGCGTCAGCCAGCTGGTGTCGGTTGACCTGAGCCGGGCGGAAGAGCTGGTGGCTTAGGGGCCGGGCAGGTGATTGCTGCGCTGTGGGGCGATTAATTAGTTGGAAGCGGATTTTCGTCGCGTTTTGTGTCAGTTCTTGACTTGCGTATTGAGCCGACTTTCGGTCAGAATTCTGAAATAGCGCGACTAAGCGCGATGTTGTTTGAGGTGGTCGATGAACAATCGAAGCGGCAACATCTTTCGATATTCGCGCGGGAAATAGATGTTCACTGCGGGAACAGTGATCAGAAACTCTGTAAGGACTTCTTTGAGGGTGCCAAGTTCAAGGGCTTGCCTGCAATAGTCGCGAAAAGTGAATGTCAGCCCCAATCCCCGGACTGCAAGTTCGATGTTGGCCGGTGAAGAGTTCGTGATCACCCCGCCGCCGATGTCGACCTGATATTGCCCGTCGGGGCCGGTGAAAGTCCACGGACCTATCTGTCCAGAGCTTGGAAAGCGGTAGCGCAGGCAATTATGTTGCAGCAAATCCGAAGGGTTCACCGGCGTGCCGTATTTTTCCAGGTATTCAGGGCTGGCGGCCACGATGGTTTCCAATGGCCCGGTCAGTTGGATCGCAATCATATCCTGGGCCACCATTCCGCCCAACCGAAAGCCAGCATGCATACCTTCGTCAAGAATGTCTGACAGGGCATCGGTTAACGAAAGTTCGACCTCTATTTCAGGGTATTCGTCCTTAAAGGCCGCCAAAACGTCCCGCACCAGTAACTGATACGCCAGATCAGGTATCGCAAGCTTCAACGCGCCCCGGGCCGCATGCCCGGCAGAACGTGCACTTTCCAGACCATCGGTCAGAAGATCAAATGCCGAACTGGAACTTTGCGCCAGCGCACGTCCGGCCTCGGTCAGGCTGATCGAACGGGTTGTGCGGATAAACAAGGCCGATCCGATCTGTTCTTCGAGCGTTTTAAGCTGGTGGCTGACCGTCGATGGCCTAAGACCCAGCGCCGCCGCCGCACCGCGCAAGTTTCCCGCCCGAACAATGGCATCAAAGACCTCGAGCTTTGAAAGCGGAATTCTCATTAGTGTATCATTTCGAAGATTAAGGTGAAAATTTCGGATATTATACAGATTGACCAACATAAATACAATCTTTGTCAGATGAAATTGCGCAATTGGTAAACGCGCCCCAAAACAGAGGAATAAAACCATGACCACCAAGAAAGCACTGATGATCGTCACAAATCACACGAAATTCGACGATCCGAAAGCAGCCCCGACCGGGCTTTGGATATCAGAACTTGTACACGCCTACGACGTGTTCGAAGAAAGCGGAATAGACATCGATATTGTCAGCCCCACAGGCGGAAACGTGCTGGTGGACGGCAGAAGCCTAGGTCGCTTCGTCTATGACAAGGCTTCGCGCCGCCGCTACGAAGATCCGGCGTTCATGGCGATGCTTGAGAACACCAAATCCATCGCAGATGTGGATTGGTCGACTTACGATGTTGTGTTCTTTGCCGGCGGCCACGGCGCCATGTGGGACTTTGCCGAAAACCAAGAGCTGCATGCACGCACAGCCGAAGTCTTTGAAAGCGGACGGATAGTCTCGACCGTCTGTCACGGAGCGGCGGTGCTTCCGCGCGTTCGCCTGCGCAACGGCAAGTATATGATCGACGGCAAAAAGGGCACCGGTTTCGCCTTTTTCGACGAAACCATTGCCGGCGTGAAAAAGCTTGTTCCCTACAACATGGAAAAACGGCTGAAAGATCGCGGATTGAAATACAGCAAAGCGTTTCTGCCACTGGCAGGCCACACTGTCGTCGACGGCAACCTGATCACCGGGCAAAATCCAAATTCGACCACTGCGACCGCGCAAGCCGTTGTGAAAGCCCTTCAAAGCAGCACGTCTCGTGTATTGGAGGCCGCAAATGCCTGATATCAATGTCAACAAAACAGGGGCGGACGAAAGCCCACTCGTTACCCGGGCCAAGGCATTTTACACCCGGGCATTCGTCGATGGTCGCCCCAGAGAGGCCGTAGAGGCTTATACCGGCGATCGTTTCAGGGAACACAGCACTGGCGTGCAAGATGGAAAGGAAGGGTTTATTGATTCCATCACCGGGCACGTCAAACGCTACCCAAACCACCAGATAAAGGTTGTCCGGGCGTGGAGCGATGGCGGATTTGTATTCCTGCACATTTACCACGACCTGAACGATGGTGAACGCCGCTATGTTACCACCGACTTTTTTGACACCGACCAAGACGGCAAGTTGATCGAGCATTGGAGCGTTAGAGGGGACTTCAAAGGCCCAAACCCTTCGGGGCGCACCCAAGTGGACGGCGCCACCCAGATCTCTGATTTGAAGCGAACCGAAGAAAACAAAGCCCTTGTGAAGACAATGTTGCAGGAAAGCCTGTTTCCCGGAGCCAAGCCTGACCGGGTAGAGCGGTTTTTTGGCGAAGAGTATCTTCAGCATAACCCGGGCATCGGAGACGGGTTGGACATCGTCAGAGAGCTGTCCCATGCCGAAAACCCGCAACTGATCTACCACGAAATTGTGCTGTTGGTCGGACACGGCAACTTTGTTGCTGTCCTGTGTAAATCAAGTTGGGAAGGTGCGCCTTTGGCACAGGTCGATATCTTGCGTGTTGAAGACGGAAAGATTGTCGAACACTGGGACCTAAGCGAGCCGGTCCTAAAGAGTGAGGTAAATTCCGGGAATTTTTAGACAATATTTCGTGGCAAGTTTTGGGTGGTGGCCGGTATCCGGTTCGCCGCCCAGAACATTTCAGTGTTGGCTTCAACGCAGACTTTCGCCGCGCTTAGCGCAGGTGTCCGCAGTGGCCCAATTCCGGCTGTGGCACAGATCATGCAAACAGGTGCTTCAACTCCCCAATCCCCCGCGAACCGCTTCGCCCACATTATAGGCGTGGCCACAGCCGAACAGCGCGGCAACCAGCCGGTATTGCTTGATTTATGCGGGGCGGCAGAGTTAGTTGCGCAAAACGGTTCTAGCGCAGGAATTTCATGTTTGATTTCATAAAAGAGGCGCTTCCGGCGTTACAGACCGACACTGCTGAATACTCCATGGGTGTTCAGATATGGATCCGCGTCATGGCGGCTTCGTTCTTTGGCGGCATCATCTTTGTCGGTGTGTCAAGGCGAAGCCTTTGGATCGTCGGCATGGCGCTTGTAACGTTATCGAGCCTGATCGTCGGCAAATTGCTTTTGCCCGCATTTTCACGCGGCGACATCGGAACGGTGGTTCATCTGGTGGTATGGCCGGTCGCCGTGCTGTTGCTTTGGTGGCCGCGAGCAAAAAGTTCCGCTGTTCATCCGTCGGTCATGGTGCGTTTGTTCGGCTATTGGAAATACTGGGTGACATTTCTGATTGCAGTTTCGCTGATGTTGGATTTCAAAACATTGATCGGCTGGATTTGGTCTTGAAGGGTGCGTGGTCGGACTGATCGGACGTCTAAAGCGCGTTCAGCAAGCCCGCCGTTGGCCAGGCGTCGGCCGGCAGGCCAAGGCGACTCTGCTCTTTCTGCACAGCGGCGCGTGTGCGCGCGCCGAGGATGCCGTCGATTTTGCCCACATCGTGACCGCGCGCGCGCAACTTGGTCTGCAACGATTTCATCTGCGAATCTGAAAGTGACGGCTCCGGGTTGCCTGCGTTATAAACAGGGGCGCCAGACAGGCGGGTGGCAAAATACGCGGCTGTGGTGACGTATACAAATGACTGGTTCCATTCAAAATATACCCGGTAATTCGGCAACGCCAGAAACGCCGGGCCATTGCGCCCCTGCGGCAACAATATCGACGCTTGCAAATTGCCCTTGGGCAGTTTTCCCGACGTTGCTTTCACACCCAACCGCGCCCATGCCGATACTTTCTTTTGGTGATCAAGCCCGGTTTTCGCCCAATTGAGCGAACGCGGTACTTTGACTTCGACCAGCCAGGGCTGACCCGCTTGCCACCCCAGATCGCGCAACATCCTGGCCCCTGTCATGATCGCATCGGGCGCGCTGGTTTTCAGGGTGACCCGGCCGTCGCCGTCGCCGTCCACGCCGCGATCGCGAATATCCTCGGGCAGCATCTGCACCATGCCTATTTCGCCCGCCCAGGCACCCGTTGTCACAGCAGGATCGAATTCGCCAAGTGCCGCCAGATCGAGAGCCGCAAAAATTTGCGGACGGAACAGTGCAGGTCGCCGACAATCATGCGCCAGCGTCACCAAAGCGTTCAGCGTGTTGAAATCGCCCTGTACAGCGCCATAGTCGGTTTCCAGCGCCCAAAACGCCAGAATGACTCCTCTGCTGACGCCGTATTCACGCTCGGCGCGCGCAAACACGCTGGCGTAATTTTTGGCGTTGCGCGACCCGTTTACCATGCGGTTCTTGCTGATCACACGACGCGAGAAATCGGTGAAAGTCATCTTGAACACACCCTGTGCCCGGTCCGCGCGCAGCACTTTCGGGTCGATAGCCGCAGTTCTGAAAAACGCGTTCACCGATTTGCGCGAATGACCCAGACTTATGGCCTCGGTTTTCAGGTCTTTGAGGAACGCGTTGAAGTTACCGCCACAGGTTTGTGCGGACGCCAGGCCCGTCGAAAGAACAATAGACAGGGCCGTCAGAGAAAATAGTCGCATGTGGTACTTTCCAAAATTGAATGGTCACAGAGTAACAGTCCTGCGCCACGAGACAAGGTCTTGCGGTGATGGTAAAGCCGAGTGTTTTGCGGGAGCCCGGTGGCAACCGGATGCGGGCGCTGTCCGGTCAGTTTACGTCAAACTCCAAAGGCCGGACCTGATTGAACTTTCCGGTCTGACAAAGCGCGTGGACGACGGCCTCCGGTGTTGCCTGATCAATGGAAAGCAACGCAATTGCATCGCCGCCGACCTCGTTGCGGCCCAGCGTAAAGTTGGCGATATTCACACCGCCATCGCCCAATACCCCGCCCAATACCCCGATGATTCCGGGTAGGTCTTTGTTGGTCGTGTACAGCATGTGACGACCAACTTCGGCGTCAATGTTGATGTTTTTGATCTGGATAAAGCGCGGTTTGCTGTCTGAAAATACCGTACCCGCAATGGTGCGCTCGGTCCTTTCTGTTTTCACGGTCAGTTTGATATAGCTGTCAAAAACACCGGATTTCTTTTGGGTTGTGGTCGATATTCTGATACCGCGTTCGGCGGCGACGACAGGGGCTGACACCATATTGACTTCGGGATTGGACGCCTTGATGACGCCGGCAACGCAGGCAGAACTAAGCGCCTTGATATTCATCTCGGACACCGCGCCGTCGTAAAGAATATTGATAGCCTGAATGGGGTCGTCGGTCATTTGGCCGACAAAACTACCCAAATGGACCGCCAGCTTGATAAAAGGTGCCAAAATGGGGGCCTCTTCGGCTGTCACCGACGGCATGTTGATCGCATTGGAAACCGCACCGCTGGTCAGATAGGCAGACATTTGCTGCGCGATTTGTACGGCCACATTTTCCTGTGCCTCGGTGGTGGCCGCGCCAAGATGCGGCGTAACCACCACGTTTGGCAGGTTGAACAAAGGGCTGTCGGTGGCCGGTTCGGTTTCAAAAACGTCGAAACCCGCACCTGCCACCTGCCCCGATTTCAACGCGGCGGACAGAGCGGTCTCATCCACCAAACCGCCGCGGGCGCAGTTGATGATCCGCACGCCTTTTTTGGTCTTTGCCAAGGCATCTTTGTTGATAATCATACGGGTTTTGTCAGTCAGCGGTACGTGCAGCGAAATAAAATCGGCGCCAGCCAGCAATTCATCCAATTCGACTTTGTTTACGCCCAACCGGTCAGCGTGTTCCTGACTTAGAAACGGATCATAGGCCATCACTTTCATATGTAGCCCGCGCGCACGATTAGCGACAATCGCGCCGATATTGCCGCACCCGATGATGCCCAGAGACTTGTTTGTCAGCTCGACCCCCATAAAGCGCGATTTTTCCCATTTGCCCGCCTGTGTTGACTTGTTGGCCTCCGGAATCTGTCGCGCCACTGCCATCATCAGCGAAATGGCGTGTTCGGCGGTTGTCACCGAATTGCCGTTGGGCGTGTTCATCACGATGACCCCCTGCCGGCTGGCGGCGGGCAGGTCGACGTTGTCCACGCCAATACCGGCGCGACCGATGACTTTTAGATGTGGCGCATTGCGCAGCAGTTTTTCGCTGGCTTTTGTGGCCGACCGGATCGCCAGGCCGTCATATCTGCCGATGATTTTCAATAGCCCGGGTTTGTCCTTACCCACATCGGGAAGATAATCCACATCGATTCCGCTCTTGCGAAATATGTCGACTGCGGTTTGTGACAAATTGTCAGAGACAAGAACTTTCGGTGCCATTTTGGCCTCCATATTATTAGTTTGCAAATTGTTATAGCGACGCTTTTTCAGTCGCGAAGGCCCAACCCAGCCACGGCATCAGCGCCACAAGATCAGCGGTGTCCACCGTGCCTCCGGCCCAGATACGCAGTCCCGGCGGCGCGTCGCGGTACGACCCGATGTCAAGCGCCACGCCCTCGTTTTCAAGCCGCCGCACGATCGACTTTTCCATCGCCGCATGATCCGTCACCGCCGGATCGCTGAACCTTAGGCACACCGACGTGTTGGACCGCGTTGCAGGATCAACCGGCAGAAATTTCAGCCAGTCGTTTGGCTCAACGTAATCGACGATCGCCGCCAGATTGGCGTCGGCGCGTGCAATCATGCCACCCAGACCGCCAACTGATTGTGCCCATTTCAGACTGTGCAGATAATCCTCGAGCGCCAGCATCGACGGGGTATTGATGGTAACGCCTTTGAAAATGGCCTCGACCAGCTTGCCGCCTTTGGTGAGGCGAAATATTTTCGGCATAGGCCATGGCGGGGTGTGGTTTTCCAGCCGCTGCACCGCACGTGGCGACAGCACCAACATCCCGTGGGCGGCTTCGCCCCCGAGCACTTTTTGCCAGCTGAACGTCGTGACGTCGAGCTTGTCCCACGCCAGATCCTGCGCAAAGGCCGCCGAGGTTGCGTCGCAAATGGTCAGGCCTTTGCGGGTTGACGGAATGAAATCGCCGTTTGGCACGCGCACGCCAGCGGCAGTCCCGTTCCAGGTAAAAACCACATCGTTGTCAAAATTCACTTTTGTAAGGTCCGGCAGAGCGCCGTAGTCTGCATGATGTTCGGTGACCTGCAGGCCAAGCTGCCCCTTGACGTCGGAAATCCAGCCATGGCCAAATGCCTCCCACGCCAGCATGTCGATCCCGCGCGCACCCAACAGTGACCACAACGCCATTTCCATGGCGCCGGTATCCGAAGCCGGAACGATGCCGATGCGGTAGTCTTTAGGTATACACAAAACATCGCGGGTCAGGTCGACGGCCAGTTGCAGGCGTTCTTTGCCTTGCGCCGCACGGTGCGAGCGCCCGACAAATGCGCTATCCAAACAGCTTGGCGACCAGCCGGGGGGCTTGGTGCAGGGGCCTGATGAAAAACGGGGGTTCGCCGGACGGACGTCCGGTCTTGTAGGTAGGTTCACGATGGTATCCTCGCAGATATATGCCCTTCGTTGGGGAAGGGTGTCCCACCTCGCGGCGTAGAGTAACGGCAGGGGTGGATCAAGGGGTTAATTCGGTATAGTCGCCCGAATGTGATGCCGCGCCAAAAAGAGAGTAAGCGCCAAATGTTTGTCGCGACCCTGATCTGCAATCCGTCTGAATCCGTGCTGACCGTCGGTAATATTTTGCCTTATTACAAACGGCTGAAAGGCGGTGAATTTCGCTGGCTGCAGGATGGTGTCGCCTGCGAATTTCCGATTTCCGAACGGCCAGCGGATGCGCATAAAATTTGGCAAAGCCTGCAGGATCGCGGTGTCGATCTGGTTATTCAGCCTGTGGATGGGCGGCGCAAAAAAATGCTGTTGGCCGATATGGACAGCACGATGATCGGGCAGGAATGCATCGATGAACTGGCCGATGAGGCGGGATTCGGGACCGAAGTATCGGCGATTACGGCCCGCGCCATGAACGGCGAAATCGATTTTGAATCGGCATTGCGCGCGCGCGTCAATCTGCTTGCGGGTCTGCCCGAGGGCGTGATCGATACAGTACTCGAAACCCGCATCAAAGCCGCACCGGGCGCGGAAGTGTTGATTGCGACGCTAAAGAAATCGGGTGTGCACTGCGCGCTGGTGTCGGGCGGGTTCACTGATTTTACCGACAGCGTCGGGCACGGATTGGGGTTTGACGAAAACCGCGCCAACACGCTGGAAATTGTAAACGGCGTCCTGACAGGTAAAGTTATCCCACCGATTCTCGGACGATCGGCCAAAGTGAATGCACTACACGAGATCACTGGGCGGCTGGGGATTTCTACCGACGACGTGATGGCCGTGGGCGACGGTGCCAACGATCTGGACATGCTGATGTCGGTGGGCACAGGCGTGGCAATGCACGCCAAACCCTCCGTTGCGGCGGCCTGTGATATCCAGATCAACTACGGCGATCTGACCGCGCTGTTGTTCATGCAGGGTTACGCCAAGGCGGAGTTTGACAAATTGTGGCGGCCGGTTTTCGAAAAATGAAACTGGCTGTTTGAAAACCGGTGCTTTCCCGGATCTCGCACCAAGATTTTTTGGCGCAAAGAAACCCGCATCAAACGCGGGGAATACAGCGGTTACAGATTTTAGTTGCTCCGGTTATCGACCAACCGTACGGCTTTGCCCTGCGACCTCGCCACCGTGTCCGGCGCACCGGCCCGCACCTCGGCGGTGATCCCGACGGTTGATTTGATCCGTTTGGACAGCAAATCAGCCGAGGCTTTGCGGGCGTCTTGCGCTGCTGCCGCCAAAGTGCCTTCTACGTGGACGATCATGTGATCCATACGGCCCTTTTTCACCAGTTCGATCTGGAAATGCGGTGCCAGAGTGTCCACCGTCATCAATTGTTCTTCGATCTGGGTCGGGAAGACATTCACTCCACGCAAAATGATCATGTCGTCCGAGCGGCCCGTCACTTTTTCCATGCGCCGCATGGTGCGTGCGGTGCCCGGCAGCAGGCGGGTCAGATCGCGGGTGCGGTAGCGGACGATCGGAAAGGCCTCTTTGGTCAATGAGGTGAACACCAATTCGCCCAATTCACCGTCGGGCACGGGGTCGCCGGTTTCCGGATTGACCACCTCGGGATAGAAATGGTCTTCCCAGATATGCAGCCCGTCCTTGGTCTCGACGCACTCGTTCGCCACGCCCGGCCCAATGACCTCGGACAGACCGTAGATATCAACGGCGTGCATATCAAACGCGTCCTCGACCTCTGCCCGCATGGCATTTGTCCATGGCTCAGCACCGAATACACCCACCTTCAGCGGTGATTGGCGCGAATCAAACCCCTGCGCTTTGTATTCGTCCAGTATCGACAGCATGTATGACGGCGTAACGGTGATCCCGTCGGCGCGAAAATCTTCGATCAGTCGCACCTGTCTGGGGGTCATGCCGCCTGAGACCGGCACTTGGGTGAGGCCAAGTTTTTCGGCCCCCGTGTGGATGCCAAGGCCGCCCGTGAACAACCCGTAGCCGTAAGCGTTGTGCAAAACGTCACCGGGTTTCAGACCCGAAGCGCGCAAAGACCGCGCGACGACAGTGGCCCACATATCAAGGTCGCCTTTTGTGTAACCGACCACGGTAGGCTGACCTGTGGTGCCGGATGAGGCATGAATGCGGGCGATCTGCCGGCGCGGCACCGCAAACATGCCGAACGGGTAATTGTCGCGCAGGTCCTGTTTGACGGTGAACGGGAATTTCCCGAGATCGGACAGCGATTTCAGGTCTTCGGGGTGGATGCCGACGGCGTCAAAGCTGGCTTTGTAATGCGCGACGTTTTCATATGCGTGCGCCAGTGCGTATTTCATGCGTTTTAGTTGCAAAGCGCTGATTTCGTCGCGCGAAGCGATTTCGATAGGGTCAAGATCGGATTTGGCGGGGGTGAGGTCTAACATGGCTGCAACTCCGGTTTGTTGGAGGTAGAAAATGTCGGGCGGGGGTGAAATCCCGTCCAGTACCGATCCACCCCACGGGCGGCGCTTTGCTGCAGTCCCGGATCGGAGCTAACCTTGCGTCGGTTATGCGCAGCTATCACACCGCCTCCAGCATCAGCGCGATGCCCTGACCGACGCCGATACACATGGTACATAGCGCCCGTTTGGCACCCTGATTGTTCAACTCGACCGCCGCAGTGAGCGCCAGCCGTGCCCCCGACATTCCCAAGGGATGCCCAAGCGCAATCGCGCCACCATTCGGATTAACATGCACGGCATCGTCCGGCAGGCCCAACTGCCGCGTCACCGCCAAAGCCTGCGCCGCGAACGCCTCGTTCAACTCGATGACGTCGATGTCGCCGATCTTCAAACCCTGACGATCCAAAAGCGCCCTGGTGGCGGGCGCGGGTCCAATACCCATGATGCGCGGCGCGACACCGACGCTTGTCATACCAGTGATGCGCGCTTTGGCGTGCAGACCGTATTTTTCGACCGCCGCCTTGCTTGCGATGACGACCGCCGCCGCGCCGTCGTTGACGCCCGACGCGTTGCCAGCCGTGACCGTGCCGCCCTGTCGAAACGGCGTCGGCAGCGCAGCCAATTTTTCGATGGTGCCAAGGCGCGGGTGCTCGTCGGTGTTGACAATCGTGGCGTCGCCCTTGTGTTGTGGCACTGTGACCGGCACGATTTCCTGCGCCATGCGGCCGGAACCAATCGCCGCCGCCGCGCGTTCCTGCGAACGCTGTGCAAAGCCGTCCTGATCGGCGCGCGATATTTTGAATTCCTCAGCAACGTTCTCGGCGGTTTCGGGCATTGAATCGATGCCGTACTGCGCTTTCAACGCGCGGTTCACGAACCGCCAGCCGATGGTCGTATCAAAAATCTCGGCTTTGCGTGAAAACGCAGCGTCGGCTTTGCCCATGACGAACGGCGCGCGGCTCATGCATTCCACGCCACCCGCCAGAATGACTTGCGCGTTGCCCGACGCGATGGCCTGCGCCGCAATCCCCACCGCGTTCAGGCCCGAGCCGCACAGGCGGTTGATCGTCAGTCCCGGTACGGTTTCGGGCAGTCCTGCAAGCAGGGTAGACATGCGCGCCACGTTGCGGTTGTCCTCGCCTGCGCCGTTGGCGCAGCCCATGATGGTGTCGTCTATTGCCGCCGGATCAAGCTTTGGTGCGCCGGCCACCACGGCACGGATCACGCCCGCCAACAAGTCGTCAGGGCGCACCGCACTTAGCGCACCCCCATAGCGGCCAATCGGGGTGCGCAGTCCTTCGCACAGGTAGGCTTCGCTCATCGGTGTTAATCCTTGTTTTCAGAAAAATGGCGGCCCTCAATCACGCGGCAATGACCGCGAAACTGCGCCACTGTGCGGCCACCAGAGGTCACGACTTCGACGTCGTAAATACCGTTGCGGGCAGTTTTGCTGATCTCGCGCGCGGTGGCGATCAGCACTTCATCCAGCGTGACGGGTGAGATATACGTGATCGAATTATATTGCGCCACGACCCTTTCGTTGTAACTGTTGCACGCAAAAGCAAAGGCGCTGTCGGCCAGCGTGAAAATGAAACCCCCGTGACAGATTTTGTGACCGTTCAGATGATTTTCGGTGACGCGCATGGTCATGGTAGCCGCCCCCGGCGCAATGCTGTCGAACGTCATGCCAAGCCACGCCGACGACTGGTCACCGGCCCACATGGCTTGGGTGGCGCGCTGGGCGCGTTCCTGAGGAGTGAGCGGTATCATGGCAAAAAAGTTGCATGAACAGATGGGGTGGTCAATAGTATCCGCGGGTCGTTGCAAATAGGTGATCGCGACGGACAAATTTTGTTTCGTGACCGTGAGCGTCTGCCCGTCGAAGCGGTCGCCTTGAAAGAATTATCCATGACGATCATGCAGTTGCAAAGCTTTGCCGGCGGTAAATGGAAAACCCGCGACGGGGATGCTATGGCCATCCACAGTGCGGTAACCGGTGAGGTGATCGCCAAAGTCGGAAACGGCGCTCTTGATTTTCAGGCGATGATTGATTTCGCGGCCAAAATTGGGGGTCCGAACCTGCGCGAGCTGACGTTCCACGACCGCGCGCGTAAATTAAAGGCTTTGGCGCTTTATCTGGCTGCGCGAAAGGACGACCTTTACCGCCTAAGCCATATGGCCGGCTGTACCATCGCGGACAACAAAATCGACATAGACGGGGGGATTGGCACGGTGCTGGTTTTTGCCTCCAAAGGCCGTCGCGAGATGCCCGATGGTCACGTGTTTCTTGATGGTGACGTGGAGATGTTATCGCGCACGGGCGCGTTTCTTGGCCAGCATATCTGCACGCCTTTGCGTGGCGTGGCGGTGCATATCAACGCGTTCAACTTTCCGGTCTGGGGGATGCTGGAAAAACTGGCGCCGTGCCTGCTGGCCGGTGTGCCGTTGATTGTAAAACCGGCGACGTCCACGTCGTATATTACAGAGGCCTGCGTGCGGATGATGGTTGAGAGCGGGATTTTTCCGCCGGGGTCATTCCAGTTGATCGTTGGAGGGGTTGGTGACTTGCTTGATCGTCTCGGGCCGCAAGATATCGTCAGTTTTACGGGGTCTGCGTCCACGGCTTTGCATTTGCGCTCCAACCCGAAGATATTGAAGGGCGGCACCAGGTTTTTGGCCGAACAGGACAGCCTGAATGCCTCGGTATTGGGACCTGATGCGGGCGTTGGCACGGCAGAATTTGACTTGTTCGTGCGCGAGGTTAAGCATGAAATGACCGCCAAGGCCGGACAGAAATGCACGGCGATCCGGCGGATTTTGGCACCTGCGGGGCTTGAGAAAGACCTGATCGCGGCGATTTCAGCCAAATTGGCCACGACCGTGATCGGCGATCCGGCGCTGAAATCCACGGGCATGGGCGCGCTGGCGTCGGTAACGCAAAAGGCAGACGTGTTGGGGAAAGTCGCCGTGCTGGCGGGCGAATGCCAGCGTGTGTTTGGTGACCCCGACAGCTTCAACGTGAACGGAGCCGATAAGCACAAAGGTGCGTTCCTGCCGCCTATGTTGTTTCACTGCGGTGATCCCGACGGCGCGCGACACGTACACGAGGTCGAAGCATTCGGGCCGGTGGCCACGGTGATGCCGTACCGCGACGTGGCCCACGCGGCGGCGTTGCTCAATCGCGGCGGCGGGTCGCTGGTGGCCTCGGTGATCACGGCGGATGCGGCAGTGGCGCGCGAGATCGCGTTGGAATCGGCGCCGTGGCACGGGCGGCTGTATTTCAATAACGCGACCTCGATGGCGCAAGCCACCGGGCACGGATCACCGCTGCCGCACTTGGTGCACGGCGGTCCCGGGCGCGCCGGTGGCGGCGAAGAAATGGGCGGCGTGCGCGGCGTGATGCATTACATGCAGCGCACGGCCATTCAGGGTTCGCCCGATATTCTGACCGCGATCGGTGGCGTCTGGGTGGACGGTGCCGCCGAACGCGCCAAGGGTCGGCATCCGTTTACCAAGACCTTTGACGAACTGGTGATCGGAGAGACGATTAACACCGCTGCACGCGAGGTTACGCTTGACGATATCGAGCATTTTGCCGATTTCACCGGCGACAATTTCTACGCCCATATGGACGAAGCAGCTGCTGCGGCGAATCCGTTTTTTCCTGGCAGGGTTGCCCACGGATATCTGTTGCTTTCCTTTGCGGCGGGTCTGTTCGTTGAACCGCACCCGGGACCAGTGCTGGCCAACACAGGTTTGAATGGCCTGCAGTTTTTTGCCCCCGTCAGCCCCGGCGACAGCATTGCCGTGCGCCTGACCGTGAAACGTAAAACCAAGCGCACTGACGACTACGGCGAGGTGCGGTGGAATGTGACGCTGACAAACCAGAACGACGCACGCGTGGCGCAGTACGAATTGTTGACGATGGTTGCCTATGGGTGTTGATCTGCTGGGACCGCTGGTTGCGGGGTTTCATGCCTCGGGACGCTTAAGGGTTTGGTCCGTGGTAATCACGGTGTTTGGCGACGCGGTACAGCCGCGCGGCGGCCGGATTTCGGTGGCGCGACTTCAGGCGGTTTTGGGGCGGCTAGGCGTTGCCCCCGGTGCGCTCCGCACCGCGTTGTCGCGCCTTGCCAAAGAGGGCTGGGTCGATCGCGAAAAACAGGGGCGGGTCAGTTATTACCGGCTAAGCGCGCGCGGTGTTGTGGAGTTCGATGCGGCGTCGGATCAGATTTTTGGCACCAGTGACGCGACCCCTTCGTCGCGCTATCTGATGGGGTACTGCACCGGCAAAACCGACGGCATCGCGGCGCATTCTGGCGCGATAGCGCTTGGGCCGGATGTATTTCTCTGGCCCGCCAACGACGCCCCAAACGGTGACTGGCTGGTGGCGCACAATATCGTGTCCGTGGCCGGTCAGCTGGGCAGCAAGCCTGCCAACGTGTTTACGCGCCTGTTATCAGAGCAGCAGCACGGGGAATACAAAAGTCTGATGCAAGATTTTGCTTCGCTGAATGCGGGCATCGCAGGTGAAATGTCGCCGCTGGACGCCTTTGCCGCCCGTATATTGCTGATCCACCGCTGGCGGCGGCTGGTGCTGAGAAACCCGGATATACCGGCCGATCTGGTGCCTGACGACTGGCCCGCCGAGACGTGTCGCCGCGTTGTCGGATCGGTCTATCGGCGATTGTTAATGCCATCAGAAAGCTGGCTCAACGGGCCGCTGGAGTCTGGCGAACCGGCAATGCCGCCACCGGATTCACGTTTTGCGGCGCGGTTTTCCCGGTTTTCGGGATAGGCCAATTAAAAAACACCGCCGGCCAATTTTTCTACTGATTTTGCCCTGCAGCAACGTGTTACAAAAAAAACTTGATCACGAAATTTTTGTAACGTAATATGCATTGGTGAATTCACAAAGGCATCTGCACATGTATTCTCAGGGATTGATCGGGGCCGATACCAGTTCTGACGAAACGCCGGAATTTTTGGCCGCATTTCAGGCGCGTATAGACGCCGGCGAAAAAATCGAACCCAACGATGCGATGCCAGAGGGCTATCGCCGCACGCTCGTGCGTCAGATCGGCCAGCACGCCCATTCGGAAATCATCGGTATGCAGCCCGAAGGCAACTGGATCACCCGCGCGCCAACGCTGCGCCGCAAAGCGGCACTGCTGGCCAAGGTGCAGGACGAAGCGGGGCACGGGCTGTACCTGTACTCTGCCGCCGAAACACTGGGTGTGTCGCGCGAAGAAATGACCGGCGAATTGCTGTCGGGCCACGCCAAATATTCGTCGATATTCAACTATCCAACGCTAAGCTGGGCCGATATGGGCACAATCGGCTGGCTGGTGGACGGGGCCGCGATCATGAACCAGATCCCGCTGTGCCGTTGCTCGTTCGGGCCTTATGCGCGCGCCATGATCCGGGTGTGCAAAGAGGAAAGTTTCCACCAGCGTCAGGGCTATGAAATTCTGCTGACCTTGTGCAGAGGAAGCGCAGAGCAAAAAGACATGGCGCAGGACTCGTTGAATCGTTTCTGGTGGCCCTCGTTGATGATGTTTGGACCAAGCGACGGGGCGTCAACCCATTCGGACCAGAACATGCTGTGGAAAATCAAGCGGTTTACCAACGACGCGCTGCGCCAGAAATTTGTCGATGCGACAGTGCCACAAGCCAAAATTCTGGGTCTGGAAATCCCTGACCCCGACCTGAAATGGGACGACAGCCTGAACGACGGGCAGGGTGGCTATGCTTACGGCGAAATCGACTGGGACGAATTCTGGCGCGTGGTCAAAGGTGGCGGGATCATGAACCGCGACCGGATCAAAACCTATAAGAAATCCACATCTGAAGGCGCGTGGGTCCGCGAGGCCGCGATGGCGTTTGCCGCAAAGGAAAACGCGCGGAAAATGGCGGCGGAATGATGGCTGACGACACGAAACCCAAAGTTCAAAACCTGCCGCTGTGGGAGGTGTTTATCCGCCCGCGCACGGGTCTGGCGCACAAACATTGCGGATCACTCCATGCCTCTGACGCGGTGCTGGCAATGCAAGCCGCCCGCGATACCTACACACGGCGCGGCGAAGGGCAATCTGTCTGGGTGGTACGTTCGTCTGATATTGCCGCGTCCGACCCCGACAGAGCCGCCGAAAACTTTGATCCGGCGTTGGAAAAAATCTATCGCCACCCGTCGTTTTACGACATTCCCGACGACGTGGGGCATATGTGATGGACAGCACATTGTTCGCAGCGCTGATCGAATTGGCGGATGACCATTTGATCCTTGGTCAACGGGTATCGGAATGGTGCGGCAAGGGGCCTATACTGGAAGAAGATCTTGCCATGTCCAATATGGCGCTGGATATGATCGGGCAGGCACGCGGGCTGTTTTCTTATGCTGGCGAAGTCGAGCGCAAAGGGCGCAGCGAGGACGATCTGGCCTATCTCCGTCTGGAAAAAGATTACCGCAATTGCCTGCTGGTCGAGCGGCCCAATGATGATTTTGCCCATACCATGCTGCGGCAATTTTATTTCGCGGCGTTTATGGAACCTTACTGGCAGTCCACCGCGGAGCTGCAAGACGCGACTTTGCGCGGGTTAGCCGGCAAGGCGGTCAAAGAGGCGGCTTATCATATTCGCCACACCGGTGAATGGATTATCCGCATGGGCGACGGCACCGCAGAAAGCGCTGCGCGCATGGCAGCGGCGGTCAACAATCTGCATATTTATACTGGTGAGCTGTTTGAGATGTCAGATGCGGCGACCGCCTGTGCCGAACAGTGTTTGCTGCCCGACCGCGCCAAACTTCGTGCGGCGTGGACGGCAACCGTCGATCCGATATTTGCGCGCGCGCGGCTTAACACGCCCGACGTGGAGTTTCCGCAGTCCGGGGGGCGCAGCGGCCAGCACGGCGAAGAAATGGGGCATATTCTGGCTGAACTGCAGTACGTGCAGCGCGCCTATCCGGGGCTGACGTGGTAGCTTTGGCGCGGAATGCGCAGGCCTTGGCCTGGGCTGCAGCAAGCGCGGTGCCTGATCCCGAAGTGCCCTGTGTGACGGTGGCCGATCTGGGGATTTTACGCGGCGTGACTGTGCACGGCGATCTGGCCATTGCGGATGTGACGCCGACATATTCCGGCTGCCCCGCAGTATTGGCCATTGAACTGGCAATCGAAGTTGCGCTGAATGACGCGGGTTTCACCGCGCAGATCAACCGGATCATGGAACCGGCGTGGACCACCGACTGGATCACACCTGAAGGACACGAAAAATTGCGTGCCTATGGTATTGCGCCGCCTTTGAAAGCAGCAAAGTCCAAACGGGCGCTGTTTTCGCGCGACGTGATTGCCTGTCCGCAGTGCGGGTCTGCAAACACCGAAAAGCTGTCGGAATTCGGGTCGACCGCATGCAAAGCGCAATTCCGATGTCGCGCGTGTCGCGAACCTTTCGACTATTTCAAGTGCATTTAGGACACTGCGATGGCGCCGAGATTTCATTCCTTGACAGTGGTCGACATCAGGCACGACACAGTCGATTCCGTGGTTATTTCCCTTGGCGTTCCGGCGGCTTTGCAACCCGAATTTGCGTTCCAACCCGGACAATATCTGACTTTGCGCGCTGTGGTGGACGGGAAGGATATTCGCCGCTCGTATTCTATTTCTTCGCTGCCGTCTGATCCAATATTACGCGTCGGCGTGCGAAAGGTGGACGGAGGTGCATTTTCGGGATTTGCCAACGGGTCGCT
Source organism: uncultured Rhodobacterales bacterium (assembly GCA_964588725.1). Taxonomy (GTDB): domain Bacteria; phylum Pseudomonadota; class Alphaproteobacteria; order Rhodobacterales; family Rhodobacteraceae; genus UBA5972. The sequence goes on from CAZPQL010000027.1 coordinate 28,078, forward strand.
ATCGCCCGGTGAAAGACTTTCGGTAATGACACCTCAGGGCAAATTTATCGCCAAGACCGGAACAGCAGCGAAATATCTGCTGATCGCGGCGGGTTCCGGGATCACACCGATGATGTCGATTGCAGGGGCGACGTTGGCGCAGCATGGCCAAGCGGAAATCACCATGGTTTACGGCAACCGGCAGACCGGAACGATCATGTTCAAAAACGACCTTGAAGCCATGAAAGACCGGTTCTTGGACCGTTTGACGGTCCTGCATCTGCTGTCGCGCGAAGAACAGGATGTGCCGCTGCTCAACGGTCGGATAGATGGCACCAGAATAAAAGCCCTAAGTCGGGCGGGCGCAATTGATGCGCGGGTGGCCGATGCGGTTTTTCTATGCGGGCCGGGCGAAATGATAAAAGACGTCAGAACCGCGCTTACGTCGCTGGGTGTTGATAAAGACGTTATTCGCTCGGAGCTGTTTACCCCCGCTGACGGGGGAAAAGCCAAGCCGCGGGTCTCGGCCAAAGTTGCGGAAATTGCGCGCGGCGGTGCGCGTATCGAGATCGTTCTGGACGGATCACGCAAAAAGTTCTCTTTGTCGCAAGAGGGTGAATCGGTTTTGGACGCGGCCAGGAAACACGGCATAGAGCTGCCGTTTTCCTGTGCGGGCGGCATGTGCTGTACCTGCCGGTGCAAAGTGATTTCGGGGTCGGCTGAGATGGCGGTGAACTATTCGCTGGAGGCGTGGGAGATCAAAGACGGCTTTACTCTGGCTTGTCAGGCACGTCCCACGACCCCCAAATTGGTACTGGATTTTGATGCCAGTTGACATTTATTTAACGAATCAGTAAATTAACGTCAACAATAACCAATCCAGAACGATATGACGCAGCTTACCAACACTTTTTCAGCTCTTGGCGACGACATTAGATTTGCGATCGTCGAGCGCTTGCTTAACGAAGGCGAGCTTTCGGCAGGAGAGTTGCAACAGGTGGCCGATGTGTCCGCCCCGGCGATCTCGCGGCATTTGAAAGTCTTACGCCGTGCAGGTGTCATCCGCCAGCGGGTCGACCGCCAGCGGCGGTTGTACACGGTTGAAAAGGATGCGGTGCAGTCGATCCGCGATTGGATCGAGAAACACAGGAAATTCTGGAACACCAGCCTTGACCGTTTGGAAGAGGCGCTGAAATCAAGGAAAACCGATGGCCGAACTGACGATTGAGCGGGTGCTCGACGCCGATCTGGAAACCGTGTTCGCGTTTATTTCTCAACCGCAGCATTTGCTAAAATGGTGGGGTCCCGAAGGAATTACATTGCCTGACTATTCGCTTGATTTTACGACGACCGGTCCATGGCATTCGGTGATGAAAAGATCGGATGGCGGCTCTGTCAAAGTATCGGGACAGGTGACGCATGTGAACGCACCTCGTTCGCTTGGGTTTACATGGGCGTGGCACAATGAGGACCGCGATCGCGGTCCGGATTCGCACGTGACGCTTTCGCTGCAAGATGCCGGCGACGGAAAAACCGCATTTCGCCTTTATCATACCGAATTGGCCGACGACGCATCGGCGGCCGCGCATACCGATGGCTGGACGTCATCGCTGCGTAAATTAGAGCGCTTGGCCGCGTAAAACTCAGCAACCAGTGGAGGACAAAATGACAAAATTCATTTACGTTTATTCGGGAGGCAAAGCACCCGAATCGCCTGAAGAGGGCAAAGAAGTCATGGCGAAATGGATGGCGTGGTTCGGGTCAATGGGCGACGCTGTGGTCGACGGTGGCAATCCTCTGGGCGACACGGAAACGCTGGGCCCGGACGGCACCAGCGCGTCAGGGTACAGCCTTGTGCAAGCTGACGATCTGGCGGCTGCTGTGAAAATGGCAGAAGGTTGTCCCATGCTGTCTGACGGCGGTTCTGTGCAGGTGTCCGAGTGTCTGGACATGTGACAGGCATCAGGGAGTCACGCAGTCCGCGAATTTCTGCCCAAGCGATCTTAGAAAATCGGGGTATGAAAGACCGCTCTGATCACTGACCAATGGACTTATGACTACCGCGCGCGCGCCTTTGAGATCCAGCAAAGGTTGGGCAGCGGACCGCGCGCTCTGACGATCAAGAACGACACAAAAATCACCGGCCTGACGCAGCGCTCTGGTCAGATCAAGCATGGGGCCAAGCGCCGGGTTTTCCTGATCTCCCGTGGTGGCCGCGCCCAGCGGGATCAGTTTGAAATGCCGTTCAAAATACTGGAAAGCGTCGTGGTACTGAACGAATGGTAAGCGGTCTTCGGTGAACATGGCGTCGACGTCTGTCTGCGCGCGGGTAATTTCGCTGCTAAGATTGGCGGCATTTTCTGCAAAAAGCGCGGCGTTATCGGGGTCGGCAAATTTTAGTCGGGCCGTAATTGTATCAACCCAGGCTAGCGCGTTTGCAGGACTCAGCCAGATGTGCGGATCGACAGAATGCTGCGGTTCGCCGTTCAGAAATAAGCCGGGCGCCCGCAATTTGAGCGTTGTCAGATTCGGTACACTATCAAGTCGTAGCGATCTGGCGAACAAATCGTCCTGCGCCATCAACTTCGCCAGCCCCGGACTGGCCAGTGGGCCGACCCAGATTATCAGGTCGGCGGTTTGCAGTTTTCTGATATCCGAAGGACGCAGCGCGAAATCATGCGGGGATGTACTGCCTTTGATCAGCTGACGTGGTGCCGTTGTGTCGCCGGTAATCGCGGTGACAATGGCGTGGACCGGCGCGATGTCAGTGACAACTGCCAGCCCCCCTGACCACGCGTGATTTGGCAAGAGTATAAACAGCAAAAGCGCAAAAATATTGGCTACGGGAGGTTTCATCGAATGTGCCGTCTTGTATTGATCCGGTCAGCTCTATAAACGATATGTTATACAGTAACAACAGTGACGTTGAAATGCCCACAGCTTCCAGCCCGCCGGCCAATGTATTTACGCAACACGATCATCACGAATGCCGCGTCGGCGGTATGCAGGGTGTCCGCGATTACTGTCGTGATAAAGGTTTGCGCTTAACACCCGTGCGGGCGCGGGTGCTTGAGATTTTGCTGGAAGAGCACAAGGCGCTTGGGGCGTACGACATATTGGGCCGCCTGCAGTCAGAGCAATTGGGCAGCCAGCCGCCGGTGGTGTATCGTGCGCTTGATTTTCTGGGCACGCACGGCTTCGTGCATCGGCTGGAACGTTTGAATGCCTTCACGGCCTGCGCCGATCCGCAAAGGGGTCACGATCCGGTGTTTCTGATCTGCACCGACTGTCTGACCGTTGCCGAAACTTTGATTGACGAACCGGACGCAGGGCTGAACCACACCGTGGGTGCGCTGGGCTTCAAAGTGACGTCGCGCATGATCGAATTTTTCGGTTTGTGCCCCGACTGTCAAAACGTGAACGCGCCATGAGCAACCCGCTAATCGAAACCCGCGATCTTTGCCTGACCATCGACGGACGGCAGATACTGGAAGGAATTAACTTCGCATTGTACCCGGGCGAAATCGTTACGATCGTCGGGCCAAACGGGTCGGGCAAAACATCGTTTTTGCGCTGTCTTATCGGTGCAGAAAAACCAGTGTCCGGGCAGGTAAACCTAAGGCCGAAACTTAAAATCGGCTACGTGCCGCAAAAGCTGGCACTGGATCCGGCTTTTCCGATGACGGTGGCAAGGTTTCTGGAACTAGCGGGCCACATTTCGCAGGCCGAGCGCCAAGACATAATCGTGCGGACGGGAATCGAGACGATCCTGCGCACGCAAATAACGACCCTGTCGGGCGGTCAGCTACAGCGGGTTTTGCTGGCACATGCCTTGGCTGGCATGCCGGATATTCTGGTGTTGGACGAGGCGACACAAGGACTTGATCAACCGGCGGTCGCAGCGTTTTACAACCTGATCGACGATGTAAGGCGCCGCTACGGTTGTGCCGTCGTTCTGGTCAGCCATGATCTGCATGTGGTTATGTCCGCGTCCGACCGGGTGATTTGCCTGAACGGGCATATATGCTGCGAAGGTACACCGACCGTGGTGTCAGAAGCGCCCGAATACCGCCGATTGTTCGGCTTGGGAACCGAAGGCACTCTGGCGCTTTACCGGCACGAACATGATCACGCACATCATCACGACCACACCCATGATTGACAGCTTTATCCTGCGTATTGTTCTGGCGGGCGTCGGGGTGGCACTGGCCGCCGGGCCTTTGGGGTGCGTGGTTTTGTGGCGGCGCATGATCTATTTTGGCGACACGGTATCGCATGCGGCGTTGCTGGGCGTTGCGCTGGCGCTGGCGGTGGGGCTGCCGATTGTTCTGGGTATTCTTGTCGTGGCATTTAGCGTGGTATTCGTGATGTTGGCGGGCGAGGGCCGCGCATTTCACACCGACACGTTGTTGGGGGTTGCTGCCCATGGCGCGTTGGCTGTCGGGATTATTGCGCTATCGTTTGGAAGCGGCGGCAGCGCCAGTCTGATGCAGTTTCTGACCGGTGATATTCTGTCGGTGACCTGGGAAGACGTTGCGGTCATCTGGATTGGTGCGCTTTGTGCTTTGGCCGTTGTGGTGTGGCGGTGGAACGCGCTGTTGCTGACGTCGATCAACCGCGATCTGGCCTTTGCGAAAACCTTGAACCCGCTGCGCGAAAGCCTGTTGTTCACGCTGGCTCTGGCGGTGCTGGTGGCGGTGGCGATCAATGCGGTCGGTGCCCTGCTGATCACCGCGATGCTGATCATACCGGCGGCTACGGCGCGTCTGTTTTCCAGTACTCCGGAAAAGATGGCCCTGTTGGCCGCTGTCATTGGCGCTCTTTCAGCCGTCGGCGGCATCGCGGCCTCGGTTTTGTGGGATACACCCACAGGGGCGTCGATCGTCGTGGCGGCACTGGCCATTTTAATCGTGGCGTCGCCGATTGCGTCGTTTCTGGGCCGCACCTAACAGAAAGGGCCCCCAAAGTATCCGCTTTGAGGGCCCGGTCGGTTATCTTGCATGGCTCAGGTTTTAGAGAACTCCGGATAGGCCTCCATCCCCAATTCTGCCATGTCCAGCCCGTTGATTTCGGTTTCCTCGTCAACGCGGATACCCACAATCAGCTTGAGCGCCAGCCAAACCACAGCCGACACGACCGATACGAACACCCCGACGACGACGATGGACTTGATCTGTACGAAGAGATTGGCGTCGCCGTTGGTGATCACCACCGCCAATGTGCCCCAGATACCTGCGAACAGGTGCACGGGAATCGCACCGACCACATCGTCTATCTTCAGCTTATCAAGAAACGGAACTGCAAAGACCACGATCAACCCACCAATGCCGCCAATTAGCGTTGCCGTGCCCAAAGACGGGGTCAATGGCTCGGCGGTGATGGCGACCAGCCCGGCCAGCGCGCCGTTCAGCACCATGGTCAGGTCCGGTTTCTTATACATCAGCTGCGTCAGGATCAGCGAAACCAGCACGCCGCCCGCTGCCGCCGCGTTGGTGTTGGCAAAAATCCGGCTGATATCCGCAACATTACCTGCAGAGTTCATATAAAGCTGCGATCCACCGTTAAAGCCGAACCAACCCAGCCACAGGATAAACGTTCCCAAAGTGGCGAGCGTCAGGTTGGAGCCGGGAATGGGGTGGATGCGACCGCCTTTGTATTTACCCAATCGGGGTCCAAGCACCAATGCGCCGGTCAGCGCTGCCCAGCCACCAACCGAATGCACCACGGTCGAGCCTGCGAAATCCAGAAAACCCATTTGGTCAAGAAATCCGCCGCCCCATTTCCAGGACGCCTGCACCGGGTAGATCAGCGCGGTCAGCACGATTACGAAAATCAGAAACGGCCAAAGTTTGATCCGCTCCGCCAATGTGCCGGAAACGATCGACGCTGTCGTGGCACAGAACATCAACTGAAAGAAAAAGTCCGACCCGACCGACGCGTAAGAAAGATCGGGCGTCGCACCTTCCAGCCCAACGGGTTCCAGCGATGTGGTGCTGAACGCGCCCAATATGCCGTCGATTGACCAGCCGTCACCGGGGTACATCAGGTTGTAACCAACGGCGTAATACATAAGCGCCGCAATTGAAAACAGCGCGACGTTCTTCATCAACTGCATCGTGACATTCTTTTGACGCACGAGTCCGGCTTCAAGCATGGTAAAGCCCGCCGCCATCCACATGACCAGAAACCCGGTCACAAGGAACATGAATGAAGTGAGAATAAAGCCGACTTCTTCGGCGGCGGGTGGTACGGCATCCTGTGCAAGCGCGGGGTTGGCTGCAAGCAGCAAGACCCCCGGGATCAGCGCAGATTTAAGTGGGATTTGCATATCTTGTTCTTTCCTGTCTGTTCTACTTCTAAAGTGCATCTTCGTTTGTGTCGCCGGTTCGTACGCGCAGCGCCTGTTCGACGTTAAGAACGAAAATTTTACCGTCTCCGATCTTGCCGGAATTGGCGGTGGACTGGATAACGTCGATGATTTGGTCACAAATATCGTCGCTAACCACGATTTCGAGTTTTACCTTGGGTACGAAATTCACTTCGTATTCGGCACCACGATATATTTCCGTATGGCCGGATTGGGCGCCAAAGCCCTTGACTTCCGACACCATCATGCCGCGCACCCCGGCTGTCGTCAGCGCTTCGCGCACGGGATCGAGCTTGAACGGTTTTATCGTTGCGATGATCATTTTCACTGTATTGTCCTTTGTTCTTTGCCGCCGAATTTGTATCGGTGCAGTGAGAAATATTTGCACCGCGTCGCTAAGGCCGCCGGATTGCTGTAGCAATATTAAGTCAATGGAAGTTACCTATAAAACCAATAAGTTTGCATAATTTTTCATCAAAATTTGAAAAATGATTAATTTGCAGGCGAAATATTAACAGATTTGCCGTGCGGCACGTCTCTACATTTCGGGGTTTTCTGCGTAGACTGGACCAAAAAAAGAGGCGGTTTTTCATTAATGCGTAAAATCAAACGTAAGCAACCGGTTTTGACGGCCCCCAAACGCGAATCCGCCGGCCGGAAAAAAAAGCGCGCCAAACCGGCAAACCGTCGCGGCCGGAAATCCGCGCGCGGTGGCGGGATTTGGCCAGTACGCTTGGCGCGGGGGCTGATCTGGTTTTTGTTTCGCACCGTCTGGTGGTTTGGCTGGCGCGTGGGTTGGGTCATGGCCGCGGTTCTGGCTGTCTGGACCGGTTACTATTACACGCAATTGCCGTTGGCGATAGATCAGGTAGACGGGCGCTCCCGAGGTTCGGTCGTGATGCTGGATCGCGCCGGTGACACCTTTGCGTGGCGGGGCGAACAGTTCGGTGGCATCCTGCGTACCGAGTCCGTGTCCAAACATCTGAAGAATGCGGTTGTTGCCACGGAAGACAAACGTTTTTACCGGCACTTCGGGATCAGTCCACGGGGCATTGCCAGCGCGATCAGGATAAATCTGCGAGAAGGTCGCGGGCCGTTGCAGGGCAACGGCGGGTCTACGATAACGCAGCAGGTGGCAAAGTTGCTGTGTCTGGGTCAAAAATACGTCCCCAACGCCGAAATGACCGAAGTTGAATTTATTCGCGACTGCCGCAGGCCCTCGATGGTGCGAAAATTGTCCGAAGTGCCATTTTCATTTGCCATGGAGCTGAAATACACCAAAGACGAAATTTTGATGATCTATCTCAACCGCGCCTTTCTGGGTGCTGGCGCGCAGGGTTTCGAGGCCGCGTCGCAGCGCTACTTTGGGAAATCCGCCCGCGTGGTGAATGTCGCCGAAAGCGCCATGCTGGCCGGTTTGCTGGTGGCACCGTCAAAATTTGCGCCGACCCGAAATCTGGCGCGCGCGCAGGGGCGCGGCGAAACGATTATCGGCCTGATGGAAGCACAGAAATATCTGACCAGCGCTCAGGCGCAACAGGCAAGGGACCATCCGGCACAACTGTCCGAAGCTGCCGCCGCGCGTGCCGGTGGTTATTTCGCTGATTGGGTTATGGCGTCGGGGCCGTCATTTTTGACACGGTCTACCACCGAGGACGTGCAGATAAAAACCACGTTCGATGCCCGCATTCAGTCTGCCGCCGAAGAGGCGCTAAGTTTTGTATTCGAAAACAAGGTAAAAAAGGGCTCCAAAGCGCAGGCAGCCGTTGTAGTCATGTCAGCCGACGGTGCGGTGCGCGCCATGGTCGGCGGGAG
>CAZPQL010000028.1:0-35695 GCA_964588725.1 uncultured Rhodobacterales bacterium
GTTCATCATGGTGAACATGGCGCGCATGCCTTTGTGTGCGTCGCCAAGCAAAAAACCGGTGGCGTCGTCGTAGTTCATCACGCAGGTCGAATTGCCGTGGATGCCCATTTTATGCTCGATACTGCCGACTGAAACACCGTTGCGCGCGCCCAGGGTTCCGTCGTCGTTCACCAGTATTTTTGGCACGATGAACAGCGACACGCCCTTTATGCCGTCGGGACCGCCGGGGATTTTGGCCAGCACCAGATGGATGATGTTGTCGGCCAGATCGTGATCTCCGGCAGAGATAAAAATTTTCTGGCCGGAAATTTTGTACGTCCCGTCTTTCTGCTGCACAGCCTTGGTCCGCATCAGTCCCAGATCGGTGCCGCAGTGCGGTTCGGTCAGGTTCATGGTACCCGTCCATTCGCAGGACACCATTTTGGGAAGATACTTTTCTTTTTGCGCCTGGGTGCCGTGCGCCAAAATAGACTCGCACGCGCCGCGCGTCAGACCCTGATACATGCCAAATGACACGTTGGCCGCGGAAAACATTTCTCCCACGGCGGATCCCACCACATTGGGAACGCCCTGTCCGCCGTATTCTTCGGGCGCGCCAAGTCCGGTCCAGCCGCCGCTGCGCATCTCGTTAAACGCTTCTTTGAACCCGTCAGGTGTATAAACTACGCCGTTTTCCAACCGGCAACCCTGCTGGTCGCCAATGACGTTCAGCGGTGCCAGAAGCTCGGCACTGATTTTCCCTGCCTCTTCAAGTATGGCGGCGGTAAAATCAGACTCCATTTCTGCATAGCCGGGAATGGTGCTGTCGCTGATTTTGAGAACGTCGTGCAGCACGAACTGCAAGTCTTTGACGGGGGCTGCATAGGTAGGCATCGGGCTTCTCCACTCGGATTGATTTATTGCGCGGCGTCGCTGGTATTTTCGATTTCCGCCAGATACACGGCGCCGGCGTCGATTTCGACTTTCAGGTCTTTTATGGCGCGATTTAGCTCGTTGCGGCGCTCTAACAGCGCGTCCATACGTTCGCCAGCTAATTTCAGCGCGGTGGTGATCTGCGTGCGCTGTCGATCCCCGATGGAATAGAGATTCAAAAGCTGACGGATTTCTTCCAGCGAAAACCCGAAACGCTTTCCCTTGAGGATCAATGTCATGCGGGCGCGGTCTTTGGGCGTGAACATGCGTTTCTGGCCCAGCCGGCAGGGGAACAGCAGTTCCTTGGCCTCGTAAAAGCGCAATGTGCGCGCCGAAACTTTGAACGTGTCGCACATCTGGCGGATTGTTAAAAATTCACGCGCCATAAGCAAGAATCCCAGAAGATTACCTTGTCGCCATAGATTTGGCGCTGGGGGCCCCTTGTTTCAAGTGCGTATTGACGTTTACGTAATGAAACGTAACGTCATTTTTTGTAGGCCTCGACTGTTTGGTCGTGAAGGCGCTGTAATTCGGTGATGGTTTCGTCAAGTTCAACGCGCCGCTGCGCCAGCTCTTTTAGCTGATGACCCGACCATTCAATCCAGGTTTCCATCTGCACGCGGTTTTCGGGGTCAGAGTCATATAGCAGCAGCCATTGACGCGATTCTTCCAGTGAAAATCCAAAGCGCCGCCCGCGCAGGATCAACTTTAGCCGTGCGATTTCCGTGGGGCCGTAAAACCGTGTACGCCCCAATTTTTCCGGGGCCAGCAGTTCGATATATTCGTAATGGCGCAACGTCCGCGGCGTGACTCTAAATCGGTCGCACATCTCGCGTAAGGTTAGGCGTTCGTCGCTCATGGTCCGGCCCTAATTTGCGTCGCGACGATTTTGCCGATTCCGCTGGCGGGATGCAACCCCGTGCCGGTGGCCGCAACGTCGTGCCAAAAAAAACTTGCGTGCTTCCGGCCTTAGGCAAATAAAGACCGCCAGATGGCGGGGGCCGGTTTAGCCCAAAGGATTATCGATGCCCGGAATGGATCCAGAAACCAAAAAAAAGATCGCCCGGCAGTTCATGGAGGCGATCCCCCATGTGCGCGATTTGCAGATGACTCTGCAGGAAATGGGCGACGGAAAAGCGTCTGTCACGATGCCGTATTTGGAAAAACTGATCGGCGATCCGGACAGTGGTGTGATTCACGGCGGTGCAGTGTCCGCGCTGATGGACACCTGTTGCGGCGCGGCAGTGATGTCGCACCCGGAATCGCCGCTGGGTACCGCTACGCTGGATTTGCGGATCGACTATATGCGCCCGGCAACGCCCGGTCAGGCGCTCGCCAGCCACGCCGACTGTTACCTGGTAACGCGCTCGATTGCGTTTGTGCGCGCCACGGCGTTTGACGAAAACACAGAACGACCGGTCGCCGTGGCCACGGGCGCATTTTCGGTTGAACGTCCGAAAGCGAAGGCACCGGCATGAGCAAACGGCGACCCGAAACGGTACAGGTGGTCAAAAAACGGCGCGACGCAGCGCTGAACGCCCTGATCGATGGGATTCCCTACATGAACTATCTGGGTATCACGTTTGACCGTCGCGGCGACGAACTGACGGCGGTGCTGCCGTTCAGCGAAAAACTGATCGGCAATCCAATGTTGCCGGCTCTGCACGGCGGCGTCACAGCGGCGTTTTTGGAAATGACCGCGGTTGTCGGCCTTAGCTGGTATATGGCTTGGGACCGGATGGAATCCGGCGGGCGCGGCGTGGACGAATGGCAGCCCAGCAAACTGCCGCGCCTGCCCAAAACCATCGATTTCACAATCGACTACCTGCGTTCGGGCCTGCCGCGTGACGCTTACGCCCGCGCTGTCATCAACCGCGCAGGTCGCCGGTATGCGTCGGTTTCGGTGCACGGCTGGCAGGACAACCGGCACAAATTGTTTGCTCAGGCGGCGGGGCATTTTTTGATGAATCGCGATCTTGGCTGACGGGCCATGAACCCCGACGCGCTTTCGCACCGCCGCGTTCTGCGCATTGCGCTACCCATCGTTTTGGCCAACGTGACTGTTCCGCTTATCGGTTTGGTCGATACGGCAGTGGTGGGACAGTTGGGGCTGGCCGCGCCGATTGGGGCTGTGGGCATCGGCGCGATAATCTTATCCGCATTATACTGGATTTTCGGCTTTTTACGCATGGGTACGACAGGGTTGACGGCTCAGGCGTTTGGTGCGGGCAGAGATCGTGAGGTCCGGGCGCTCTTGATGCGTGCATTGCTGATTGGTGTCGGGGCCGGGCTTTTGTTTGTGGTCTTTCGCCACCCCTTTCAAATTGCTGCGTTGAAAATTGCGCCGGCGTCAGCCGACGTGGAAATCTTGGCAAAAACCTATCTCGATATCCGTCTGTTCTCTGCGCCCGCCGTTATTGGCATGTACGGGATCACCGGATGGCTGATCGCCCAGGAACGCACCCGCGCGGTTCTGGTGCTGCAATTGATGGCGAACGGGCTGAATATCGGCTTGGATTTATGGTTCGTCGTGGGGTTGGGATGGGGTGTGGCCGGTGTCGCAACCGCCAGTGTCATAGGAGAGTGGGGCGGTTTTCTGCTGGGTATCTGGTTGTGCCGCAAGGCCTTTGGTGCCTGGATTTGGCACAATTCGGGCGCGATATTTGACGCAGCCGCGCTGCGGCGCATGGCAGTTGTAAACGTCGATATCATGATACGGTCGGTTCTGTTGCAGGCGGCGTTTCTGTCCTTTCTGTTTCTGGGCTCGGCCATCGATGATGTGACGCTTGCTGCCAATCAGGTGCTGATGCAGTTTCTGCACCTGACTGCATATGCGCTGGATGGTTTTGCCTTTGGTGCTGAATCGCTGGTGGGACAGGCCATGGGTGCGGGAAAACCGGCGGCATTGCGCCGCGCGGCGCTGTTGTGCAGCCGATGGGGTGTCGCGGTGGTTGTCGCGCTTAGCGCGGTTTTCGTGGCTTTCGGAGATTTTGGAATCGAAGTGATGACGACGTCGCCGGAGGTGCGGTCAGCGGCGCGGCAGTTCCAGATTTGGGTCATCGTGGCGCCGTTGATCGGTATTGCGTCCTGGATGCTGGATGGAATTTTTATTGGTGCGACGCGCACCCGCGATATGCGCAACGCAATGATGGTGGCGACATTGGTTTACGGGGTGGCGGTCTGGGCGTTGCTACCGCTTTACGGCAATCACGGGCTGTGGGGGGCTTTGATGATCTATTTTATTGCCCGTGCTGCGACACTGGCCGTCAGATATCCGGCGTTGGAACGTGCGGCATCCGGGAACTAAGGCAAAATGTCGAGAACATTTTCCAGAGGGCGTCCCAGTGCCGCTTTGTCTCCGCAAAATACAATCGGACGCTGCAGCAACATGGTGTGGGCTGACATCGCCGCAATCAGCGTATTGTCGTCGGTTTGTGGCGTCAGTCCCAATTGGCGAAAACGCGGCTCGTTTACACGCGTGATTTCAATTGCGTCGAGATCAAGTTTTCGCAGCGCTGTCTGGAGCTGATAAATCGTTGGCGGATCGCTGAGAATATCGCGTACATCCACGTCAAAACCCTTGTCCTGCAACATGAACAAAACCTGCTTTGACTTGGTGCAGGTGGGATTGTGCCAGATTTCAACTTTGCTCACCAATTGTCCTTTTCAATACCCACGGCCTGCGCCACGTTGTCAAATCCGTCGCGTTTCAACAATGCGTCAAGCCCGCGCGCAATTTCACCCACCAGCGAAAGCCCGCCAAACACCAACGCCGAATAAAGCTGCAGCGCGCAGGCCCCGGCTTTGATTTTGGTGTAGGCCTGCGCCGCCGAGCCAATCCCGCCCACGCCGACCAGCGGCAGACGTCCGTCAGTCAGGCGCGACAACGCTGCCAGAACGCGGGTCGACGGGTCAAACAGAGGTTGGCCCGAAAGACCCCCCTGCTCGACGGCGTGCGGGCTGGTCAGCGCAGGGCGTGCAATCGTGGTATTGGTGGCGATGATCGCGTTGATACCTGCGTGCAGCGCAACCTCTGTTATATCCTCAAGCTGTTTCTGACTTAGATCGGGGGCAATTTTGACGAAAACCGGCAGGTCGTCGGGGCGGGCTTGCATCACGGCGTCAAGCAATGCGCGCAGGGCGTCGGCGCTTTGCAAATCGCGCAGGTTAGCGGTGTTGGGCGACGAGACGTTCACCGTAACAAAATCCACATAGGCACCGCAGGTATCCAGCACGCTTGCGAAATCCCTGGCGCGGTCGCTGCTGTCCTTGTTGGCCCCCAGATTCAACCCCACGACACCGCCGTCGTGGCGCTTGGCAAGGCGTGACGCGATGGCGTCGGCGCCGTCATTGTTAAAACCAAAGCGGTTGATGACGGCAGCATCCCCGGTCAGGCGAAACAGGCGCGGCTTGGCGTTGCCGCCTTGGGCGCGTGGTGTCGCGGCGCCCAGTTCGATCCAGCCAAAGCCGGCGCGGGTCAGCGGCGCGACAGCACGGGCGTTCTTGTCAAACCCCGCCGCCAGCCCGATGGGATTGGGCAGATTAAGACCCGCAAGCGTAGTTTTCAGACGTGGCGTTGTGAGCGGTCCGGGCAGGGTTGCCAGCCCGTAATTCAAAGCGCGGATCGACAAGTCGTGGGCGCGTTCCGGGTCTAAACGGCGCAACAGACGCAGCCCCAGATTTTCCACGGCTCTCAAGTCAGATCTTTCGGAAATACGTGGCCGTCCGCCGTCAATGGCAAGTCCACGCACCACACCACGTCCTCCATCGTCAGCGCGCGATACAAGTGGGGAAAATCAGCACCGCCGCGCGATTTCTCCCATTTCAGATCAGGGTCCAGCCGGTTTTCGTCCACCGCGGCCAGCCGTAAATCCGTAGCCCCGGCAAAATGTAACGCGGCGGTCTGCGCGGCTTGCGTGGCCGTTGAAAAGTGAATGAACCCGTCGATAAGGTCGATCGGCGCGCCATGTGTGACTCCCTGTGTCTGCAGGTGCGCCCATTCGTCTGCTCTGAAAATCTTGTAAATCATGGTGCAGGCAAATGCGCCAACGCAGGCATCCCGTCAAGCCGTCGCGGTTTCAGATCGAATTATTCATTGGTGGTCGTAGGAATATATTCACTGCTGTCGGGCATTCCGATGCTGGACGGGCCATCGCATGCCGCTACAAGCATGCAGGCCGCCAAAAGCACGGGAAATAAACGGCGAAACATCATGGTGCATTCCTTTTGATTTGTTGCCTGCTGCGAGGCAGGACCGTGTTCAATAAAGACGCCACCACAGCGGCCGGTGCGTATGTCTGTCATGTTGATGCAAAAGTGCGCTTTTTGTCCAGTCTCTTGTTTTGCGTGGGGGCAAAACGCCGCCCGGACAACCACGTTTGCCCATCCCGGAACACCGTAATTAAATTTATCTTTTGGACAAATTCTATGCTAGGCTTTTGATAATCAGCCGGGGCACGCAAGCCGCTTGGGTTGGTATCGCCAATTTACCATTTGAAAGAACAGGAGATTTTCCATGCTAGCCACACGAATCGCACTTTTGACCGGTGCCGCCTGTCTGATGGGTACGGCCGCGTTGGCTGATTTCAAGCTGACGATCCTGCATACAAACGATTTCCACGCGCGGTTCGAACCCATTAGTCGTTTTGACAGCGGCTGTTCGGCGGATTCCAACGCGGAAGGCAAATGTTTTGGCGGCTCGGCCCGCTTGGCGACCGCCATCGCCGCTGCCCGTGGACGTGCCGAAAATTCGATCCTTGTTGACGGCGGCGACCAGTTTCAGGGCACGCTGTTTTACACCTATTACAAAGGTGCGCTGGCTGCTGAAATGATGAACAGAATGGGCTACGATGGTATGACCGTGGGCAATCACGAGTTCGATGATGGTCCCGAAGTGTTGCGTGGCTTTATGGAAGCCATCGATTTTCCGATCCTGATGTCGAACGCCGATATTTCCGCCGAACCGTTGCTGGCAGGGAAGCTGGCCAAGTCGACAGTGATCGTGTCGGGCGGACAGAAAATTGGCCTGATAGGCCTGACTCCGCAGGATACCGATGAGCTTGCCAGCCCCGGTGCCAACGTCAGCTTTCTGGATCCGGTGACGTCGGTTCAAACCGAGGTCGACCGGCTGACGGCCGAAGGCGTCAACAAAATTGTGGTTCTGTCGCATTCGGGTTACGTGGTTGACCTGAAAGTCGCCGCCGAAACCACCGGTGTTGACGTGATTGTAGGTGGTCATTCCAACACGCTGTTGTCCAACACCAATGAGCGCGCCGTCGGACCTTATCCTACCATGGTCGGCGATACCGCCGTGGTGCAGGCCTATGCATATGGCAAATATCTGGGCGAACTAAACGTGGTATTTGATGATGCCGGCAATGTCGTCTCGGCGTTGGGCGAACCGCTGATCATGGACGCGGAAGTATCCGAAGACGCCGATGTCGTCGCTCGCATCGCCGAGGCCGCGGTGCCGCTGGAAGAAATACGCCAGAAAGTCGTGGCAGACTCAAGCGCCGTGATCGAGGGCGACCGTTCGGTCTGTCGCGTGCAGGAATGCCAAATGGGCAATCTTGTCGCCGACGCGATGCTGGATCGCGTCAAAGATCAGGGCATCACCATTTCAATCGCCAATTCGGGCGGATTGCGCGCCTCTATCGACGCGGGCGACGTGACCATGGGCGAGGTGTTGACGGTGCTGCCGTTCCAAAACACGCTGTCCACCTTTCATGTCACCGGCGCGACGTTGATCGCGGCGCTTGAAAACGGTGTCTCTCAGGTGGAAGAGGTCAAAGGCCGCTTTCCGCAAGTGGCGGGATTACAGTTCACCTGGGACGCCTCGGTGCCCGCCAATGAGGGGCGCGTTCAAGAAGTGTTGGTTATGAAAGGCGGCGCGTGGACGCCGATTGATCCGGACGCGATGTACGGTGTTGTGTCCAACAACTACGTGCGCGGTGGTGGTGACGGCTACAAAATGTTCCGCAGTGCCCTGAACGCCTATGACTACGGTCCCGATCTGGCCGACGTGGTGGCGGAATATATGGCAGCGGCGGGGGCATACGCGCCTTATACCGATGGGCGGATTACACAGAAGTAATTCGAAACAAATTGTGCGCGCGAAAGCGATTTAGAATTCTGGTCGCGCCAGATGCCAAACGTCGCCGATACCGTCGCCGGAGGTCTGTCCCACGCGCTTGTCGCCGGACCACAAGTAAAGCGGCTGGCCCTTAAAGGCCGCCTGCATCTTGCCGTCTTTGCGCCTGATCAGCGAATAGTTTTCGCCCAGCGGCGTGTCGGCGGCTAAAATCGCCGGGGGCCATTTTCTAGCGCAACCGCCGTAGCAATTGGATTTGCCAATCTCGTCCTTGTCGAAAGTATAAAGCGACATGTGGTTGTGGTACATGATATAGACCTGCCCGCCATTTGTGCGGCTGTGCACGTACGCGTTGCCGTGCTGATCGGCGGTGGCCGTTCTTGCGCCGACAAATAACAATGTGGAGGCTAAGATGATTTTGGTCGTCAATTTCATTGCGCGTCTCCGGTGCGACTCGGGTGTAAGTGCATGCCTTGGCGAATCCGACAAGGCCAATGCCTGCAACGACCATTTATTGCGCAGCGGCGCAAAACAATTTATCGTCAGATCGTTGCGCAATCTGCAACGATTTTCGGTGGATCGGGTCGTCATTCAATGGTCTGATTGACGCGCGCCGCACATGCAAGAATCCCTTGACGCCTTGCGACGCACGGCCTAAAGACCGCTTTTAGAATTTCGTGGCCGGACCTGATCGTTTCCGGTACCGGCAAACCAAGGAACCCTACTATGTCTCGTCGTTGTGAATTCACCGGTAAAGGCGTGTTGGTTGGCAACAATGTCAGCCATGCCAAGAACCGTACCCGCCGCCGGTTTTTGCCAAACCTGAACGACGTGACCATGGCCTCTGAAACATTGGGCCGTTCGTTCAATTTCCGGGTCTCTGCCGCAGCCTTGCGCACAGTCGATCACCGTGGCGGTCTGGACATGTTTATGGCCAAGGCCAAGGATGCGGACCTGTCCGAGCGTGCTTTGAAAGTGAAGAAAGAAATCGCCAAGGCACAAGTCACCGCCTAAGCGCGCAGGTTTGATTGTTCTGAACGGCCCTGCATGGATTGCGGGGCCGTTTTTATTTGCCGCGGGTGGCGCGCGCGCGATTATAGAAAGGGTTTCACATGCGTCTCTTAATTGGAATGATGATCGCCATAGCGGTTGGCGCTGTCGTCTGGTTTGGTTTCGCCCGTTCAGGGCCTGACGGCGTTCTGGAAGTCTCGGGGCAATTCATGCGCACGGGTGAAGGCTCTGGTCGGACCGGCGCCGCCTATTTTGTGATCGAGAACAATTCGGACCAAGACGATTTTCTGGTCAGTGTATCAAGCCCCGCCGGTCGCGCCACTTTGCATACCAGTCTGGAGGACGAAAACGGCGTGGTGCGCATGATCGCGATTGAAAACCCTCTGCTGATCGCGGCAGGCAGCCGTCATGAATTGCAGCGCGGCGGCGACCACGTTATGCTGATGAAAATAGAACCGGCGCTGGGGCAGGGTGATGCGATCACGCTGAACCTGACGTTCGAGCACGCCGGGGATATAAGCATCGAAGTGCCGGTCGATCAAAACCGGCCCTGAATTCACGCAGGATGAACAAGGGATACGTATGAACGACTTTAGCAAGCGAAAAGCTCCGTGGCATTTGTGGGCGGTGGGCATCATCAGCCTGCTGTGGAACGCAGGGGGTGCCTTTGACTACCTGATGACCAAGTTGCAGGCCCAATCTTACCTGGAGCAATTCACTCAAGAGCAGCTTGATTTCTTTTTCGGTTTTCCCCAATGGGTCAATGCCACGTGGGCCATCGCCGTGTGGTTTTCGGTTCTGGGTTCGGTCTATCTGTTGCTGCGCCGTCGCGCGGCGGTGCCGATATTCTGGATATCGCTGCTTGCGATGATGGCGACGGCCCTGCACAATTTCGTGCTGGCCGATGTGACGATGTGGGACATCATGGGTCGTGGCGCGGCTGTTTTCACGCTGGTGATTTTTGTCGTGGCGCTGTTGCTGGTCGTCTATAGCCGCTGGCTGCGGGTCAACAGGATCCTTGTGTGAGCGCATCGGTTTTGTTTGTGTGTCTGGGCAATATCTGTCGTTCACCCACGGCAGAAGCTATTTTCCGAGCGCAGGCGGCAAGCCGTGAACTGACGGTAACCACAGACAGCGCCGGCACGGGGAACTGGCATATCGGTGACCCACCGGACGCCCGCGCCCAAGCCGAGGCACGCAGACGTGGGCTGGACCTGTCCGGATTACGGGCGCGCCAGTTCAAAGTTGGTGATTTCAGCGACTTTGATCTGATCGTCGCGATGGATGCGGACAATCTGCGTAACATCGAAGCCCAGCGTCCCCCTGGCAGCGACACGCCTGTCAAATTAATGTGCGACTTCGCGCCGGATCAGCCTTTGACAGATGTGCCCGACCCCTATTTTGAAAGCGGCTTTGACGGCGTGTTCGATTTGATCGAACTGGCGTCGGGTGGGCTGATTGACCAGCTTCAGTCTGACCGGCGTTAAGTATTGTCGGCTTGGAAATCCGGAATGGGCAACGCCACCAGACCGGCTCCGGTCAGTGCCTTGTTAATTGCATTCCAGAAAACGCCCACCGCCGCGTTCCAGGCTTTTTCAAGTGTCAGCGCGGATAAATTGGCAATAACTTTGGCAAAGTTTTCTACTTTATCCTTAAGTTGTTCCGTCAAAAACTCAATTGTTTCATCATCCGCCACATTGCCCATGACCTTCAATTGGGCGATCAAGGCAGCTTGCTTTGCTATTAAAGACGCTTGATTTTGCTGAAACGCGGAAATTTTGTCCCATCCATCGCTTAATTCTTCGCCGAGGTTAAAAATCATTTCGTTCGCCATTGCTTCAATATCGATTGCCATGTCCCTGTTTCCTTACTCGCGCAGAAGTGCGGTTTCTAAAACCAACACTTGTTGAATCGAAATGACGTAATCCCCTTTCAAGGCACCCGCCACCGCGGGTTTCAGACTCCCTTTTTGATGCAGTTCCCGAAGTTTCGTCAGGTCCTCGATAATCTCGACGATAATATCGGGTGTGGCAAACACGCATCCGGTGGCGTCGTCGCCCTTGGCGGCGCAAATTTCTGCTACGCGACCTCTTCGGGCTATTTTTGTTATAAGCTTCTGCCCCAAAGCAGGCACAGGTCTGGCTCGCGCCTTGGTTTCTAGTGCCCCGAACGCGCCAATAACCTCGTCGTACCGTTTGGAATACTTGCTGTAACTGTCGCGCGCGCCGCCACCTTCCAGCGCACTAAACAGGGTCAGGGTCTGTTGGTTGGCTTGATTAAGTTCGGCGACGAATGCTTTGTCACCGGGCGGCGCAAGGCTGATCGTGCAGGCGGTCAAAAACAGAATAAGCGGAACTGAAACAATGCGAAAAATCGTGGCCATTCTACGTTCCATTGCTAAATTTTGGTCAAATAATACCGCGCAACATTAGCAGAAAATGAACAAAATGTCAATTTTGGGTTGAACAGAATAGCGCGGTTTCAAGTGTGTTTGAAGCCGTTTGATTACCAAAAATAAATTTGGAAAGGTGTTATTCGCAGCGTGCAAAATCGCGGCTTTGAGTCAGCTCTTGTCGGGCGCGCAGCTTTCCTCGGCGGCCACGCCCCACGCCTTGTAGCGGGTCCAGAACGCCTCGTGGCTGCGGCGGTCCGACTGGCGGATCACCTGTGCTTTGTGGGGGTCCTTAAAAAACGACGCCATCAATTTTTGATCAGCGCGCTTGTGAAAATGCGAATCGGCGACGTGTTGTATGCAGCTGCACAACTCGCGGGTGGCACCGGCCCGCCCGGCCTTGAGGCAGGCCTTGCGGATCAGATTGCCCGCAGGGGCGCTGGAGGCCAGCACAGTCAGCACCACGGTGAGGATCGCAAAGTTTTTCATGGTGACTGCCCGTATAGTGATCTGCATTTTTTCGTCACTAGCACAAAATACCGGTTCGGGAAATGTCGTCATATGAATTTACCGCACTCCCCCGAAAGTTAAGAATGAGAAAAAGTAAAGTCTGCGAATACCGCTGAACCACGCGACCTGTGGCCCGGGCAGCAATCACCTGTCGCCAGCAAATTGTGAGAAATTCACGAAAGACCCTGCACAGCACGCTTTCGCTGACTGCCGGGTTCGGGCGCTGTCCTGTTGACTGAATTGATTTAGTGACCATGGCATGATCCCTGAGCTGTCAAGAGTCACTTGTCTTGCAATCCTTGGTTTGCCATTGACCACTCGCGATCACTCCCCCATATCCCGCAACCATGACAGACCTCGCCCATATCCGCAATTTTTCCATTGTCGCCCATATCGACCACGGCAAATCCACGCTTGCCGATCGACTTATTCAGGCCACCGGCACCGTGGCTGAACGCGACATGGAAGCCCAGCTTTTGGACACAATGGATATCGAGCGCGAGCGCGGGATTACCATCAAGGCCAACACCGTGCGCATTGATTACAAGGCCAAGGATGGCGAGGACTATATCCTCAATTTAATCGACACCCCCGGCCACGTGGATTTCGCCTATGAGGTCAGTCGCAGCATGCGCGCGGTTGAGGGCTCGCTTTTGGTGGTCGATGCCTCCCAGGGGGTAGAGGCGCAGACCTTGGCCAATGTCTATCAGGCGCTGGATGCGGATCATGAAATCGTCTCTGTGCTGAACAAAATCGACCTGCCCGCCGCTGAACCGGACCGCGTGGCGCAGCAGATCGAGGATGTGATCGGGCTTGATGCCTCTGGCGCCGTTGAAATCTCGGCCAAATCGGGCCTTGGCATCCCCGACGTTCTGGAAGCCATCGTCACCCTGCTCCCCCATCCGACCGGCGATGTTGATGCCCCGCTAAAAGCCATGCTGGTGGACAGCTGGTATGACGCCTATCTTGGCGTGGTCGTGTTGATCCGTGTCATCGATGGCAAGCTGAATAAGGGCGACCGCATCCGGATGATGAACACCAATGCCGTCTACCCCGTAGATCGCGTCGGCGTCTTCCGCCCGCAGATGGACAATGTGCCCGCCCTTGGCCCGGGCGAGATCGGCTTTCTGACCGCTTCAATTAAGCGCGTGGCCGACACCAAGGTGGGCGATACCATCACCCACGAAAAAGGCGGCACGACCGAGGCCTTGCCGGGTTTTGCGCCATCCCAACCCGTGGTGTTCTGCGGGTTGTTTCCCGTGGACAACGCCGAATTTGAGGACCTGCGCGAGGCGATTGCCAAGCTGTCCCTGAACGACGCGTCCTTTTCCACCGAAATGGAAACCAGCGCCGCGCTTGGTTTTGGCTTTCGCTGTGGCTTTCTGGGCCTGTTGCATCTGGAGGTGATCCGCGACCGGCTGGAGCGGGAATATAACATCGAGCTGATCACCACGGCCCCGTCAGTGATCTACCACATCCACATGCGCGACGGCAGCGTGCAGGAGCTGCACAACCCCGCCGACATGCCCGATTTGACCGTTGTGGACCATATAAAGGAACCCCGCATCAAGGCCACGATCATGGTGCCGGATGAGTATCTTGGCGATGTTCTGAAACTGTGTCAGGACCGGCGCGGTGTGCAGCTGGACCTGACCTATGCCGGCAGCCGTGCGATGGTGGTCTACGATCTGCCTTTGAACGAGGTGGTGTTTGACTTTTACGACCGGCTGAAAAGCGTGACGCAGGGCTATGCCAGCTTTGACTATGCGATGTTTGAATACCGCGAAGATTTTCTGGTCAAAATGCAGATCCTGGTGAATGACGAGCCGGTGGATGCCCTGTCCACCATGGTCCACCGCGACCGCGCCGAAACCCGCGGCCGCGCCATGGTGGAAAAACTGAAAGAACTGATCCCCCAGCACATGTTCAAAATCCCTATTCAGGCAGCGCTTGGCGGCCGTATCATCGCGCGGGAGACGCTAAGCGCGCTGCGCAAGGACGTGACGGCGAAATGCTACGGCGGCGATATCACGCGCAAGAAAAAGCTGCTGGAGAAGCAGAAAAAGGGCAAAAAGAAGATGCGGCAGTTCGGGAAGGTGAATATCCCGCAGGCGGCGTTTATAAGTGCGTTGAAGATGGATGGGTGAGCGCCGGTCCGGGCCAAAGGTCCGGCAATCGCTCCGGGGGAGCGATTGAGGCGCGAACGCGCGGAGCGCAGTCGTGTTTACAATCAGTCACAACAGTGTTTCGCAGCGCGGTTCGTTATTGACTTATTTACGTGTGGTGAATAAATCTGGAGTCGGAGGTTCGGTTTGTGGAAGATCTTCAAGTGCAGACTTGAAACGATTTTCGCGCAAAGCATTACCTCCTTTTTTTATTTTGGATGTGGTCTTCCTGTAAATGGGTCCGGCACAAAAAATATTCCAAATAATTGATAATTTTTCCCACCTTCCACAGCTGAACCTCGATACTGGAGGTTGCCACATCTTCCAGCAAAGTCGTCATGGATTTCAGCACGCTGTGCTCCGGTAAATTTCCATGCATCTCGTCGAAAGCCCCAGTTGATACAATAAAGACAAAGATCAGCGGCTTGAACCAAAGGCGCCATTTCTGAGTCCACAAACATCGGTGAAGGAACCACCCAGTTCGACCTCCGCCTGCCATTCTCTGTTTTAGTGTAGTAGTCTTGTAGTCTACGAATATACCTTTTGTCGTTTTGTTTTTCCGTTTGATCCATAACAAACAATCCGTTTACTTTTTTGCTTTCTAAGAACCAGAAGAACCGTTCCTGAAGAAAAATGTGATCTTTGCGAAGGTAATGAGCGAATCTAAAATCCTTAGGAGGTTTAACGCCTCTCGGAATTAAGCTGGCAAACAATTTCGTCTCATATCTTTCTAATAAATCAAATGTCATTTTTGCCATTAACTTGCTGGCTTGGCCATATGCAGTAAACTCCCTCCGACTGGGCGCAACCTTTTGTTGGTTTTTTGTTACAAACCTTCTTGCGCCGTGCCTGCGAGAGTTGTCGTCCAATATATCTTCTTGTTTAGCCCACTCGTACTTCTTGTTATCAAGTAGTTTTGAACCCTTAAGTTCCAAACCCATAGATGATAATCGAAATCCAAAGGCCTCCTCTTCACATTTTTGAAAATCCAGAATAAATCGCCAAATGTTTGAAGAGTGAATAGCGATGCCGCCTCTTACTTCTAGAGGCATATTCTTGTGATCATGACCGCTTTCATCCATAAACAGCAACCAACTCATGTCTTTATCTCGTATTTTGTTATTTGAATTGCCCTAAATATAGCCCATACGTATAGGGCCACGCAATTGGACAAGCCTGTGGAAATCCCGTGGGTAAATTATAAATGAGTTATTATTGCATTTTTAGTTTCAGTTTTACATAGCTCTTAAGAATTCTACATTCACGTTCAACTCGGGATCTTCGCCCAGGCAGCGCCCCATTGACCGACAGGCAAATGCTACGCAATTGCCGATAGGTGACCCGCCCCGTCACACCGCAGGTGTGCCCTCGGCACAACGGGCGCTTCGCACCCTTGGCTAAAGCGACGCATTCACCTGTCGGCAGTAACCAACAAAGCAGTTTACGCGAGACACCCGGGTCAGGCGCAGCCCTTGGCCCGTGCCACCTAACCGCGCAAAAACAGCTGCAGGTCCGCTACGTTTGTGCCCGTTGTCTCGATCCTGATCAAATCGCCTGCCGCGTCCAGTGCGCGGTAGCTGTCGTTGTCTGCCAGCAGCGCCTGTATATCCAGACCCGCCGCCGCAATCCGTGCCAGTGTGACGCTGTCCACCAGACCACCTGCGGCATCTGTCGGCCCGTCGCGCCCGTCGGTGCCGCCGCTTAGAAAGCACCAGTCGTCTTTCAGCCCTGCGGCTTTGGCCAGCAGCGCCACGCGCAGCGCCAGTTCCTGATTGCGCCCTCCCTGGCCCCGCCCGCGCAAATTCACCGTGGTTTCACCGCCAAATGCCAATGCCAGCGGGCCATCGGGCGCGGACAACACACGATCCAGTACGATCCGCGCGGCCTCTGCCACATCGCCGACCAAAGGCGCAGAAACCGCCTCGGCCCCTGCGTGTGTTGCCATCTCCCGCAGGCTGAACCCGTTGCCGCCGATCAATATGGGCCGTGTTTCCGGTAGCGGGGCAGCGGTGTCGTCGCCGTTCAGAAACGCCTGCACAGGCGGCGGCAATTTTGCCAGCATATCGTGCGTGCTTAGCAGTGCGCGCGCCTGCGCCCGCGTGCCTATTGGCCCCACTGTCGGCCCGCTGCCCACAGCGCGCAGATCATCGCCGATCACGTCAGACAGGATAAAGGACACCACCGACGCGGGTGCGGCGCGGTGCAGCATGCCGCCACCCTTGAGGGCTGATAGCGACTGGCGCACCAGATTCATATCCGTAATGTCCAGACCGCCGGCCAACAGCGCTGTGTTGACGTCGATTTTATCCTGCAGTGTCAACCCCTTGTCCGGCGCAGGCAACAGCGCCGAACTGCCACCGCTGATCAGCGCGATCACCACATCCTGCGCCGTTGCTGTGTCCAGCATCGCCGTCACAGCGCGTCCCGCCGCCAGCCCGTTTGCATCGGGCACGGGGTGGCCCGCTGCCAGCACTGTGCAGCCGTGAACGTCGCGGTTGTTTTCGTAATTGGTCACGGCAATGGCGTCGCGTGCAACGCCCGTTGGCAGCAATTCCAACGCGCATTCAACCATGGCGCAGGCGGCTTTGCCGATACTGATCATGATATACCGCCCACCCGCAGGCGGGGGCGGTGGGGTCGCAGCAAAAGCTTTGCGCAGGCAGACACCGGGATCGGCCGCGTTGATGCCAGCCATAAAGGCCGACATCGCCCGCGACCGCGCCGTCGCCAAAGTGCCGCCCATAGCGCCCTAGCCCGCCGATATCTGTTTGGCTTTTTCCACCAGCACCTCGGCCTGCCGGATCGAGGCGTAATCGATCAGTCGACCGTCAAGCGAAACCGCGCCCTTACCGGCGGCGGCCGCTTCGGCCATGGCGACCAGAATGCGGTTGGCTTTCTCTACGTCGGCGTCAGACGGGCTCATCACCTCGTTGGCCAGCGCGATCTGGCTAGGGTGGATGGCCCATTTGCCCTCGCAGCCCAGCACAGCGGCACGGTTGGCGGCGGCGCGGTAACCGTCGGCGTCGGCGAAATCACCGAACGGTCCGTCAACCGGGCGTAAACCGTTGGCACGGGCCGCCACCACCATACGGGCCAGCGCGTAGTGCCACATATCGCCCCAATGCACGGCGCGCGAGTTGTCGTCCAGAGGATCGGTCAGCACCGAATAATCGGGGTTCACACCGCCGATGATCGTGGTGCGTGCCCGTGTGCTGGCGGCGTAATCTGCCACGCCAAAATGCAGGCTTTCGTTGCGCGTGCTGGCACCGGCGATTTCGGTGACATTCTGCATACCCAAAGCCGTCTCGATTATGTGTTCAAAACCGATGCGTTTTTTGAAGCCTTTGGCGTCTTCGATTTGGGTGACCAACATGTCGATAGCGTAAACATCCGCTGCAGTGCCGACCTTGGGTATCATGATGAGATCAAGACGCTCTCCGGCCTGTTCGACCACGTCGACCACGTCGCGATACATGTAGTGGGTATCAAGCCCGTTGATGCGAATCGACATCGATTTTTTACCCCAGTCGATGTCGTTGAGCGCCTTGATGATGTTTTTGCGCGCCTGTGCTTTGTCGTCGGGTGCAACCGCGTCTTCCATATCAAGGAAAATGACGTCCGCATCGGATTGTGAAGCTTTTTCAAACATTTGCGGCTGGCTACCCGGTACAGCGAGTTCGCTGCGATTCAGTCGGGCGGGCGCTTGATCAATGGGGTGAAAGCTCATTCAGGTTGTTCCTTTTGTTGAAAGACGAAATTGGCGGCAGACCAAAAGGCCTAAATTTTGATCTGTCAAGTGCCGTTAATCCACGTGCAAATGTTCGGGCGCTAGGTGGTTACCGGTTGGAAAAGCTTCCGCCTCCTGCGCCGGACGTCCTGGACGCGTAGTAAAATGCAATGGCCTGACCGCGGTTTTTCACGGCCAGCTTGTCGTACAAATTTGACAGGTGGAATTTGACGGTATTGGTGGAAATATCCAGCGCCTTGGCCAGCTCGCGGTTGGTCAATCCCTGTGCCAAAGTCTGAAGCATCACACGTTCGCGTTTGGACAGCTGTTCGATCGGATCCATTTGCAGGGCGCGAATATCCATGAACGGGAATATCATTTTCCCGAAGGCCACTTCATAACACGCGTCGAGCAGGTCCTTGACCGGACCATTGCGCGCCACGAACGCAGCAGCGCCTGCGGTCATTGCCTGCCGAGGCACATCACCGTTGCTGTCGCCGTAAACCACAAATCGTGGCGGCGCGATCTGTCCGCGCATCACGTCGATCACCTTGGCGCCTCCCAGATCAGGAAGGTTCCAGTCAAGCACGCTGACGTGGACAGACAGACGCAAAGCGATACCCAGATACCCCTCGGACGTGGCAGAGGTCGCCACCAGCGAGAATCGTGGGTCGCGCTCGAATACTTCGGACATCGCACCAAGCACCAATGGATTGCCGTGCGCCAATATAAGCGAAACGGGTTCCTTCGGCTGGATTACCATCTGTCTTTTGGTTTTGGGACGGATTTCCGGTCACAATGGGTGGGGTATGATGGAAAGAATACCATAAACCACCATAACGGGTAGGCAAATTCCCGTCAATAAGGTTTCCATTTGGTGAACTAACGTCTGTTGTAGATTGTCTATTCACGCTTCTACTTGTCCTGCGATAATTCTGAATTTCCGACTTCCGTTGCCAGACAAACAAAAGAGCTGACCCATGAGCGACCACAATATTTTTCCCGCCCTCGTTATTCCCGAAACGCTGGCCGCGGGCCCCGGACCCGGCAATACCGACGCGCGTGTTTTGCAGGCGTTTGCAGGCGCGGGCACCGCCGACCATATGCAGGCAGATGTGCTGCGGGGCATGGTTGAGTGCAAGGAAATGCTGCGCGATATCTGGGGCACAAGCAATACTTACACCTACGGCGTTGGCGGCACCGGGTTTTCGGGGCTCGATGTTATGCTCAATGCAATTATGCCCGGCGACAGCGTCGTGGTCATCGTGAACGGCACGTTCAGCGGCATCGACGCCACAACGATCAACATGAAGGCCGCAACAGAAGCAGAGCTGGCGGCTAACCCGCTCGCCCCCGACGCGGCGTCGGTGACAGTTGTCGATGTGGCCCACGGGCTTTCGGTCGGTAGTGACGAGATCGAAACAGCGCTGGCGGCGATCAAACCAAAATGGGCGTTTATGGCGCATTGGGAAACCGGTTCAGGTCGCGTCAACGACGTGCAGGCATTTTCCGATGCCTGCGTTACCCATGGCGTGATGGGGTTGATCGATGCGGTGTCGTCGCTGGGCATCGGTCATTTCTCTATCGACGATTATCCCGGCGTTGTCGGCTGGGCATCGTGCCCGCAAAAAGGCGTGTTGTGCCTGCCGCTGACGTATGCCCCCGTAAGTTTTACCGACCGCTATATCGACTCTGTTAAGGCCAGCGGTTGCCGGTCCTACGTGCACCACCCGATTCTTGAGGCGCGCCACTGGGGTATTGTCGAGGGTCAGGACATCGCAGCGGGCACCTATCACCGCACGCACTCGGGCTATGCCGTTGCGGCCTTTCATGAAGCGCTGCGCTTGACCCTGCAGCACGGTCTGGAGGCGCGCGCCCGCGACTATGCATTGCACGAAAAGGCACTGGCCGACGCCGTGCGGACGATGGGGTGTCAGGTGACGTCGAACATGCCCAGTCTGGTCGTGCTGAATTTGCCGCCGGCGCTGGCCGGGCGCGAAAAAGAGCTTGTGCAATCTTGTCGCGCTAAGGGCTTTGGTATTTGGCCAACGCTGTCTGAACCTGTACAGATCCGGATCGGAATACTGAACCAGATCAGTCAGGCGGCGATTACCGACATCGTTTTGCGGTTTGCCGCTGCAATGACGGAGATGGGTGTCAATATCGACGTGGATGCGATCAACGAACAGTTGGAGGCGCATTACCGAAACACACTGGCGGCATAGGAGCCAACAATGGATATTCACGAATATCAGGCCAAGGAAATCCTCAAAAGGTTCGGCGTGGATGTTCCATCCGGCGCTTTGGCCTACAGCCCCGAACAGGCGGCTTACCGGTCGCGCGAGCTGGGGGGCGACAAATGGATCGTCAAGGCGCAGGTGCATGCAGGCGGACGCGGCAAGGCCGGTGGCGTCAAGCTGTGCGATTCCGACAGCGAAATTCTGGCCGCATCCGAAAGCATGTTTGGCCAAAAACTGGTCACTCATCAAACCGGTCCCGAAGGCAAGGGGATATACCGGGTTTATGTCGAATCCGCCGTGGCCATCGACCGCGAGATCTATTTGGGATTTGTGCTGGACCGCACCAGCCAGCGCGTGATGATCGTGGCGTCGGCGCAGGGCGGCATGGAAATCGAAGAGATTTCCGCCAATCGGCCTGAATCAATCGTCCGCAGCACCGTCGAGCCCGCAGTGGGATTGCAGGCGTTTCAGGCGCGTGAAATTGCATTTGCTTTGGACATAGAACCGGCGTTGACTCAAAAGATGGCGAAAACGCTGATGGCGGCGTACCGCGCGTTTCGCGACTACGATGCCACGATGGTTGAAATAAATCCGCTGGTCATCACGTCCGACAACCGGGTTGTGGCGCTGGACGCCAAAATGACCTTCGACGACAACGCGCTGTTTCGCCACCCGCAGATTGCCGAATTGCGCGACAAAAGCCAGGAAGACCCACGCGAATCCAATGCTGCGGACCGCGGACTGAATTATGTTGGGCTGGATGGCAACATTGGTTGCATCGTCAACGGCGCGGGGCTGGCGATGGCCACGATGGACACAATCAAACTTGCCGGAGGTGAACCCGCGAACTTTCTGGATATCGGCGGTGGCGCCACGCCTGAAAGGGTGGCAAAGGCCTTTCGTCTGGTGCTGTCGGATAAGAAAGTTCAGGCAGTTCTGGTAAATATTTTTGCCGGAATCAACCGGTGCGACTGGGTTGCAGAAGGTGTGGTTCAGGCGTTGCGCGACAATCCCGTCGAGGTGCCGGTGATCGTGCGGCTTGCGGGCACGAACGTTGAAGAAGGTCAGAAGATTCTGGCGCAAAGCGGCCTTTCGATCATCCGCGCCGGCAGTCTTAAAGAGGCGGCAGAGCGATCTGTGGCCGCATGGCGGAACGGCGGCAACGACGACAATATGAAGGTGGCGTCATGAGCATTTTTCTGGACCGCGAAACCAAAGTCATCGTGCAGGGCATCACCGGCAAAATGGCGCAGTTTCACACCAAAGACATGCTGGACTACGGCACCAATGTCGTTGGTGGCGTGACACCGGGGAAGGGTGGCGAAAACGTCCACGGCGTACCTGTGTTTGATACGGTCAAAGACGCGGTCGAACAGACGGGTGCCACCGCCAGTCTGGTGTTTGTCCCGCCACCGTTTGCCGCAGACAGCGTCATGGAGGCGGCGGATGCGGGTATCCGGTATTGCGTGTGCATTACCGACGGAATTCCGGCGCAGGATATGATCCGCGTCAAACGCTACATGATGCGGTACAGCAGAGAAAAACGCATGGTGCTGACCGGCCCCAATTGCGCCGGAACGATTTCGCCGGGAAAAGCGCTGCTTGGGATTATGCCGGGCCATATTTTTCTACAGGGCAATGTCGGCATTGTCGGGCGTTCGGGCACATTGGGATACGAGGCTGCCGCGCAGCTCAAAGAGCTGGGGATTGGCATTTCCACCAGTGTCGGCATTGGCGGTGACCCGATCAACGGATCATCGTTCAAGGATGTTCTTCAACGGTTTGAAGAAGACGACGAAACCCATCTCATTACGCTGATCGGCGAAATTGGCGGCCCGCAGGAAGCCGAAGCCGCCGCATTCATTCAGGATCACATCACCAAACCTGTGGTGGCCTATGTAGCGGGGCTGACGGCCCCCGCGGGGCGCACAATGGGCCACGCGGGCGCGATCATTTCGGCCTTTGGCGAAAGCGCGTCGGAAAAGGTGGAAATTCTGTCGGCTGCGGGTGTCACTGTGGCATCGAGCCCGTCTGAAATCGGCGAGACAGTTCAAAAAGTTCTGCAATCATAGGAGCCCAAAATGGCCAAACCCAAAATTCTGGTGACACGACGCTGGCCAGCGGCCGTCGAGGCCAAGCTGGCCGAAAACTACGACGCAGATTTCAATGCTGACGACAAACCGATGAGCGCCGCGGCTCTGCGCGAGTCGTTGTCAAATTACGACGCTATTTGCCCGACCGTCACCGATAAAGTGGACGCCGACGTCTTGAATGTCGCCAATCCCCGGGCAAAGATTCTTACCAACTACGGCGTTGGTTTCAGCAATATTGACCTGAACGCCGCCACGGCACTGGGGCTCACGGTGACCAACACACCCGAGGTTCTGTCCGCCTGCACCGCCGATCTGGCAATGGCGCTTTTGCTGATCGCGGCGCGACGCGCGGGCGAGGGCGAGCGCGAATTGCGTGCCGGTGATTGGGCCGGGTGGCGGCCTACCCATATGATCGGACACAAGGTCAGCGGTAAAACACTGGGCATCGTCGGTTTCGGGCGCATCGGGCAAGCCATGGCGCAACGTGCGCATTTCGGTTTTGACATGAAAATTATTGTGCAGGATAGCTTTGCGTTTCCTCAGGAAACGCTGGACCGGTTCAAAGCGGTGCAAGTGGGCAGTATTGACGAACTACTGGGGCAAAGCGATTTCGTTTCGCTGCACACGACGGGTGGTGCCGAAAACACCCACCTGATCAACGACAAAACCCTTGCATTGATGAAATCCAACGCCGTGGTCATCAATACCGCGCGCGGCGAGGTGATCGATTCCAAAGCGCTGGCACGCGCGCTAAGCGCCGGCACCATCGGTGGTGCCGCGCTTGACGTTTTTGAGGGCGAGCCGGTGATCGATGCCGATCTACTGGCCAGCCCGAACCTCGTAGCCTTGCCGCATCTTGGCAGTGCCACCGCAGAAACGCGCGACGCCATGGGTTTTCGTGTAATCGACAATCTGAACGCGTTTTTCGCCGGTGATGTGCCGGGTGACAAAGTAAACTGAACGATCACTGTGCCGCCGATCACGCCGCAAAATCGCCATACGGGTTGAACACCGATCCAACCGGACGGAAAGTAAAATCGGCTGCGTCGGTATCGTTCGCGCCATATTCAACTGACGTGCGGGGGCCACCCAGAACCGCCTGTCAACCCGAGCACGGAATTGGACCTGTCGCGAAATAGTGTCGTTCCGATTGCGCGTTTAGGCCACTTTTCGTTCAAAAGCCAGTCACTGCCAGGCAATGGTTTGTGCTAAAAACCATGAGAGGGGGGCTTTTCCAACCCAATGCAGAGCGTCTGTGTTACAGGTTGTGGAAGTCGCAAAACGCGGGACGGATTGAAGCCAATCGCTGTGACAGCAATCTGTTCAGAATGATTGCCGACAAGCATCCATTCGAGCCGCGATTGATGAAAACTTGTCGGCCTTGACAGGGTCAATGGTGCGGTCCGGTTCCAGCGTGATGCGGCCGGTTTTAAGCGCTCGGTTGACGGCCGTGTGCGAAACGCCGCGATGTTCGGCGTATTTCCGGCGAGAAATTCCCATGGATCAGCATTTCCTGATGTTCTGCCCTGTTGGCATATTGGCCCATTCATAAACCGGTGAGATAACGCCTGTCAGAACGGGATCTTCATCAACGATTTTTTGAAAGTCACGACGGACCCTAGGCGGAAGCAGACGTTCAAAGCGTCCTTTACCAATGTCTCACATGCGGACAAAGCCGTGGTTCACCGGATGCTCGTCAAGGTCCGCTCAAGGCATAGTGCAAAGGTTCGCTAGTCCCATCAGGTTTGGCGGCGAAATTTTGCCGAAATCGCTATGCGGAAGCGACTGTGGGTCTGCTATGTAGTTTTCCATCCAGCACAGCATCCTGCCCGGTAAACTGCTGCCAGCGTTGCACGGCGACATCGACATAGGCCGGGTTAAGTTCGATCCCGAGGCAAACCCGCCCCGTGGATTCCGCCGCAATCAACGTGGTGCCGGAGCCCATGAACGGCTCATAGACAATCTGACCGGGGCTGGAATTGTTCAGGATCGGACGGCGCATGCACTCGACCGGTTTCTGCGTCCCATGCACAGTTTCGGCATCCTGATCCTTGTTGGCGATATGCCAAAGCGTCGTTTGTTTGCGATCCCCGGCCCAGTGTCCCTTGCCGGTTTTCTTGACCGCATACCAACAAGGTTCATGCTGCCAGTGATAATCGCCGCGGCTCAGAACCAACCGGTCCTTGGCCCAGATAATCTGCGAGCGGACATTGAACCCCGCCACCTCGAGGCTTTCAGCAACGGTGGTCGCATGCAATGCGCCGTGCCAAACATAGACCACATCGCCGGGAAACAGTGACCAGGCCTCGCGCCAGTCTGCCCGGTCATCATTCAGCACCTTTCCGGTGCGTTTGGTCTTGGCGGCTCCCGCCTGGTTGCGCCAACCGGGATCGTACTCCACGCCGTAGGGCGGATCGGTCACCATCGGCAGCGGTTGCGTTCCGTTCAGAACTCTCTCCACATCGGTGGCCACGGTGGCATCGCCACACAGCAAACGGTGTTTTCCAAGAATCCACAGATCGCCGGGGCTACTGACCGTGTCTTCCGGGTCTCGGGAATATCGTCCTCGCCTTCTGCCGCGCCCAGCGGAGTGCCTTCCAGATCGCCAAGCAGGTCATCAAGTTCCTCGTCCGAGAACCCCATCAGCTCCAAATCAAAATCCAACGCACCAAGTGCCGCCAACTCAACGCGCAGCATTTCTTCATCCCAGCCCGCGTTTTCCGCCAGCTTGTTGTCGGCAATCACCAACGCGCGGCGCTGGGCCTCGCCGAGATGATGAAGAACAATAACCGGAACCTCCCCGATCCCGAGCCGTTGCACCGCCAGCAGGCGGCCGTGTCCCGCGATGATCACATTGTCGTCGCCGGTCAGGGTCGGGTTGGTGAAACCAAACTCTGTGATTGATGCAGCGATCCGGCCAATTTGCGCGTCAGAATGCGTGCGTGCGTTTCCGGCATAGGGCACCAGCCGGTCGACCGGAGTCATTTCGATTAACAATTCAAGGTTCCTCGTATTGTTCCCAAGAAAAAACCAGCACCGCTTGTGGGCGGCACCGGCAGTTGCCAGCAGGGAGGCGGACGTGTTTGGCAGTATGGATTGTGGAAACTTCGGTGGAAACTCCAAGTGGAAACCTGACTGGAAACCCAAATGCCATTTCTAGCCCCGCCGAAGTATCTCTAACGCTTTGTAAACTTGGTGAATGTTTCTTCTGGATGGAAACTTTGGAAAGCCAGAGTGGAAACCCAAAAAATAGCTTTGTCGCTAGCGGAGACCTGCGCCTAGCCCCCCGTAGTCACATGTCGCCACGGAGGACCCATGGTAGGGGGATGGTAAGCAATCTTCTGCGATCTTATCGTTTTGATGGCATGAAACCGCCCGAAATGTCGCGCCAGAAGTTCAGTGGGTTTTGCCGCCTAGGCCGCGCTCAGCACCAGTTTAACAGCCCACAATAGAGGAAAACTTGTTTTATTACAGCCGGTTGAGTGCAGAGGTGATGCCAGAAAATCGTTCCAGGGTATTATCACTCGCCACTTCCAACAGAATACCCAAACCCCCGTATCGTGCGAATAATTCCCTTACCCCCGATCTTGTCGAGGCTGCGTCTGAGCCGGCCGATATGAACATCAACGGTACGCGTTTCCAGTTCAGAAGAGACCCCCCAAACGAGATCCAGTAATTGACCGCGCGACAACACCCGTTCGGGGCGTTGCATCAACGCAACGATCAATTTGAATTCAATGGGGCTGACCAACAAAATTTTTCCGTCAAAGGTAACCCGATGCTTTTCTATGTCTGCTTCCAGTTTCCCAACCGATAATTTCCTGTCAAATACCCCGCCCTTTGGCCGCCTTAGGGCTGCACGAATGCGCGCGATCAGTTCCTTGACCGAATAGGGTTTGGAAACGTAATCATCTGCTCCAACATCCAGCCCCTGGATTTTGTCGCGTTCCTGGGTCCGGGCGGTCAACATAATGATCGGCACATCGCGGGTGTCACTATGGCGCCTGAGCTGCCGACAGATTTCAACGCCCGACAGGTTGGGCAACATCCAGTCCAGTAAGATCAGGTCGGGTGGATCCTCGATAGCCGATTGCAGACCTTCTTCGCCGTCACAAATAACGCGCAGTGCATAGCCTTCTTGTTTCAGGTTGTATCTGAGCACCTCAACCTGAGACGGTTCATCCTCAACAATCAGAATTCGGGGGGCGATCAGGCTCAATGTGAACTCACTTCTTGCTGGGTGTCTGCTCTATTGTCGCCATAAACTGGATTATCCGCAATCTTGATCACTCGCTCGCTTTGAGGTCGTCGCCGGTCACAATCTGATTTACATGACGGGCAATATTCACGACATGATCGCCAACACGCTCAAAATTTCGCGACACAAGCACGAGGTTCATCAGCGTTTCTGCGTCTTCCGGTCCATTCTGAAGGGTCGCGACCGAAAGATTGAAAATCTTTTTGTTGCGTTCATCCACTTGATGATCCCGCTCCCGAACATCTGCGGCAAGCCTGATGTCGCTGTTTTCATACGCGGTCAGTACATCCGTAATCTGGGTGGAGATGATATCCCCCATTTCGTTCAGAACAGTGAGATACTCAGCCGGGACGACGCCGGCACCGATCTTTCGCGCACGTTTGGCTGTTGATTTGGCGTGATCACCGATCCGCTCCAACTCACTGGCAATATTGATCGGCAGCAAAGCCTGCCGCAGGTCAAGCGCCATAGGCTGGCGAAGCGCGATAAGACGTTCGGCACGCCCGGCAATGGATTTGTTCATGCCATTGATCTTGCGATCCTTTGCGATCAGCGCTTCAACATTGCAAGCCGATAAATCGCCCAGTGCAATGGTGGCTTCGGCAAGCTGTTGTTTAACCAGCGCCCCCATTTCCAAAACGCGTTTTTTAATTTTTGCCAGATCTTCGTCAAACCGACCGGTGATATGCACATTTTCCATAACTGTCTCCTAACCGATCCGACCGGTGATATAATTTTGGGTGCGTTCTTCTTTGGGGTCGGTGAAAATATCGTTGGTATCGCCCAATTCAACCAGATTGCCCAGGTGGAAGAACGCCGTTCGTTGAGAAATACGCGCGGCCTGCTGCATGGAGTGTGTCACAATGACAATGGTAAAGTCCTGCCGCAATTTGTCGATCAGTTCTTCAACAACCGCCGTTGCGATCGGGTCCAGAGCCGAACAGGGCTCATCCATCAGGATGACCTTGGGTTCAACCGCAATGGTGCGTGCAATACAAAGACGTTGCTGTTGCCCGCCCGACAGGCTGTTGCCCGGTTCATCCAGACGATCCGCGATTTCATCCCAGAGGCCTGCGCTTTTCAGGCTCCATTCGACGCGATCCTCAAGCTCCGATTTGGAATTGGTTAACTTGTGAATCTTCAATCCGTAAGCGACATTTTCAAAGATGGATTTGGGAAAGGGATTGGGTTTTTGAAAAACCATGCCCACTTGCGCCCGAAGAGCGACCACATCGACCGAATGGTCGTAAACCTCCTGGCCACCGATGGTCAGTGAACCGTCGAACCGGCAGGCTGGGATCAGGTCATTCATCCGGTTTACGGCGCGCAAAAACGTGGATTTCCCACAACCGGACGGCCCGATAAGCGACGTTACCTTGCGCTCTGGGATGTCCAGATCAACATCGAAAATCGCCTGTTTGTCGCCGTAAAATATATCGACGTTCTTGGCGGATATGATGGGAGCGTTCATGACTTAGAACCTTTGTTCGAATTTACGGCGCAAAACGATAGCGAGCAGATTCATCGCCACAAGAAAGATCAGCAAGACAAGAATTGCCGCCGCAGTTTTTTCAGAAAATGCCCGTTCAGGGCTATCCGCCCACAGGAAAATCTGCACGGGAAGCGCCGTTGCCGGGTCCAGAATGGATTTGGGCACATCGACGATAAAGGCCACCATCCCGATCATCAAAAGCGGGGCGGTGTCGCCAAGGGCACGGGCCATTCCAACAATTGCGCCGGTTAACATACCGGGTAAGGCAACCGGGAAAACGTGATGGAAAACTGCCTGAACCGGGGTTGCGCCCAAGGCCAGAGCGCCTTCACGAAACGAAGGTGGCACAGATTGCAAACTGGCGCGCGCCGCGATGATAATCGTGGGCAAAGTCATCAGCGACAAGACCATGCCCCCTACGAGTGGCGAGGAACGCGGTAATCCGAAGGTGCCCAAAAACACCGACAGACCCAAAAGGCCAAAGACAATCGAAGGCACGGCCGCAAGGTTGTTGATATTCACCTCGATCGCATCGGAAATGCGGTTTTTGGGCGCGAATTCTTCAAGATAGGTAGCGGCAGCAATGCCGATGGGAAAGGACAGCAAAAAGCAAACCGATAGCGACAGGGCGGAGCCAACCAGAGCTGCGAGGATTCCCGCGATTTCCGGTTCGCGACTGTCGCCAGAGATCAGGAATTTCCAATTGGCGACACTGCGGATTTGGCCGTTTTCAGTCAGCTGTTCAATCCAGCGAATTTCCATATCCGAAATCGGGCGACGGTTTTCCGGCAGGCTTGCATCGATTTTGCCCCGCCAAAACAGGCTCAGATCATCGGAGGCTGTGAGCCACATGAGCCGCGTTTCTCCCAGCAAAGAGGGATCCGCCAGCAGCTGTTTCTCAAGTTCAAAACTGGCCTCGGGACTGGCAAGATTATAGAGTTTTTTCTTGTCTTTGCGCTTGGACACATCAGGAAACCGCTCGCGCAGCGATTTTTTCACGATGGTTCCAAATCGCGCGTTTTTGATATCCTGAGGATCAACATTCTCAGCACTCAGGTCGACGGCAATGGCGATCTCAACCCGCCGCGTGGCCCCGCTTGCGTCCAAAAGAACGGTGACAAGCATCCACGCCAAAAAGGCAAGTGAGACAAAAATGGCCAGTCGGCCACTCCACTGAAACCGCGTTTCAGCCCGGTGGCGCTGGCGCAGGTTGAAGCCAGAGTTTCGCGTAAAATCAATCATATTGTTCTCGGTATTTTCGGACAACCCATTGGGCTGTGATGTTCAGGCAAAGAGTCAGGATGAAAAGCAACAGCCCCAAAGCAAAGGCAGAAAGGGTCTTGGCGCTATCAAATTCCTGATCGCCGGTCAAAAGCGCGACAATCTGGGCGGTGATGGTGGTGACCGCCTCAAGCGGGTT
Organism: uncultured Rhodobacterales bacterium; assembly: GCA_964588725.1. Lineage (GTDB taxonomy): Bacteria > Pseudomonadota > Alphaproteobacteria > Rhodobacterales > Rhodobacteraceae > UBA5972. The sequence continues at coordinate 29,311 of CAZPQL010000028.1, forward strand.
AAGCGTCAGCTTGGCAGCAAGGCCAGCCGCCATGACCACAATCATGGTTTCCCCAATGGCGCGTGAGGTGGCCAACAACAGTGCCCCGGATATGCCCGGTAAAGCGGCAGGCAGGATCACTCTGCGCACGGTCTCAGAATGGGTGGCGCCGAGGCCAAGAGAGGCATCACGCAAGGATTGCGGTACGGCGTTGATCACATCGTCAGACAGTGACGAAATCAAAGGCACGATCATGATCCCCATGACCAAACCCGCCGCCAGCGCGCTTTCTGACGCGATTTCCAGGCCAAACTGGCCACCGGTCATACGGATAAATGGCGCAACCGTCAGCGCTGCGAAAAATCCGTAAACGACCGTTGGAATGCCTGCAAGAATTTCCAAAGTGGGTTTAATCCAGTCACGCGCGCGTTTAGAGGCGTATTCAGACAGGTAAATGGCCGAAGCAAGACCAAGCGGCGTGGCCACGATCATCGCGATGAAAGAAATCAAGAGCGTACCGTTGATCAACGGAATGGCTCCAAAGCTCCCTTCAGCGCCGACCTGATCGGCACGGATTGCGGTTTGGGGCGACCAGTTGGTGCCAAACAGAAATTCCCCCATCGGGACTTTTTCAAAGAACCGAATGGTTTCAAACAACAGTGAAAAGACAATGCCGATCGTGACCAGGATGGCCAGGGCAGCAGCGCTCCACAACATCGAAATGATCAGCCTGTCAATCCAGGCCGTTCGTGTCGGGCGTGTAAAGTCAAGTTCAAGATCAGACAAGGCAGCTATCTCAATTGAGGTCCGGGGCGCCATCGCGACACCCCGGATATTTCAGTTACAGTTCCAGATTTTGCAGACCGTTAATCGCGTCCGACCATTCTTTACGCTCGTCCTCGCTAAGCGGGATCAGACCCTTATCAACAAGGTATCCATCCTCGCCCCAGGTATCTTCATCGGTGAACTCCGCGAGAAAGTCTTCGATCCCCGGCACCAGATCCAGGTGCGCCTTTTTCACGTAGAAAAACAGGGAGCGGGCAAACGGATATTTGCCATCGGCAATTTCCTCAAATTCCGGCGCGACGCCGTTCACGACAGAACCCTGGACGCTGTCGCTGTTTTGCTCAAGATAGCTAAAGCCAAAGACCCCAAAGGCAGATGGATTGGCTTGTAGTTTTTGCACGATCAAATTGTCGTTTTCACCAGCTTCCACATAAGCACCGTCTTCACGGATGGTGTGGCACAGGGATTTATAGGCCGTTTTATCCGAAGATTTCAGCGCCTTGATCCAGTCAAACGTCTTACAACCACCCTCAAGCGCCAGTTCGGCAAACGCGTCACGCGTGCCGGAGGTTGGCGGCGGACCAAGCACTTCGATTTTCACCGCTGGAAGGGAAGGATTGATGTCCGACCATTTTGTGTAAGGGTTGGGAACGGTAGAACCTTCGCCATTTGGCACGTCTTTGGCCAGAGCCAGAAAGATTTCACGACGAGTGACTTCCATTCGCGACGCTTCCAACGAGTTTGCGAGCACAATGCCGTCAAAACCGATCTTGGCCTCAATAATCTTGGTCACACCGTTAGCCGCACAGTTTTCAACTTCGGACGTTTTGATGCGACGCGACGCGTTGGTGATGTCGGGATGTTCCTCGCCGATGCCGGCGCAAAACAGCTTCAGGCCGCCACCTGAGCCAGTGCTTTCAACAACAGGCGTTTTGTAGTCGGTGGATTTTCCGAACCGTTCAGCCACGGTCGTTGAAAAAGGAAAAACCGTAGAAGAGCCCACGATCCTAATTTGATCCCGCGCAAGGGCGGGCGACGCAAAAGCAAGGACGCCGAACATGGTCGCGGCGACGGCGGAAGAGGTAATAGACATGATGTATCGTCTCCAGTTTCAGAATCGTTCCATATAGAACGACTCATCATTCGCTCAGGAATGATTCAGGAGTACGACAGCCATGTAACAGTCTGATGACAGTTGTTCGATTTTCACAATTTCTCAGGAACAGGCAAAAAGACACGAAAATCAGAGCCCTCGCCCACAACACTTTGAATGTCCAGCTTGCCACGGTGACGGCTGACAATATGTTTTACAATGGCCAGACCCAGCCCTGTTCCACCGGCATTTCGCGACCGGCTTTTGTCGATCCGGTAAAAACGTTCGGTTAATCGTGGAATTTCCGAGGCTGGAATGCCCTCGCTTTGGTCTTTTGCCGAAATATATAGTGCCTTAACCCCCAGTGGATTATCACTTTGTGCCAGATCAGCACGCAAGGTAACCTCGCTATTATCCTTGCTATAGGTCAGCGCGTTTTCTAGCAGGTTGATCAATACCCGAACAAGATCATCATGTTTCCCGCGAATGACCGGCAAGCTGTCCGGGCAATCAACCGTGAGTTTTTTGTCGCGCTTTTTGGCGAATGCGGATACCAGCTCGCTTGCCTCGTGAATGACCTGAACTGGGTCCGCCGATTGTTTTGGCAAGCGACGTTCCTTTGCTTCGACGCGCGAAAGCGACAGAAGATTACTGACCAGAGAACTCATGCGCCGCACCTCTTCTTCCATCAGCGCAAGAAAGGCGTCGCGGGCTTCCGGGTCATCACGCGCAGGGCCGCGCAATGTTTCGACCAGACCCGATATTGCCGTCAAAGGAGAGCGGATTTCGTGGGAAACATTGGCGACAAAATCGCTGCGCATGGCCTTTGCATCTTGCGAGCGGGTTCGGTCCTCAAACGTGAGGATCAGAGCTGTTTGGTTGTCAGTCAGACCGGATTCAGGCACATTGATCGATACCAGATAGTCCGCAAGAAACCCCTGTTTGGCTGAAACCTTCAGCGTGCATTCTTCGTGGCTATCCAGAACATGCTGCAAATTGCTTTGGGACCGGCGTTTAATGGAAAAAAGTTTCCAGATTTCACCGCCTGTTTCAATTTCTCCGAATTCCTTTTGGGCTTTCTTGTTGGCTGACACGACGCGAAACTCAGTGTCGAGTTCGACAACCGGCACGGCAACTGAATCAAAGATGTTGTTTACGTGTATCATTGAGTTCTCATCAGGTTGTTTTATTTCAGCCAATTTACTGGCATTTGGAAGGAGGTTCCCAAGTGGAAGGCCTTGGATGGGTTGTCAATATAACCGCGAGGCTATTTTTCTGCCTTGAATTGCAGAACGTACCCGCGTCCCGTGGATAATTCAATTCGCCCAGTGCGGGATTTCAAAACGGCCATTGGAGTGCGATGTAGCAAAGTCCTCTTTCTGGCCAAGAAATCAGCGTATCACCGCGAAAAAGATGACGCACAAAGGTTGAAAACAACCATTTATCATGATTCAATCACAGGCCGCGAGCTGACATCTATGTCGCTTTCCTCCTCCGCCCACCGTTCACGCTTTTCGCAATGGTCGCCAGTGCCGCCAGGCGGGCGCCGCGCGGGCCTTTGCCAGCGGCTTCGGTGGGGATTGCCAGCCAGAACCCGGATTTCGAACGGATCAGCGCGCCGCGATCATGGGCGTTGAGGATTTCCGGCGCGTTGCTCCAGATGAAGGCAGCGGCATTGATGCTGTCGCCGCTGGTCGGATAGGTCCGGTTGCGGATGGTGCGCGGCAGGCGGTGGCCCAGACCGGCACGGGTGATCTGCGCACGCCAGTCCTGCCAGTAGCGTATCAAAAGACACATCGCGGGCTGCAGGCGTTTTGTCTTGCACGATCACCTCGATCTCGGCGCGGTGCTCATAGTGGTATTGCAACGGCGACAACGTCACCTCCGGTGTGCCGGGGTCGGCATCGCGCAGGATCAGCAACCCGCCAGCGGGGATACGCACGGGCAGGATCGCACCGCGCAACACGGTTGCAGCATGCACGCTTTGCAGCGCCGCAAGCAGGGCTTGCAGGATGGTTTCGCGGGGTGTGGGCATCAATAGGAGCTTCCATGGGCTCTGGTGGAGCGTAACGTTCCAATCAGGCCAGAGCCTTCTGAATTAATGGCCTGCAAGCAATCCAACCTTTCGTCATCAAATCCAGCGCTGAAAGTGCATGCATACTGGGACATTTATCATACTCGAACGAAACCCCAATCTGGAACTGGAGGTTTGATTTCTTTATTTGAACCGCCTCGAAAAGTGCATCGATCCACTGTCGCTGTAATTTTGGGCCTTTACCATGTGATGGAAAAGCAGTGCGAAGATCGAATTCGAGGTTCGCATCAAGGATTGGGATAGATCTTTGTGACGGGTACCGGCGTTGGACGGCTCGCATAATAGGCCGGGCACCGGGTTCCTTTTCCAGGACATTCTCCATGTTTGCGAGGACTGCCTGGCAAAGAGTAGCAAAGCCGCCCGACCCCTCTGAGAGGAGGGCTTTCCGTGACAGAGTGCGCAGGCCATTGGGAAACGATACCATCGCTTCGGCTGACCTCCGGCCCACCCCAAGTGTAAGGTGAGGGAACTTTGTGAAATTCTCTTCGCTTTCCGATGCGGAAAGGCGCAAAAAGTCCCAAACGCCGTCCGCCCCCCTGCCGGTAATAGCGCCACGCCCGTCAGCACAAGGATCCATTCCTAGTTGTTTGACAAGCCGCTGATCCTGCCGAAGTAATCGCATTGCGTTCTTGATGCGGTTTTTTGCCAGAGCGTAAGTGTACTCACCTTCGTTTGCAAAAAAGCCTGAAAATGAAGTAATTTTTAGAATGTTCAGTTTATCGTTTGCCAAGAGCTTCGCCTCCAGAATTTCAAAGTAATCTGCTGTCATTCCAGCCCATTCGACGGCTTGACGGTTTTCCGTGGCTTGGTGCCTTCGAAGCCAGCGATAAATGTCAACCCAATGCAACTGACTCCAGCCATCAACATCAAGCTCTTCTTCATTGGCAACGATTGTAAAGAATTGCGCTTTCTCAAAGCCGTATTTCTCCGCTACACGACGGTGTCCAACTAGCTGTGCTTGCGTCAGCTTTGCAGTAATCTTCGCCTCAAAAACCAACGCCCAGCCATCATCGTCGAAAATCCATGCATCAGGAATATTTCGGGCTTCTATCTCACTGTCGGTGTATTCTCGCCCGCCCGGATACCCCTGAACTGAAATCATCAAATCGCTGACATTGGGTTCAGATTTGGTACAGCAAATATCCCTGACGAAACTGGTTAAAATCTTTCGATCTTGATCTAGCGCTGAAAACAGAGCGTGCGTCAGGCGATTCTCGGCCTGTGAGTATTGGTCAAAGATATTACGCATATGCCTCTCGAAACGTTAAAGCCCTAGGATGGTCTCGACCGCCTACATGCCAAGCAGAATTTCTCATAATATTCAAGTTCTTCCCGCCGTCCAATGCTCCACAATCAGCCCAGGCACAGACCCCGCCACCTTCTCTGCATCTCGCGCCAGATCGAGCCGCTTGCGCAGTTCCAGCTGTGGCACCAGCAGGAAGATCGGCGCGCTGACCTGTCCGCGCCCGGTCTTGGCGCGAGAGGCCACAGCCAGCCCCCGTGTGGTGATCCGCTCCTTTTCGGCCACCAGCAGGCTGGGACCATTGCGCCGATAGATGAACCGTAGCCGCATACCCCGTCGGCGCTCCCATTCTCCCGGTGTCAGGCGCGCACCGCGACGGCCCTTTCCGGCGGCCTCGGTTGGGATTGCCAGCCAGAACCCGGATTTCGAGCCGATCAGTGCACCGCGGTCATGGGCGTTGAGGATTTCCGGCGCGTTGCTCGTAGTGGTATTGCAACGGCGACAGCGTCACCTCCGGCGTGCCGGGGTCGGCATCGCGCAGGATCACGAGGCCACCGACGGGCACGCGTTCGGGCAGTACCTCTTCACGCAGTATGGTTGCACCGGATACGGCTTTGAGTGCTGCAAGTAGGGCTTGCAGGATGGTTTCTCGCGGTGTGGGCATGGGCTAGCCTCACTTTCGCTAAGTGACTGTTAGGGCGCATTATTAACACAAAACGCGCAATCGGCACAGCAAAACTGTGTACGTATTGTGTACAGTGGTGATGGGACTAGATGTAGTGTGGAGTTTGGCTAAATCGAGCAAAAACAACTAGATGTAGTGGAGGCGAGTACCGGAATCGAACCGGTGTACACGGATTTGCAAGCCGCCAGCGTTCCCCGATATTTCAAAGGGTTAGGGTGAAACCAAAGCCCGGACAAAGCCGGAACATAGGGGGAAACGTGAAACCGGATTTTGCGCGGGATTCTGGCAAGTTTGGCTCACTAATCGTTATCTCCTGAAGAGCTCGATGTAGTCCTGAAAAATGAACAGGCGATTGCGGCGCTGGCCGGTGAATTCGATCAATACACCATGCTCCACCAAATCCGCGATCAGGGCCGATGCGGTGTTGGCGGTTGTCTGGGTCAGTTCGGTAACAGCCTTCACATCGACGACTGGTCTAGCATAGAGGAAACGCATGACCGCTTG
>CAZPQL010000029.1:0-34992 GCA_964588725.1 uncultured Rhodobacterales bacterium
CGCCCCGACGAAAAATCCGTCCTCGTAGCCCTGCAGGGAAAACGCGCGGCCATCGACCACCAGATCAGCGCCCTGTTCGACGCCGGAATTGACCAGACCGGTGATGCGGTCCTTGGCGGCGGCGGTGATGACAGGGCCGAAATCAACGTCGTTGCCCGCAGTATAAGGGCCAATTTTCAGACTTTCGACGCGCGGGGTAAGTGCGGCGATCATGCGGTCCGCGGTGTCATCGCCGACCGGCACCGCCACCGAAATCGCCATGCAGCGTTCGCCGGCGGCACCAAAACCGGCTCCGATCAATGCGTCGACCACCTGATTCATATCGGCGTCGGGCATGATGATGGCGTGATTTTTCGCGCCGCCAAAACACTGCACGCGTTTGCCGGCGGCGCAACCACCGGCGTAGATATACTGAGCAATCGGGGTCGAGCCGACAAAGCCGATCGACTGGATGACCGGATCACCGATGATGCAATCGACCGCCTCTTTGTCACCGTTGACGATCTGCAGAATGCCCTTGGGCAATCCGGCCTCTTCCATCAGTTCGGCCAGCAACAGGCAGACCGACGGGTCGCGTTCGGATGGTTTCAGGATAAACGCGTTACCGCAAACGATGGCCGGTGCGAACATCCACATGGGGATCATGGCGGGAAAGTTGAACGGCGTGATGCCGCCGCAGACCCCCAGTGGCTGTTTCATCGAATACATGTCGATGCCCGGACCGGCGCCGTCGGTGTATTCGCCTTTCAGCAGTTGCGGCGCGCCGATGCAGTATTCCACCACCTCAAGCCCGCGCATGACGTCACCGGCGGCGTCGGGCAGGGTTTTCCCGTGCTCGCGCGACAATGCCTCGGCCAACTTGTCCATGTCGCGGTGCAAAAGATCGACCATTTTCATCATTACGCGCGCGCGTTTTTGCGGGTTCTGCGCGGCCCACGCCGGTTGCGCCGCCTGCGCGGCGGCTACGGCGGTTGCCATTTCGGCGGCGTTGGCCAGCGGCGTTTTGGCGATCTGTTCTCCGGTTGCCGGATTGAAAACATCGGCAAAGCGTCCCGACGCACCCGAGACGTGTTCGCCGTTGATGTAATGGGTCAGCTCTTGCATGGGGGTTCCTTTTGATCGAATAGTAAATATCTGACTCTTGGACTAGCAAACTCCATTGGCTTTGAAAATGGCAAAGCACGCGGCAGACCGCGATTTTTGCTATCGGTGCACACCGTCGGAATGAGCGGCTGTACTTGACAGAATATGGCCGCCAAGGCAGTTTAATCAAATAGGTAGATGGGGGCACGACCGATGATTGTATCGCAGATTTTGCAAAGTAAACCCAACCACGATGTGTCCACGATATCCGGCACGAAAACCGTGTCGGATGCCGCGCAGACCATGGCAGATATGCGCTTTGGTGCCCTGGTGGTGTCCGAAGACGGCAAAACTGTCGACGGCATATTGTCCGAACGCGACATTGTGCGTGAAATCGGCAAACGCGGCGCAGGGTGTCTGGCCGATATCGTTCGTAACATCATGACCAAAAACATAATTGCCTGTGCAAAAACCGATTTGGCCGACGCGGTGCTGGCCACGATGACCAAACAGCGTTTCCGCCACATGCCGGTTTTAGAAGCCGGTGCCATGGTCGGATTGATCTCAATCGGCGATGTGGTCAACGCCCGGCTTTCGGAAATGAGCATGGAAAACGAGGCGCTGGAAAGTATGATCAAGGGCTTTTGACTCCTTTTCCTGATTTTTCTTTACATCGGCGCGCGCTTGGTGTTCGTGTATTTTGCCGCGAAATCAAAAGGTAAGTGATGCGCATAGGACTCTATCCGGGCACGTTTGATCCCATAACGCTGGGGCATATCGATATCATCCGGCGCGCCATGACGCTTGTGGACCGTCTGGTGATTGGCGTGGCTATCAACCGTGACAAAGGGCCGTTGTTTTCTCTGGAAGAGCGCGTCGCCATGATCGAACAAGAGTGCGCAAAGGCAGCAGGCAACAGTCCTGTCGACATCGTGGTGCATCCGTTTGAAAACCTGCTGATCCATTGTGCGCAACAGGTCAACGCCAGTGTGATTATCCGTGGCTTGCGCGCCGTTTCTGATTTTGAATACGAATTTCAAATGGTTGGCATGAATCGCGCATTGGATCGCGACGTGGAGACCGTGTTTCTGATGGCCGATGTCGCGCATCAGGCGATTGCGTCGCGGCTGGTCAAGGAAATTGCCCGTCTAAAGGGCGATGTTTCAAAATTTGTGCCCGAGGCCGTGTTGGCGGCGTTGCAGGACAAATATGGGAAATGATCGGCGTCAAACCTGTCAGACGCGGCGGTTTGGCACTTTCGCGCCACGGCAAACTCCACTAGATTGCGCCAACGATTTGCCGCAGGAGACTTGAATGGCCGAGACCACCGATCCAGAAAACAGACTTGTGATTGCGCTGAAAGACGGCGAAGTGACGATTGATCTGCTGCCCGACGTGGCACCGAACCATTGCGCCCGTATCAAGGAACTGGCGCGCGCAGGCGCTTATGATAATGTGGCTTTTCACAGGGTCATCCCCGGTTTCATGGCGCAGACCGGCGACGTACAGAACGGCAATATGGAGCGTGATTTCAATATCCGCCTTGCCGGAACCGGCGGATCTGATCTGGGCAATGTTGCGGCAGAATTTTCCAAACTACCCTTTGATCGCGGCGCGTTGGGCGCTGCGCGGTCGCAGGATCCGAATTCGGCGAACTCGCAGTTCTTTATCATGTTCGCCGACGGCCATTTTCTGAATGGCCAATACACCGTCTTTGGCCGGGTGACCTCGGGCATGGATTTCGTTGACAATATCGAAAAGGGGGAGCCGCCAATGTCACCGGACCGTATGGTTTCGGTAAAAGTCGCGGCTGATATCGTATGAAAATAGTTATCCGAATTATTGCTGTTCTTGTCATTCTCGTTGCTGCGATGATGGCCTATTTTATACTGACCGAACCGGATATTCCGACACCGCCTCCGGTGCCGACGTCAACGGGTTCTTTGGAAATGCCGACAGGCACGTACAACATATTCGGGTAATTTCATCCGACCGCGACGATCGCCCGGAAAACCGGGTTCGTGGCGGTCATTCGTTTCGCCGCAACTGGGAAAGTACAGTATGACAAAAATAATCATCAGAATAGTGGCGGTTATCGTCATTTTGGTTGCCGCGATGCTGGCCTATTTCATATTGTCCGAACCGGATATTCCCGCACCACCACCCGCGCCGGTGGTCACATCGCAGGCCTCAGCGTCGGGCGGGGAAACGCAGGAAACTGCTGACGAAACATTTGCCATGTCCGAGGAAAGCTCGGAAATGGCGACGACCGATGAAACAGCGATGACGGCCGACGAAACCTCAACCATGAGCGAAGAAACGTCGGAAATGGCGGCAACCGATGAGACCTCGACTATGAGCGAAGAAACATCGGAAATGGCTACAGGCGACGAAAGCTCGACCATGACCGAGGAAACGTCGGAAATGGCCACGACCGATGAAACCGCAACCATGAGCGAGGAAACATCGGAACCGGCAAGTACCATGCAAGAGGGAGACGACGCGCAGGCCATGGAGACGCAGCACGCGTCCAACACGCTCGTGATCGAAGTTGGCGGCGGAAATGAAGGCACCATCGAAATCGAGCTGAATGCCGATATCGCCCCCAACCACGTGGCGCGGATCAAAAAACTGGCAGCGGCGGGCGCTTATGACAACATCATCTTCCACCGTGTGATTGATGGTTTCATGGCCCAGACCGGTGACGTTCTTTATGGCGAACACGGCACTGACACAACGTATGCCGCGGGCACCGGTGGTTCGGATGAGCCAAATTTGCAAGCCGAATTTTCAGAGGAAAGCTTTACCGCAGGTGTTGTTGGCATGGCGCGTGCCAGCGACCCGGATTCGGCGAATTCGCAGTTCTTCATCATGTTTGGCGACGCGCCTTATCTGGATGGTCAGTACACCGTCGTCGGCAAGGTCGTGGCGGGAATGGACGTCGTCAATGCGATTAAAAAAGGCGATCCCAACGATAACGGTTCGGTGCGTGATCCTGATTTTATGAAACGCGTCTACATAAAATAACGCCCTCCAGGGACAGATACAGACGGGCAGTACCGGTTGATTTCGGTGCCGCCCTCCTCCGTTTGCTCATATCTGCGTGAGGTGGGCTGTGCCGGATGCGATTTCTCTGCAAGGCTGTCGTCATGTGATTCCCAGACCCACGGCGGTAACTTTTCATGCGATATTTCAAATTTCTGGCCTTGGCGGCTGTCATCGTGATTGGCGTCGTTGCCCCGGCAAGCGCGCAGGTTGGTCGCTGGAAGCGCGAGTGGCCAAATACCGATTTCACAAAATCATCGGTAGATTTTGGCGAAATATTCAGTGGCGGCCCCGGCAAAGACGGCATTCCGTCGCTGCCCTCGGTGAGCTTTCACAAAGCCGGAGCGGAGAAGCGCGTCAAAGGCCGCGAACCGGTCATAACAGTGGAGCTCGAGGGATTTGCGCCACGCGCCTATCCCGTGCGCTATTTGACATGGCACGAAATCGCCAATGACGTGATCGGCGAGACCCCCGTGGCGGTGACTTTCTGCCCGCTGTGCAATTCGGGGCTGGTGTTCGACCGCCGCGTCAACGGCAAGGTGCTGAGCTTTGGCGTGTCAGGCAAATTGCGCAATTCCGATATGGTGATGTTTGACCGCGAAACCGAAAGCTGGTGGCAGCAACTGATCGGCACGGGTATTGTCGGCGAGCACACCGGCAGCAAACTAGTGCAGCTGGTCAGTTGGATGGAAAGCTGGGACGAATTCAAGGCGCGCAATCCGGACGGTCTGATCATGGATGAACCCAATGCTCCGCGCCGCTATGGCAGCAACCCTTATGCGGGCTATGACAGTTTGGCACGGCCCTTTTTGTACAACGGCGAGTTACCGCCCCACGGCGTGCCGCCGCTGGCGCGGGTGCTAAAGATCGGCGACAAAGCCTGGCCGCTGACCCGGCTGCGTGACCTGGAGACGCTGACAGAGGACGGTGTGATCATTACCTGGACATCAGGTCAGGCCTCGGCGCTGGATTCGCGTAACATCGGCAAAGGCAAAGACGTGGGCACCATCCGCGTGCGCGACGCCAAAACCGGCAAAGACATCAAACACGACGTGGTGTTCGCTTTTGCGTTTCACGCATTTTTTCCCAATGGCACATGGATGCTGGGCAACAGTTAAAAGGTCACGGGGCTTAAAACCTGCACCACTTGCTTTGGCGGTGGTGTAATTTTCTATTCAAACCGCAGCAGCGCGTGGCGTTTTTTGCCGGCCGACAGTTTCACCTGCGCAGAAATTTCATCCACTGTAATCATTCGTCCCGGGTCGTTCATGGGCGCGTCATTCAATTTTATCGCGCCACCGGCGACCAGCCGTTTCGCGTCTTTGCCCGATCCCGCCAGCGCGGTTTTGACCAGCGCCTGTACAATCGACAACCCTTGGGCGCTTAGCTCGGACTGCGCCAGAACCGTGGTCGGAAGCGCGTCACCCACGCCGCCGTGCGCGAACACCTCGCGCGCCGTGGATTCTGCCTGCGCGGCCGCCTTCGCGCCATGCGCCAGTGTGGTTACAGCGTTGGCCAGAGTGACCTTGGCAGCGTTGATTTCACTGCCGTCCAGCGCGCCAAGCCGATTACATTCGTCAATGTCGATCTCGGTGTATAATTTCAAAAACCGTCCTACGTCGGCGTCGGTGGTGTTGCGCCAGAATTGCCAGAACGCGTAAGGGCTGCACATGTCCGCGTTCAGCCACACCGCGCCATCCGCCGATTTGCCCATCTTTTTACCGTCGGAAGTTTCAAGCAACGGCGTGGTCAGACCGAACACATGCGTGCCTGAAACCCGGCGCGTCAGATCGACGCCGTTGACGATATTGCCCCATTGGTCCGAGCCACCCATCTGCAACAAGCAACCGAAACGTTGATTAAGTTCCAGGAAATCATAGGCCTGCAGGATCATGTAATTAAATTCCAGAAACGACAGGCTTTGTTCGCGATCGATCCGCGATTTCACGCTATCAAAGGCCAGCATACGGTTGATGCTGAAATGCCGCCCGATGTCGCGTAGAAATTCGAGATAATTCAGCTGATCGAGCCACGTGGCGTTGTTGATCATGACCGCACCAGTATCACCGTCACCGTACGTAAGGTACTGGGCAAAAACCCGTTTGATACCGTCGATATTGGCGTTGATCGCCGCTGCGTCCAACAGCGGGCGCTCGTCGGCACGAAAGCTTGGATCACCGACTTTGGTGGTGCCACCGCCCATCAGCACCAGCGGTTTGTGGCCGCATTTCTGTAACCAGCGAAACATCATGATCTGGATCAGCGATCCCACATGCAGCGAATTGGCGGTGGCGTCAAAGCCGATATAGGCGGGAACGACACCTGCGCACAACGCCGAGTCAAGCGCCGCGTAATCGGTGCAATCGGCGATAAAGCCGCGCGCCTGCATGATGCGCAGAAACTCCGATTTTGGCGTGAAAGTCATTGTCTAACCCGTGTTGCTTTGATGTTATGGCCTTCTACAGGGGAAGAGGAGCGAAAGAAAAGCAAAATGGCGCACGCAAAGGCAGTTTGGGCACTCGGGTTAATGTCGGGCACGTCGATGGACGGCGTTGACGCGGCCATGTTGCTGACCGATGGCGAGCAAATTTATGATTTTGGGCCTAACCATTACCGCGCCTATTCAACCGCAGAGCGACAGGGCATTTCAGATGCTCTGGGGATGTGGCCTGACGGTGGCGTGGCGGTACGCGTGGCGGAGGAGATTGTGCGCACCGCCCATGCCGATGTTATCGCCGGATTTGATGGTGTCGATCTGGTCGGATTTCACGGTCAGACGCTGACGCACGACCCTGCGCAATCGCGCACGCATCAGGTGGGCGACGGGGCGCGGCTGGCGGCGCAATGCGGCCTTCCGGTGGTGTGGGATTTTCGCAAGAACGATGTGGCGGCGGGCGGGCAGGGTGCCCCTTTGGCACCGTATTTCCATTTTGCCTGTGCCAAATTTATCGGTGCCGACGCGCCGCTGGCGTTTTTGAACCTTGGCGGCGTCGGCAATCTGACGTGGGTTGATCCACGCCAAACCCGCGCCGAATCCAATTGTGCGGTCCTGGCGTTTGATACAGGACCGGCGAATGCACCGATCGATGATCTGGTGGGCCGTAAAACGGATCAGAAATTTGATGCCGACGGTATCCTGGCGCAGCGCGGGCAGGTGGACGCGGCGGTTCTGGCGGGTTTTCTGACCCATCCGTATTTCCAGCGGTCCGCCCCCAAATCACTGGACCGAAACGAATTTTCCGCACTTTCCAGCGATGTTGACGCGTTGGACACGGCGGATGGATGCGCCACATTGGTGGCCTGCGCGGTTGCAGCGGTAAAGATGGGTCTGACAGGTTGCCCCGAGGTGTCAAAGGTTTTGGTCACGGGCGGAGGTCGGCGCAACCCCGCCATGATGACAGGTCTGGACGCGGCGCTTGACGCGCCGGTTTTACCAGTTGAACGCGTTGGTCTTAACGGTGACATGCTGGAAGCGCAGGCGTTTGCCTATCTGGCTGTGCGCAGCCAGCGCAGCCTGCCGTTAAGTGGGCCGACCACCACCGGTGTGCCGGATTTAACCTGCGGTGGGCGGCTTAGCTTGCCATAGGTCAGCGCGGAATATCAAAATCCGGGTCAGCCAGATGAAAGCCGTCAAACTGAAATCCCGGGGAAACCGTGCAGCCCGCAAGGCTCCACGCACCTGTCGAGCGCGCCGATTGCCAATGCTGTGCCGGAACAATGACCTGAGGCGCGTGGCCCGCAGCGATATCCGGCCCCAAAACATCGTCACGGCACGGCCCAAGATCGGTTGCCGCGCGCGATAGAATAAGCGGCGCACCGGCGTAAAAATGCCAGATTTCGACAGCATCCACATGATGCCAGTGGCTTTGCTGGCCTTTTTCAAGCAGGTAATAAATCGCCGTGCCTGTTGGGCGTTCACCACCCTGCGCCGCTGCTTGCCACGTCTGACGATACCAGCCCCCCTCGGGGTGGGGCTGCAGTGCCAGCGATTTGATGATGTCAAAGGCAGTCATGTTGCCAATATAGACACGTTTTTAGCCAATCAAAAGGAGACGCTGCGCGACATGCGATGAGCCGCAAGGCGGCAATTTTTCGCCGCGCGCGCGCATTTGGGCAAAAATGCAGGAAGTGGTTACTTCAGAATTGTGCGCCCGGCGTAAGCGGCAGCAACGCCAAGCTGTTCTTCGATCCGGATCAGCTGATTGTATTTCGCCAGCCGGTCGGAACGCGATAAAGAGCCGGTTTTGATCTGGCCGCAGTTGGTGGCGACTGCCAGATCAGCGATGGTTGTGTCTTCGGTTTCGCCGGAGCGGTGGCTCATCACGCAGGTGAACGCCGCCTTATGCGCCATATCGACAGCGGCGAGTGTTTCGCTTAGCGTGCCAATCTGGTTGACTTTGACCAGCAATGAATTGGCGCATCTATCTGCAATTCCGCGCTGGAGACGCGCCGGGTTGGTGACAAACAGATCGTCGCCGACCAGTTGAACCTTGTCGCCAAGCGACGCGGTCAGGGCCTGCCAGCCGTCCCAGTCGTCTTCAGACATGCCGTCTTCGATTGAAAAGATCGGATAGGACGCGACCAGCCCGGCAAGGTAGGCTGCGTTTTCGTCCGAATTCAGACGTTTGCCTTCACCAATCATGTTGTATACGCCATCCACGTAATATTCGGTGGCGGCGCAATCCAGTGCCAAAACGATGTCGTCACCCGGCCTATACCCGGCTTTTTCAATTGATTTCATAATGAAATCAAGCGCATCTGTGGTGGAGCTGATGTTGGGGGCAAAGCCACCTTCGTCACCTATTCCAGTGCTAAGTCCCGCTGCCGACAATTCGGCCTTGAGCGTGTGAAAGATTTCCGAGCCGACGCGCACAGCGTCGCGCAACGTATCTGCAGCCACCGGCATGATCATGAATTCCTGAATATCAATCGGATTATCGGCGTGTTCGCCGCCATTGATAATATTCATCATGGGAACGGGCATCACCCGCGCCGACGTGCCGCCGACATAGCGGTAAAGCGGTTGATCCCCGTAGGCCGCCGCTGCTTTGGCCACCGCCAGCGAAACGCCCAGAATGGCGTTGGCCCCCAATCGGCCCTTGTTGGGTGTGCCGTCCAGATCGATCATCACGGCGTCGATCGATTCCTGCTGGGTGGCGTCGGCCCCCAAAAGTGCGGTCGCGATCTCACCGTTCACCCCGGCCACCGCCTCCAGCACGCCTTTGCCGCCAAAACGGGATTGGTCGCCGTCGCGCAGCTCCACCGCTTCGTGTGCGCCGGTCGATGCGCCCGACGGCACCGCCGCGCGGCCCGTAACGCCACTGTCCAGCGTCACATCCACTTCGACGGTGGCAAAGCCGCGGCTGTCAAGAATTTCGCGGGCGGTAATTTCGACGATGGCGCTCATGGGACGGCCTTTGCAGTTATGGTTGCTCTGCGCCCGTCCTTAACGTGCGATCGCGTGGGTGGGAAGAGGCTGCGACTGCGGCGCTTGGCCTGTTTTCGCGCCAGACCGTATAAATGCCCGACGCGACAATGATGAACGCACCGGTGATCATCCAAAAGTCAGGCCGCTCGCCGAATATGGCAATGCCGATCATAATGGCAAACAAAATGCGTGAATAGCGAAACGGCGTTATGACGGACACGTCTCCGGCGCGCATCGCACCGGTCAACGCATAATAGGCAACAGCGCCTAATATCATTGTCATTAAAATCGGTATGAATTCGCTGCGAACAGGTGGGATAAACGGCCCTTTGAACACTACCAGCGCCAGTCCCGACAGCGTGATCGTCAAAAATCCATATGTGCTGAGCCGCAACGACGAAATGTTTTTTGGTGCAGCGCGGATGGCAAGATCGCGCATCGACATGCCGACGACGGCCAGCACGGCGAACAGCGATGCGGGCTCAAATCCATCAGCGCCCGGGCGTATCACCAGCATGACGCCGCCAAATCCCCCGGCGATGGCCAGTAAACGCCGCCACCCCACGGCTTCACGCATAAAAACGGCAGCGCCCAGCGTGACCACGAGCGGCGTGGTCTGAAATATTGCCGAGGCGCTGGATATCGGTGTCAGAGCAAGAGCCGTGAATACCCCAAAGGTTGCGATGATTTCACCGACATTTTTGATCAGAACGATGGGTGCGAAAAAATCACGGTCCAGAATTTTATCGCCTTTCAGCATCGCCGCCGACCCAAAAATCAGCAAACCGCCCAGCCCCATCAGCAGGATAATTTCGCCCGTTGGCAGTCGCGCGGACAGCAGTTTGATGAACATATCCGCGACCGCAAACCCGGCCATTGCTGCGATCATGAGAATAATGCCGCGCAGGTTGTCCATGAGGGGTAAGTCCGGTGAAATTTAGCCTGATCACCGCACGGTTGATCAGTCGTTTTCGGGCTTGTCAAGCGGCACGCCAAACAGCTCCATCCGGTGGCCGCGCAATTTGTATCCCAACCGCCGCGCGATTTTTTCCTGCAGGGTTTCAAGCTCGGGATCGACGAATTCGATCACCTTGCCGCTGCGCAGATCGAAAAGGTGGTCGTGGTGGTCGCGGTCGGCGTCCTCGTACCGCGCGCGTCCGTCGCCGAATTCAAGGCGCTCAAGAATACCCACCTCTTCAAACAGTTTGACGGTGCGGTACACTGTCGCCATCGATATGGCACTGTCCACTTTTACGGCGCGGGTGTAAATTTCTTCGACGTCAGGGTGGTCGCGCGATTTATCAAGCACAGCCGCGATGACCCGGCGCTGGCTGGTCATGCGCAGGCCCTTGGTCTCGCAGCGTTCTGTGATGCTGTCGCGCATATGGCCTCATCTGAAATTCTGACCGTTGCTTAGCCAAGCAACAGGGCTTTGGGAAGGTGAAATCAGGTCACAGGGTCAGGGTGCCGCGCATGGTTTGCACCGCTGACCCGGAAATCGTCACCGACGAAGCTCGACCTTTGTATAAGCTGACTGCAGCGTCGATACGCGACGGACGGCCCATTTCCACGCCTTGATCGATGGTGATCTCCAGATCGCGCGCGTCAAGTTCTGCCAGATACGCAGCTACGGTCTTTGCCGGAACGGCCCCCAATCGCGACAACGGCACCGTCGTGACAAATGACGCTTTGGCCGGATTGCCCGGTGTCACGTTGCATTTGATCGGGCCGACACCCAGTTCAAGCGTCAATTGGGTATTGCCGGTGATTGCCGCCAAATGCCTTTTTGGTAAATACATCATAGACCACATAGCCTGTCATCACATCAGCTCCGGTTCGCGGCCAAGCCGTTTGGCCAGCGGTGCAATGGTCAACCCCTGCACGATGATTGAAAACAGCACAACCACGTAGGTCGCGCTGAGGATAAGGGGTTTGTATTCGCTATCGGGCAGGCCCAGTGCCAAGGCCACCGATATGCCACCCTTGAGCCCGCCCCATGTCATGATCGGGATCACGTCGCTGGTAAAGCTGCGAAACGGTGACAGGATCAGGATCGGCAGGCTGACGGCGGCGAGGCGGGCGATCAGCGACAACCCAATGCTCAGCACACCCGCCACAAACGCGTCCATGGAAAACGCCACCGCGAACACCTCGATCCCGATCATCAGAAACAGGATGGCGTTCAGAATTTCGTCGATCAGTTTCCAGAACGCGTCCAGATAATCGCGGGTGATTTGTGACATGCCGTGTTTCATACCGACGTCGCCGATAAACAGACCGGCGACAACCGCCATGATCGGGCCGGAAAAATGCAGCGCCACCGCCAGTTCATAACCGCCAAACGCCAGCCCGAGCGACAGCAGCACCTCGAGCGGGTAATCGTCGATGCGCTTCATCATCTGGAAGGTCAGCCAGCCCAGCAGACCGCCAAGTGCAGCCCCGCCAAATACTTCCTGAGAAAACAGCGCCAACACGGCGCCAAAACCTGTTGCGTGAGCGTCGTGCCCGGGAAAGGCCAGACCGACCAGCACCAGAAAAGCCACGTAACCGATACCGTCGTTGAACAGGCTTTCTCCGGCGATCTTGGTTTCCAGCGACTTACGCAGATTGGCCTCGCGCAGCACGCCCAGCACTGCAACGGGGTCTGTCGGGGAAATCAGCGCTCCAAATACCAAAGCCACCAGCAGCGGCATGCCCGTGATCCAACTAAACCCGACTCCGGCGATGAAAGTGGACAGCGCCACGCCCAAAGTGGCCATCAGCGCCACGATCCAGGCCTGCCGGCGCAGTTCGCCCAGTTTGACGTGCAGCGCGCCGGCAAACAGCAACAGCCCCAGCATCCCCTCAAGAAGTGAATCCGAAAACGACAATGAATGGGTAAAATCGCGCAAAATGGCGATCAGATTGATATTTGGCAGCAAAACATCAAACGCCATGACACCAAGCGACGCGGCCAGTGCCACCACCAAAATGCCGATCGACGACGGCAGGCGAAGAAAGAAATAATTCACAGCGCCAAACAGCCCGGCGAGGGTGATCAGCAGCGCAGCGACTTGAAGAACGGTCATTTCGGCAGGTCTCCCATTGTGGTGCACGCGGTGTAACACGCCGTGTTCGGCAATAGAATGCGCAATTGGCTTGACGATGATGGCAAAGCGCTGTTGGGCTTGGTGAAAGCTCCAAAGGGTACGATCTTGCGCAAATCACGGATTGATCTGTTCGGCGGCAGCGTTCTGGTGGTTTTTTCCATGGCGCTTGGTCTTAATCAGGTGTTGATCAAGCTGGTCAACGGCGGGTTGCATCCGGTGTTTCAGGCCGGTGCCCGGTCTTTGATTGCCGCGATTTTTGTCTATTTGGTCATGCGGTGGCGCAAGGTGCCGCTGGTGTTCCACGACGGGTCGTTCTGGCCGGGGATGCTGTGTGGCGCGGTGTTTGGCATCGAGTTCATGCTGTTGTTTCTGGCGTTGGATCTGACCAGCGTTGGTCGCGCCTCGGTGATTTTTTATTCCATGCCGGTCTGGCTGGCGATTGCGGCGCATTTTCTGATTGCCGACGAACGGATGACGCCGCTGCGTGCCCTGGGGTTGTTGCTGGCAGTGGGCGGTGTGATCTGGGCCATGAGCGGGGCGCGCGAAGGCCGTGTGACGCTGATCGGCGATCTGATGGCACTGTCCGCGTCGATGCTCTGGGCGGTGATTGTGCTGATCGTACGCCTGACGGCGCTAAAGAAATCACGCCCCGAGCAGCAGTTGCTGTACCAGCTATTGGCCTCGGCTGCCATTTTGCTGCCACTGGCCTTTGTCGCCACCGACTGGTTGCGTGACCTGCAGACCTGGCATTTGGGCATCCTGGGATTTCAGGCGATCGGCATAGTGGGTGTCGGTTTTTTGGTCTGGTTTTGGATATTGTCAATTTATCCGGCATCGGACATGGCGTCGTTCAGCTTTTTGTCGCCGGTGTTCGGGGTGTTGGCCGGGTGGTTGATTCTTGACGAAACTATTGGCGTGTCCATCATTGGCGCGCTGGTTCTGGTTTCGGTGGGCATTGTGCTGATCAATCTGCGGCGTAAACCGGCCTGACCCCCGGTTTCAAAGTCGCGCCAGCCGTGCGGTGAGCAGGTCAAAAAACCCATCCGCGTCTAAGTCGCGCATAAATGTGGCGTTGGGTGCGCGTCCGCTGACCCGCCACCAGTCGGCGACGGTCATCCCAAGCGTCAGTTCGGACCGGGTTTCGATTTCCACATTGATGTGGCGACCTTCAAACAGGTCGGGGCGCAGCACATAGGCGATAACTGTGGGATCGTGCAGCGGGGCACCGTCCGAGCCGTATTTTTCCTTATCAAAGCGTTCAAAGAAATCGGTCATTTGTGCCACCGCGATGCCCACGGGGGTGCGCAGGGCGCGAAATGCGTCGTTGCGCGCCTTGGTGACCAGTGCCTTGTGGGTCACATCAAGTGGCATGATGACAATTGGTGCACCACATTTCATAACGATGTCAGCGGCTTGCGGGTCAACGTAAATGTTGAATTCGGCAGTTGGGGTGATGTTCCCGCCCTCAAAATATCCGCCACCCATCAGGATGATTTCCTGAATGCGCGGTGCGATATCGGGGGCTTTCTGCAATGCCGTGGCCACGTTCGTCAGTGGCCCAAGCGCGCAGATCGACACGGTTTTCGCGGGTTCGCTGCGCAGGGTTTCCACAATGAAATCAACGCCGTGCTGATCTTGCAGGGCCATTTGAGGATCGGGCAGGTCCGGACCGTCAAGCCCGGTGCGGCCATGTACGTGTTCAGCCGTGACCAACGCGCGCGTCAGCGGTGCATCGCACCCAGCGAACACGCGCACATCGGGGTGGCCCGCCAGTTCGCACACCTTCAACGCATTGATCCGGGTCAGCGGCAACGGCACGTTACCCGCGACAACCGTAATGCCCAACACATCTATTTCGGGGCTGGCCAGCGCCAGCATAATGGCGACGGCGTCGTCCTGCCCGGGGTCTGTGTCGATGATAATCTTGCGTGTCATGGCGGTTCCGGATCAAAAAATCAGGGTGGCCAATGCAGCCAGCGTTGTCCAGTTCAAAAACGTCCGCGCCCGGACCCGGTCTATTGGTCGAAATTGACTTCCTCGACCAGACGTAACGAGGTTTTGCGCAAGCGCGCCAAGTCCATCAGGTTTTTGTCGTCGGGTGTAAAACGCCCCCAAGACGCCACGAGTTCGGACACCTCGGCGCCTTCCAGCAACGGATATTCAAAATTCTGCCGCGCATAAATCGACTGGGCCTCGGGGCCTGACAGAAATTCCATCAGTCGCACCGCGTTATCGCGATTGTGTGAGGCCTTGGTCAGCGCCATACCGGAAACATTCACATGGGTGCCCGCGCCTTCAAACACCGGAAATATAATGCGCACCGATTCGGCCCATTCGACCTGTTCGGGCTTTTGCAGCATTTTGCCCATGTAATAGGTGTTGCCCAAGGCAATATCGCACGCGCCTGACCACACGGCTTTGACCTGTGCGCGGTCGTTGCCCTGCGGTTTGTGCGCCAGATTGGCCTTTATGCCTTGCAGCCATTTTCTTGTCACGGCCTCGGAATGATGCGCCAGATGCGCCGACACCAGCGCCAATGTATAGGAATGTGTGCCTGCGCGCGTACAGATCCGGCCCCGCCATCTGGGGTTAGCCAGATCTTCGTATGTAGTGACTTCGTCGTCCGCCACGCGCGATTTGGACGCAAAAACAATCCGTGCCCGCGTTGTCAGCCCGAACCACTGTTTGTCCGGATCGCGGTAGAGTGCCGGAATATTGGTGTTCAGAACGTCCGATTCGACCGCCTGAACAACGCCGGCTACGACCACGTCATTGAGGCGGGTTATGTCAGCGGTCAACACCAGATCTGCGGGGCTACGTTTGCCTTCAGCGACCAGTTTTTCAACCATGCCTTTTTTCAGAAACGCAACGTTGACTTTGATTCCCGTGTCCGCGGTAAAGGCATCGAACAACGGTCTGACCAGTTCAGGCTGGCGGTATGAATAGACGTTGACTTCTTGGGCAAGACTTGCGGTGGCAATGGCAGACATTAAGCAGAAGGGTATAGCGGCCCTGAACATCGGTTGGTCTTTCCTGAGTAAATTACAAAGGTTTGAAACAACACAAGCACCCGCAAGTCAATACCTATATGTTTTACTCGGGTTTAGGTCGGGGTTTTTTCAACCGCTTTGACGCGTTGCCACATCGCTTCCATTTGGGCCAGATCCGCGTCTTCGACGGGGTTGCCTTCATCGGCAAGACATTTTTCTACAGCGTTGAAACGGCGGGTGAATTTTCGGTTTGCGGCACGCAAAACGCTTTCGGGATCAAGGTCAAGGTGCCGTGCCAGATTGGCCATCACAAACAGAAGATCACCGTATTCCTCGGCCACCTCAACCTGCGACAAAGTTGCCCGCGCTTCAACCAATTCCTGTGCCTCCTCGGTGATCTTATCGATGACCTGCGCCACATCCGGCCAGTCAAACCCCACTCGCGCAGCGCGGTTTTGCAGTTTGACCGCGCGGGTCAGCGCGGGCAGCCCGGCGGCGATTCCGTCCAGCGTTCCCGCACTATTTTTTCCCGCAGATTTACGTTCGGCGGCCTTTATTTTTTCCCAGTCCAGCGTTTGCTGCGTCGCGGATTTGTTACGGCATTCGTCACCAAACACATGCGGGTGGCGCGCCACCATTTTGTCGGCCACACGACCGGCGACGCTGTCAAAATCAAACAATCCCTGCTCGGACGCCATTTGCGCGTGGAAAACCACCTGCAGCAACAGATCACCAAGCTCGGCTTCAAGTTCACGCGGCGTGCCGTTTTCAATCGCGTCAACAACCTCAAACGCTTCTTCAATCGTATAAGGGGCAATCGTGGCAGAGGTTTGCTCGATGTCCCACGGACAGCCGGTATCGGGGTCGCGCAATCGCGCCATGATGTCGAGCAGTCGCGCCAGATTTTGTGGCTCGACTTTGGCGGTGTCCATAGTGATACTCCGGTTGAAAATACGTCGATGCACTAAACGCCAGTTACTTGGGGGAGTCTATTCAAGATGCCTGTAATCAATCGAATCGCTGAATTTTATGACGATATGAAGGGTTGGCGGCGGCACTTGCACGCCCACCCCGAATTGATGTTTGACTGCCACAACACAGCGGCGTTCGTGGTCGAGCGCCTGAAAGAATTCGGCATCACCGATATCCACGAGGGCATCGCCCAAAGCGGTGTCGTGGCGATTATCGAGGGGCAGGGCGACGGGCCGACGATTGGGTTGCGCGCTGACATGGACGCGTTGCCGATTACCGAAGTGCTCGACCACCCCTATAAGTCCACCGTGGACGGCGTCATGCACGCCTGCGGGCACGACGGACATACGGCGACGCTGTTGGGCGCGGCTAAATATCTGGCGGAGACGCGGAATTTTTCGGGCCGCGTGGCGCTGATTTTCCAACCTGCCGAAGAAAGCGGCGCAGGCGGTCAGGTCATGTGTGCCGAAGGGATCATGGATAAGTTCGACATTGCGCAGGTTTATGGCATTCACAATATTCCGGGGTTACCGTTTGGGCTGATCGGTACGCGCAAGGGCGCGCTATTGGCGGCCGCGGATGAGTTCGAAATCATGATAGAAGGCGAGGGGGGCCACGCAGCAATGCCCTATCAAACCGTCGATCCCGTCATGATTGCGGTGCAAATCGCCCAGGCCTTGCAAACCATCATCAGCCGCAACGTCGATCCATTGGATCTGGCCGTGCTGTCGGTCACAAAAATCGACACGGGAACTACCCATAATATCGTACCTGCAACCGCTTATTTACAGGGCACCGTGCGCACCATGAAGGCCGAAGTCAAAGAATTGATCGTGTCGCGCATGCGCGCGATCGTCGGGCAAATTGCCGGCGCGATGGGTGGATCGGCCACGATGACATACGACGAAGGCTATCCTGCCACCGTCAACCACGACGCCGAGACCGAATTCGCGGTCAGAGTCGCACAGGACGTTGTCGGTGCCGACAACGCCGATGGCGATATTCCCCCGACCATGGGGGCTGAAGATTTCGCCTATATGCTGCAGGAGCGTCCGGGTTCCTATCTGTGTCTGGGCACCGGCGAAGGCCCGACCCTGCACCATCCCGAATTCGACTACAACGACGACGCCTCGCCAATTGGGGCCAGCTTTTTTGTCAGACTGGTCGAAGTGGCGCAGCCGGTTACGACGTAACCATCAGCGTTTCAAGCGCGTGAAAGTGGTATCGGTCGGCAAATTGCGGCGCGTTCACCAGCGCCAGATCGGGGCAGCGTTCAAACAGGATCGGCAGCGCCACTGCCATTTCCAGGCGCGCCAGTGGCGCACCGAGACAAAAATGTATGCCTGCGCCAAAGGACGTATGCGGGATCAACCTGCGTCCCGGATCAAATCGGTTGGGCGCGTCATAGGCCAGCGGGTCACGGTTGGCCGCGCCCAGCAGCAATCCAACTTCGTCGCCGCGTCTGAATTGGTGGCCCGCGATCACAACGTCGCTGTTAGCAAAGCGTGTGAACATATGAAGCGGCGGGTCAAAGCGCAGCAGTTCTTCGATCAAAGGCGCGCGGGTGCGCGCGGCGTTCAGGGTGGCAATATGGCCGGGGTGGCGCAACAACACTTGCACGCTGTTGCCGATGGCGTGCACCGTGGCCTCGTGACCGGCGTTGAGCAGCAAAATGGCGTTGGTGATCATCTCGTCGTGTGACAGACGGTCGCCTTCGCCTTCGATTTGCACGAGTTGCGACAGCAGGTCGGTTTTGGGGTTGATCCGGCGCGCTTTGGCTTCGCTGTGCATGTAGTCGGAAAATTCCTGAGTGGCGGTGACCGCCGCATCCTCGGTCAGGCGCGTGCGGTTGGCCTGATACATCGCCACCATATCGTGCGACCAGCGCAACAACTGGTCGTGCATCAACGCCGGCACGCCCAACAGCCGGGCGATGACCGCGACGGGTATAGCTTCGGCGTAGGCTTTCAGCAGGTCAAATTCGCCCCTGGGGAACGCATCGATCAGGCTGTGGCACAGCGCGGTGATCTCGGGTTCCAACGCGTTGATTCGCCGGGACGTGAAAGCCCGCAACACGGTACCGCGCAGCCGCGTATGCGCGGGCGCGTCAAGTTCGAGCATCGAGCGGCCTTCAAAATCCATGAATGGTTGGATGTGAGCCGGGCAGGCAATGCGAAATTCGGCAGGTTGTGCACGGCCAAAACGCCGGTCGCGCAGCAGCGCGTTCACCAGCTCAAGCGACGTCGCGCAGACAAGATCGTAGTCTTTCCAGAAAAAAAGCGGGCCCTGCGTGCGCGTCGTGTCGTAAAACCCGTAGGGATCGTTGACGAATGCGCGGTCAACCGGTGATTGGCGAAAACGCTCCACCGCCTAATCGGTGCCGCGAAACGGCTCCACATATTGCAGCGCCATGTCCCAGGGAAAGAATATCCACGTGTCCTGCGACACCTCTGTGATAAAGGTCTGCACCACCGGACGACCGCTGGGTTTGGCGTAAACGGTGGCAAAATGCGCCTCTGGGTAAAGCGCGCGCACCACTTCAAGCGTGCGGCCGGTGTCAACAAGATCGTCGATGATCAGGATACCCTTGCCGTCACCCATCAGCTTGGCGTTGGGTGATTTCAACACTTTGGCTTCGGATTGCTCCTGATGGTCGTAAGACTTGACCGAAATCGTATCCACGGTACGAATGTCCAGCTCACGCGCGACGATCATCGCCGGAGCCATGCCGCCCCGGGTTACGGCAACAATGGCGCGCCAGGTGCCATCATCGGGACCGTGCCCGTCAAGTCGCCACGCGAGCGCACGGCTGTCGCGGTGCATCTGGTCCCAACTGACATGAAACCCTTTTTCGTGCGGCAGGCGTTCGGTCACTGTTTTCTCCCCGTTACCACGTCGATATCCGGCGCATCAGAGGCCTTCATCCCGACCACGTGATAACCCGCGTCCACATGGTGGTTTTCGCCGGTGACCCCGGACGACAGGTCAGAGCACAGGTACATCCCGGCCTTGCCCACATCGGTTTGCGTCACGTTGCGGCGCAGTGGAGAATTCAATTCGTTCCATTTCATAATGTAGCGAAAATCGCCGATACCGCTGGCAGCCAGCGTTTTGATCGGTCCGGCCGACAATGCGTTGACACGGATATTTTTTGGGCCCAAATCCATCGCCATATATTTGACCGACGCTTCGAGTGCTGCTTTGGCCACGCCCATCACGTTATAATGCGGCATGACTTTTTCCGCGCCGTAATAGGTTAAGGTCAACATAGCGCCACCGTCGTGCATCAGTTTTTCGGCGCGCTGCGCCACGGCGGTAAACGAGTAAACCGAAATATCCATGGTCATGCCGAAATTTGACTGGCTGGTATCAACGTAGCGTCCGCGCAATTCGTTTTTGTCTGAATATCCAATGGCGTGGACAACAAAATCAAGGTGCCCCCAGTTGTCCTCCAGCACTTTGAAAGCAGCGTCCAGCGAGTCTCCGTTTGAGGCGTCACAGTCGATTATATGTGCGATGCCCAGCTCTTGGGCCAGCGGTTTGACGCGTTTTCCAAACGCGTCCCCCATGTATGTGAACGCCAGTTCGGCCCCCTGTTCGTGGCAGGCTTTGGCAATACCCCACGCAATCGATTTGTCGTTGGCTACGCCCATAATCAGGCCACGTTTTCCACTCATTACGCCAGTAAACATTGCAACCCCCGCCGCATTTTGCTTTGTTTCAAACTGACTTAGGCAAAAACTTGCGTCGCGGCAAGCCTTTAGCCGCCCGTGGCACCCGGGTCTAAGCTGCTGTCGCGACTCAATCTGACCGGAAAAAGCAATGGAAAAAATGACAGGTATATTCGCGGGCAAAGACCCGTTTGAAATCGCACGGCGCTGGCTAAATGACGCGCGCGAAAAAGAGGTCAATGACCCGGACGCCATGGCGCTGGCCACGGTTGACAGCGCAGGCTTACCCAACGTGCGCATGGTTCTCCTTAAAGAGATCGAGCCGGACGCCTTTGTTTTTTATACCAATTATGACAGCGTCAAAGCCCGTGAGATTGCTCAGAACGGCAAGGCGGCATTCGTAATGCATTGGAAATCTTTGCGCCGTCAGTTGCGCGTGCGCGGGGTGATCGAAAAAGAAAACGGGATCAAGGCCGACGCCTATTTTGCCTCGCGCTCGCCGCAAAGCCGCGTTGGCGCCTGGGCCTCGCATCAGTCCATGCCACTTGAATCGCGTAAAAAATTACTGGCCAGAGCTGCCGCCATCACACTTGCGCATGGGCCGACGCCGTCCCGACCGCCGTTTTGGGGTGGCTATAGGATATTTCCACAAGAGATCGAATTCTGGGCGGATGGTGCATTCAGGTTGCACGACCGTTTTCGCTGGAGTCGCCAAAAAGGTGAAAAACGTTGGACGATCAAACGGTTACATCCCTAGGCTTCACTTTGAACGCATATTCGGACCTAAATGTGCAACTTAATGATAGACGCGGTCGCATTTTTGTAGTGTTTTTTGTAAAAGTGGGCAATAAAGTTTACCCAGGGTCAACTTGTGGGGTGCGATTTGGGTGAGAGCGCGACAATCAGCGGGCAGGTCAAATGGTTTGACGCCGCCAAAGGGTTTGGCTTTATTGTCGCCGACGATTTTGAAAAAGACATCCTGTTGCACGCGAATGTTCTGCGCAGCTTTGGACAGAATTCGATCGCCAGCAGTTCACGTATAGAAATGGTGGTTCAGGAAACCGAGCGCGGCGCCCAGGTCGTCGAGATATTTTGTATTCAGCCGCCTGACGTGTCGCTTAACGGTGCAACGGTCAACGGTGTCATTCCAAGCGTATCTCTGAATAAGGACGCCCCGGTCGAGCCGGCACGCGTCAAGTGGTTCGATCGCGGCAAAGGTTTCGGATTTGTGAATATCTTTGGGCGGCGCGATGATATATTCATTCATATGGAGGTCCTGCACGCCTGTGGTCTGGCCGATCTGCAAACCGGTGAAGCCATCGGCGTACGCACCGCGGTTGGCGAAAGAGGCGAGATGGTGTGGGACGTTAAAATCTGGGATCAGGCCAGCGCCGTTGAAGAGTAGTTGTTTCCCGTTATGACGTTAAAGAGTACAGTGTTTGCCTTCGTGCTTGGATTTGCCGCGACACCGGCTTTGGCGGCGTGTTCGCAGGACCACATAGCACTGCGCGGCGATTGGGGTCAGGTAGGATTTAGGATAGAGATCGCCGACACTTTTGATAGTCGCGCACAGGGCCTCATGTTTCGCGAATCGATGGCGCGATTCGACGGCATGTTGTTTGTTTACGGACGGCCACAAAAAGTGCGGTTTTGGATGAAAAACACGCTGATTCCGCTTGATATGATTTTTATTGACCCCACCGGCATGGTCACGCGGATTCACGAAATGGCAACGCCCGGTTCGCTGAAGGGCATTCCGGGCGGCGCAGGTGTTCAGTATGTTTTGGAAGTCAACGGCGGGCTTGCACGCCAGCTTGGGCTGGATGTGGGCACTCAGGTACAGCACCCTGCGATCAAGGCGCAAAAGGCCGTGTGGCCCTGCGAATAGACGCCAATTTAGGGCTTTTCACGCGGGGGCCTGCGTTGTAGAAGCCGCGCAATGTTCGGGGCGTGGCGCAGCCTGGTAGCGCGACGGTTTTGGGTACCGTAGGTCGTGAGTTCGAATCTCGCCGCCCCGACCATTTTTACCAAAATAATTTCACGCCCTGCCGCACAAATCCGCAGCCAAAGACTGTGGCGATTCTGTCGTAATCCAATTATTTTCGCGCCTTCGATGACATCAAGAATTTTGCTTTTGCATCAATTCCGAGGGCTATGTTCCTGTCGACGTTCAACAAATGGTCATTCAATTCACGATGCGTAAAAATTTGCAGTATTAGCACGTGATCGTTTTGGAATATCGTCTGGCCCCTACATTTATGATTGATTTCAAGGTCAACCACAAAATGTGACAAAAACGTGAATAAATGCGTTGACCAGAGGGGGGCGACTGCGTCAATTTGTACGAACCAACTCACACGCCACTATATCTTGTGCCACCAAGTCATAAGAGCGGGAAAAACTCTGGTTTATGTGCGTCGTCAGTGTTGGAAAACAAGGGTGCGATGGATCAACCAAACGGCCCAATACAAGAAACTGTAAGACGGGGCAGACATGAAAATCGAACGCAAATTCACACAAAACGGACAGGACGCCTATGCGTCTCTGGACTTTACACGGGTCAGTTCAGAGATTCGCAATCCCGACGGTACGGTCGTATTTTCCCAAAGCGGTATCGAAGTTCCCGTGCGCTGGTCACAGGTATCGTCTGACGTGTTGGCGCAAAAGTATTTTCGCAAGGCAGGTATCGCCGCGCGGCTGGTAAAGATCAAAGAAGACAAAGTTCCCGAATTTTTGTGGCGGTCTGAACCCGATACAGCGGCACTGGCGGACTTGCCCGAGGATGAGCGTACCACCGGTGAAACTTCGGCCCGACAGGTTTTTGACCGCCTTGCCGGTACATGGGCGTATTGGGGTTGGAAAGGCGGGATTTTTACGTCTGAAAAAGACGCACGCATCTATTATGACGAAATGCGCTACATGCTGGCGGCGCAGGTGGCTGCGCCGAATTCACCGCAGTGGTTCAACACGGGGCTGCACTGGGCCTATGGAATCGACGGACCCGGGCAGGGACATTTTTACGTCGATTTTGAAAGTGGTAAACTCACGCGCTCGCAAAGCGCCTACGAGCACCCGCAGCCCCATGCCTGTTTCATTCAGTCGGTCAATGATGATCTGGTGAACGAAGGCGGGATCATGGATCTGTGGGTGCGCGAGGCACGCTTGTTCAAATACGGCTCGGGCACGGGGACCAATTTTTCGTCCTTGCGGGCAGAAAATGAAACGCTGGGTGGCGGCGGCAAATCATCGGGCCTGATGTCGTTTCTAAAAATCGGCGACCGCGCGGCGGGGGCGATTAAATCCGGCGGCACCACGCGGCGCGCTGCCAAGATGGTGATCTGCGACATGGACCACCCTGATGTCGAGGAATTCATCAACTGGAAGGTCCGCGAAGAGCAGAAAGTCGCCTCACTGGTTGCGGGGTCCAAACTGCACGAAAGTCATCTCAACAGTATTTTCGCGGCGATCGGCCAGTGGGACGGCACTGAGGACGACGCAGTCAATCCCAAGGTAAATGCCGGATTGAAAGCCGCCATTCGGGAAGCCAAGAAAACCGCCATCCCGGAGACCTATATCAACCGGGTGCTGCAATACGCACGACAGGGGTTCACCGGCATCGAATTTCCCACCTACGATACCGACTGGGATTCGGATGCGTATCTGTCGGTCTCGGGGCAGAATTCGAACAATTCGGTGCGCGTGACCGATGCATTTCTGAAAGCGGTGGAAGACGACGCCGATTGGGAATTGTTGCGACGCACCGACGGCGGAGTCGCCAAAGTGGTCAGTGCGCGCGCCTTGTGGGATGATGTCGGCCACGCCGCGTGGTCCTGCGCCGATCCGGGCATTCAGTTTCACGACACCATTAACGCCTGGCACACCTGTCCAAAAGACGGTGACATTCGCGCGTCCAACCCCTGTTCAGAGTACATGTTTCTTGACGACACGGCGTGCAATCTGGCGTCGATGAATCTGCTAAGCTTTTACAAGGACGGAAAATTCGCGTCCGAAGACTACATGCACGCCACGCGCCTGTGGACGCTGACGCTGGAAATATCGGTGCTGATGGCCCAATTTCCAAGCCGTGAAATTGCCGAATTGTCGCACCGGTTCCGCACACTGGGACTGGGATATGCCAACATCGGCGGATTGCTGATGAACATGGGGCTGAGTTACGACAGCGACAAGGGCCGCGCGCTGTGCGGAGCGCTCAGCGCGTTGATGACCGGCGTTTCCTATGCAACCTCCGCTGAAATCGCGCGCGAGCGCGGACCTTTCCCGGGTTATCGAAAAAACGCCGACGATATGTTGCGGGTGATCCGGAACCACAGACGTGCCGCCCACGGCGAAACCACGGGATACGAGGGGCTGAAAGTTCTGCCGGTGCCTCTTGATCATGTCAATTGTCCCGACAAAGAGCTTTTGAACCTCAGCCACGCCGCATGGGACGAAGCTTTGCGTTTGGGTGAGAAACACGGGTTTCGCAACGCGCAGGTTTCGGTGATCGCCCCAACGGGGACTATCGGACTGGTAATGGATTGCGATACCACGGGGATCGAACCCGATTTTTCGCTGGTCAAGTTCAAGAAACTTGCCGGTGGTGGTTACTTCAAAATCATCAACCGTTCGGTCCCGGCGGCGCTTGATACACTTGGATACGGCAGCGGCGAAATCGAAGACATCGTTGCCTATGCCGTCGGGCGCGCCACGCTGGCGGATGCGCCCCACATCAACCACACGGTTTTGATTGGCCACGGGTTCGGGCCGGCCGAGATCGAAAAGATCGAAGCCGCGTTGCCCAGCGCTTTTGATATCCGGTTTGTGTTCAACCAATGGACCTTGGGGCTGGATTTTTGCCGGGGTACGCTGGGCATTCCCGAGGAAAAGCTGAATGACCCCGCCTTTGATTTACTGGCGCACCTTGGGTTCAGCCGCACGCAGGTCGAAGCTGCCAATCATTTCGTTTGTGGCACCATGACGCTGGAAGGCGCGCCACACCTGCGCGAAGAAGACTACGGCGTTTTTGATTGCGCCAACGCCTGCGGCAAGACCGGTACACGATATCTGAGCGTTGAAAGCCACATCCACATGATGGCGGCGGCGCAAAGTTTCATTTCGGGTGCGATTTCCAAAACCATCAATATGCAAAACGACGCCACGATCGAGGATTGCAAAGACGCGTATGTTCTCAGCTGGTCGCTGGGGGTCAAGGCGAACGCGCTTTATCGCGACGGCTCTAAACTCAGCCAGCCGCTGTCATCTGCGCTTTTGGAGGACGACGACGAAGATCTGGAAGACGTTCTGGCCCAGGCTCCTGATGGCGACCGCGCCAGGGTATTGGCCGAAAAGATCGTAGAAAAGGTGATCGTCAAGGAAGTCGAACGCACCGAGCGGCGCAAACTTCCCGAGCGGCGCAAGGGCTATACGCAAAAAGCGATTGTCGGCGGGCACAAGGTCTATTTGCGCACCGGCGAATATCAGGATGGGCAGATCGGCGAAATTTTTATCGACATGCACAAGGAAGGCGCCGGTTTTCGCGCCATGATGAACAATTTTGCCATCGCGGTGTCGGTGGGCCTGCAATACGGCGTGCCGCTTGATGAATTTGTCGAGGCTTTCACCTTTACGCGCTTTGAACCCGCAGGCATGGTCACGGGCAACGATAGCGTCAAAAACGCCACGTCGATCTTGGATTACATTTTCCGCGAACTGGCGATTTCCTATCTGGACCGCACCGATCTGGCACATGTCAAACCCCTGGGCGAAAGCTTTGACGATCTGGGACGTGGCGACGAGGAAGGCAAACGAAATATTTCCGAGGTCAGCGCACCAATGGCAAATAAGTCGCTTGATATGATCAAGCGCGTGTCGTCGTCGGGGTATTTGCGCAAGCGGTTGCCTCAGGAATTGACCCTGCTTCAGGGCGGGATGCAGGATGTGTTCATGACACCGGATGATCCGGGTGATGACCCGCTTGGCGCGCTCGCGACGCTGGTTCCCGAAACCAAAGTCACATTACCAAAAATGGACGCCCGCGCGCGCGCCAAACTTCAGGGATTTGAGGGCGACAGCTGCAACGAATGTGGCAACTACACGTTGGTGCGCAACGGTACCTGCATGAAATGCAACACCTGCGGATCCACCAGCGGGTGTAGTTAGAGGGAAACACAGATACCTTGGCAGCTATCCTAAGGCGGCTGTCAAGATTTCGGGGAAGGGTGCGCTTTTCCCCAGCGTTCAGGCCGCAGGCAATAAACCGAGCGGTATAACGATGAGCCTGAAAACGCAAAACTGGGCGGGGGCGACCCCGCCCATTTTCTTGTCTGCGTTGCGTGGATATCAGCCGGACTTGCGCAGCCGCGCGTCGCGGCGTTGCAAAAGCAGGCTAATGTCCTGCGAGCCGAAATCTTCGGGATTGCCCGAGGCGCCCAAAAGATCGGGGTGCTCTGCCTGATCGTGGTCGGCAGAGTTGAACTGGTCTTTTTGCCCGGTCGGACCGCGCGTTTTTTCGGTCTGCTGTATTTTGCGCCGGAAAATGAACGCTGCTGAATCTGAACTGCCGGATTCTTCGGAGTCGCGCAATAGTTCTCCGTGCAGGAAAACCCAGCCTTTTTTCAGCTGCGCTTCAATCAGGTCTTCGGGTGGCAACGATAGACCCTCGCCCTGATCATCGTCAGACCCGCCGGTTTGTGGTTTTGGTGCAGCGATAACAACACGATACTGGTACTCTGTCATAACTAGCAGCTTTCCCGACGGGTGTGCGAAGTGCGTTTTGCGCGGCCCGATGTCAAAGCGGGCAGGACCGGATGGCCTGCGATCACCTAAGCACGGTCGGGGCGGGTGCTGACCATGGGCAAAAGGTTTAACAGCACCAAAATAAACCAGAGTTTAGGCGCGGTGGACTTTTGCCAATGTCGCAACAGTTAAGACAATTGTCTGGATTGTTGCCAATTTGAGAACAATACAATGTCAACGGTTTTAGGTTTTCTGAAAACACTTCGCGTGACACCAGACTGACCCAAAGTTGCCTGAATCCCAATATTTCAAAGCTTTAGACAAAAACCGAAGTTACGGCTAAAACGCGAAATTCTGTATCGCATCATTTATGACCCGACGTGCCGCGGCTAAAATGTGGCATCCGCGTCGATGTCGATGCCGTTTTGTTTGATCATGGGCGAGTGCCATGGCTGGCCTTTTTATGGCTCCAGCAGGGTCCACTGGCCGCCAAGGCCCAGGCATTTTTCCCGCACCAAGCCCAGAAAGCGGTTAAACCGCGCGGCGTTTTCAACCGCGAATATATTGATATGCGGGCCGGGATCAAACACGTCATCATTATAAGGTGTCCAGACCCACGGCAGGTAAATGTCGGTGGACATGAATATATTCAGATATGCGCCGGTGGTGGTCACCGCGATTGCGGGTTCAAAGGCGGCGCAAATATCCGGGATCAACTGCTTTGGACTGGCAACAAGAGCGTCACCATTTGACCACGTAATAAGGGTTTTTCCTTGCCCCGGATTCGCAACGGTCGCGTCGCTTTCGCTGACCCAAACACCGGTATCATTGCCGGCATCAACGACGTACGGCCAGATCGTGTTCAGGGGCACGGGTAAATCCACGCGCCACCATGCAATATAGTGCTTGCTAAGCGACCACAGATTCAAACGGCCAAGGTATTGCAGAGCTACCGACCCGTTTTCATTTCCGGTCTTGTTGATGTCTACAACTTTCCACTCCAGGCCGTGAATGTTCACAACCGAACCACGGCCGACCCAAACATCGTCGCCGCCCGGGTCCAGCAACACGAGAACGCACGACAGTCCTCTGCCGGTTTTGCCGTGTGGCAAAGCATAATCTCCGTCGAACACCATGCTGGCCATGGCAACGCGGCAGCCTTTTAATTCAACGACTGTGGTTTCTTCGATGATTTCGGTTGTCATTGCGACACTGCGATGGCTAGACGCCCCGCAACATCGCCGCGACGCCGGTGCGGGCGATTTCGCTTAGACCAAGCGGGCGCATCAGATCGACAAACGCGTCGATTTTTTCCGGCGTACCGGTAATTTCGAACACGAAGCTTTCCAACGTGGTGTCTACCACGGACGCGCGGAAAATATCGGCCAGCCGCATGGCCTCGACGCGTTTTTCGCCGGCACCCGACACCTTTAGCATCGCCAGTTCACGTTCGACCGACGGGCCTTCTACTGTCAGATCGTGCACTTCGTGCACAGGGATGATCCGGTCGAGCTGGGCTTTGATCTGATCGATCACCGCAGGGGTCCCACGGGTAACAATGGTGATGCGCGACAGGTGGCCGGTGTGATCAACTTCGGCCACGGTCAGGCTTTCGATGTTGTAGCCGCGCCCCGAAAACAGCCCGATGACGCGCGCCAGAACGCCGGCCTCGTTATCCACCAGCACCGCCAGCGTGTGGGTTTCCTGCACGTCCCCAAGCGTATTTTTCAAGTCATACGCGCTTTTGCGCGAGGTGCCTTTTTTGATCGAGAGCGCATTCATGCCACCACCTCCTTAAACCATCACCGCGCCGCCCGCAGCGATTGCGTCTTTGGTGGACGCTTCGCCGAGCAGCATCTCGTTATGCGGCTTACCCGACGGGATCATCGGGAAACAGTTTTCGTGTTTTTCGACTACGCAGTCAAACACTACCGGCCCGTCGTGTGCCAGCATGTCCTTGATTGCATCGTCGAGATCGGCGGGGTCGGTGCAACGGATGCCCTTGGCGCCGAACGCTTCGGCCAGCTTGACGAAATCAGGCAAAGATTCAGACCACGAATGCGAATAGCGGTTACCGTGCAGCAATTCCTGCCACTGGCGCACCATGCCAAGCCGTTCGTTATTTAGGATAAACTGTTTGGCGGGCAGATCGAACTGCATCAGCGTTCCCATTTCCTGCATATTCATCAGCCACGACGCGTCACCGGCCACGTTGATCACCAGCGCACCGGGGTGCGCCACCTGCACGCCCATCGACGCGGGCAATCCGTACCCCATGGTACCCAATCCACCAGAGGTCATAAACCGGTGCGGATCTTCAAATCCCATGTACTGCGCCGCCCACATCTGGTGCTGTCCAACCTCGGTGGTGACGTAGCGGTTCAGGTCTTTGGTCAGCGCTTCAAGCCGCTGCAAGGCGTATTGCGGTTTGATCACCGTGTCGGAGTTATTGTATTTCAGGCAGTCAACATCGCGCCACCGACCAATCTGATCCCACCATTTTTTTATCGCGGCCGATTTGGTTTTACGTCCGCGGCTTTTCCATATCTTGAGAACGTCTTCCAAAACGTGCCCTACGTCGCCAAGAATCGGAATATCGACAGCGATCACCTTGTTGATGGACGACTGATCGATGTCGATATGGACCTTTTTGGAATCGGGTGAAAAATCTTCGACCCGTCCGGTGATCCGGTCGTCGAACCGCGCACCAACGCAGATCATCAGATCGCAATTATACATGGCCAGATTGGCCTCGTATGTGCCGTGCATACCCAGCATACCGATCCATTCGTCGCCCGACGCGGGGTATGCACCCAGCCCCATCAAAGTAGACGTCACAGGAATTTTGGATGCCTTCGCCAGTTCGCGCAGTAATTGGCATGCGCCGCTGCCCGAGTTGATGACACCGCCACCGGTATACAGAATTGGCTTTTCAGCGCTTTCCAACAGATCGACTAGCGCTGTAACGGCCTCGATTTTGCCTTTGATCTGCGGCTGATAATGCGAGGTGTCGGCCTTTTGTGGCGACACATACGTGCCGGCTGCAAACTGTACGTCCTTGGGAATATCCACCAGAACAGGGCCGGGGCGTCCGGTTGCCGCCACATGAAACGCCTGATGAATGGTTTGCGCCAGCTTGTCGGTGTCTTTCACCAGCCAGTTGTGTTTGGTGCAGGGTCGCGTGATGCCTACGGTGTCGGCTTCCTGAAAGGCGTCGTTGCCGATCATGAAAGTAGGCACCTGGCCTGACAGGACCACCATCGGGATGCTGTCCATCAACGCGTCGGTCATGCCGGTCACCGCGTTGGTCGCACCGGGACCGGAGGTTACAAGCACAACGCCGGGCTTGCCGGTGGAACGCGCATATCCCTCGGCGGCGTGGGTTGCACCCTGTTCGTGGCGCACCAGAATATGCCGGATATTATTTTGCTGAAACAACTCGTCGTAAATTGGCAGCACCGCGCCGCCGGGGTAGCCGAACACGGTATCGACGCCTTGATCTATCAATGCCCGAATTACAATTTCCGCGCCGCTTATCTGACCGCTCATGGGTACACTTTCATCTTTTCCAATTATGGACTGACATAAAAAAACCCCCGAAAAGCGGGGGCACGGCCACACGACGAACGGTTTTCGTCAATGCGCCATGCGCGTCGCCACGTTTAGAATGACACTTTCCATTGCCGTCTCCTTGGCGGGCAATTTATGAGCAGGCGGAACCGGCGTCAAGACAAAAGCAAGCAGGATGTTACCGTACTTTATCCTGATATGACGTTTAATTGCTGAATGTGGTATTTTCGCGTAATAATATTTCACAAAATTCCTGAAATCTTTGCGGTGACAAAAAAAGACCCATCGCGCGACCAGCGAAGCCCGCACATAACAGCGGACCCCCTTACATGGCTCGTGAAAATTTTACTTTTTAATCAGGAATCGGTTTGCCCCCTGCGACATTCTGCGCTAGCTTCTGCGGACATTCACAAGCCCCGGCTAAATCCGGGCGGGGTATTTTTGGGAGGAAATAAAATGGATCGTCGTTCTTTTCTAAGAACAACTGCGCTGGGTGGCTCTGCAGCCGCCGCAACGGCGCTTGCAACACCTGCAGTCGCTGCTTCGCACGCCAGTGTCGAAAAACTGACGCTTGTCACCTCGTGGGGCCGCGGCCTTGCCGGGGTGTTTGACGCGGCACAATTCTTCGCCGATGCTGTCAACGCCATGTCCGACGGCACGATGGAAATCGAGATCAAGGCCGCTGGCGAACTGGTTGGTGCGCTTGAGGTTTTCGACGCGGTGTCGTCAGGTCAGGCCGACATATACCACTCGGCTGACTACTATTTCACCGGTCAGCACCCTGCGTTTGCGTTCTTTACCGGCGTTCCGTTCGGTATGACGGCAACAGAGCACAACAACTGGTACTATCATGGCGGTGGGCGTGAGCATCACGATGCTTTGGGCGCTGTCTTTAACCTGAAACCATTCAACGCAGGAAACACATCGACACAGGCCGGTGGTTGGTTCCGCAAGGAAATCAACGGTCCCGAAGATTTCAACGGATTGAAATTCCGTATGCCGGGTCTGGGCGGTAAAGCATTGGGCTATCTTGGTGCATCGGTGCAGAACATTCCGGGTTCAGAAGTGTATCAGGCGCTGTCGTCCGGCGCGATTGACGGTACCGAGTGGATCGGTCCCTGGGCGGATGAAAAGGCCGGATTCCAGGAGATCACCAAGTTCTACTATACTGCGGGCTTTCACGAGCCGTCGGCAGCGTTGTCGGCCTCGGTCAACCTCGAGCGTTACAACACGTTGTCTCCTGCGCACCAGAAAATTCTGGAAATCGCTGCCGGTGCCACGAATATCTGGTCCATGAGCCAGTACCTGAACAACAACGGTGCCGCGCTTTCGCGTCTGGCCGCCGGTGGTGTCAAGGTTCTGGAATTCCCTGACAGCGTATGGGACGCCTTTGGCGTTGCGTCGCAAAAGGTCTATGACGAGTTTCTTGGTGATGATTTGTTCGCACAAATTCTTGGCGAATACCGCACATCCATGAAGGACAGCTCGGGCTGGATTTCGAAAGCTGCCACAACATATACCCGTCAGCGCGACCGCGTACTGGGCTAAAAGTCGGCCAAAAAGTGAACTGCCCCCGGAGTGGATTCGGGGGCAGTTTGTGTCGGGACAGGTCCGGGCGGGCCTGACGAGGGGGATTTTCGATGGGCGCGATTACGTGGTTCTTCACGCAGGTGGGGCTGGGATTTTACGATTTTTTCTACGCGATCCTGCACCTGAACACATGGGTCAACTGGTCTGATCCCAAGTCGCTGATGCGCTTTATTTACTATGGCGGTTCAGTCGAGTTCTTTTTTGTCATTTTTGATTTTTTCCTTGTGATCACCATTATCGGAATTTTCCGCCGTGGTTTTCTTTGGAAAGTATTGCGTGTGCTGGAAGGCATCGCCAACGGTGTGGGTCGCGTTGCGGCCTGGGCTGGACTGTTCATGGTCCTGCAACAAATCATTATCGTGTTTTTACAGCGGATATTTTTGGTTTCGCATATATCCATTGGCCCGTTTGGTTATACATTCCAGCAGGATATCAGCTGGTACGCCGAAGAACTGAAGCTGTTCAATGCCATCGTGGTGGCGCTGTGCGTGTCTTACACGTTTGTACAGGGCGGACACGTCCGTGTTGATTTGTTTTATGCAAACGTCAGTTTCAAAACCAAAAAAGTCATCGATATGTTCGGGTCGCTGTTTTTTATTCTGCCGACGATGACATTGGTCTGGATGTACGGCTGGTTTTTTCTGTGGCGTCATTTGGTGGTGCCCAAACCGGCGGCTTCAAATACGCTTGACGCACTGCTGCGCAAATCGGGTTTTCTGAAATGGAACATCGAAACCATCGGATTTTCACCCAACGGGTTTAACGCCTATTTTCTGTTCAAAATACTGCTTGTCAGCTTTGCCGGGCTTATGTTCCTGCAGGGCGTCGCCTTTTTCTACCGCAGCTACCTTGAATTCAAAGAAGGCCCCGATAGCGAAAGCCGCAATCTGGATTTCGACCACCTTGCCGAAAACGCTGAAAAAGAAGCTTTGGCAGATGCGACGATGCACGTGGGAGCAGCTGAATGATTTTGGGACTTGATGGGGTCGAGCTTGGACTGCTGATTGTATTTGCCAGCCTGTTTGCCGGGATAATGTCTGGTTTTCCGGTGGGCTTTGCCATTGGCGGCGCTGCGATTATTTCTTTTGGTATTCTGGCGCTTCTGGATGGAACCGGGTCGCTGAACCACGCGTTCGTCGACAAAAGCAGCGACGCCTACGAGGCCCTGACCAAGAACGGTGTGCGGCCCTTTGATATTTCGCTGTTTCGATACCCGGACTTGCCGTTGCTGACCGAACCTTTGTTTCCGCGCGGTTGGGAATTTGCCATGGACCGCAATCTTAGCTTTATCGTCAACCGCATGAACGAAAGGGTGTTCGCAGGCGCGTCGATTGAAACGCTGTTGGCGGTTTTGATGTTTGTTCTCATGGGCATCACGCTGGAGCGTTCCAAGATCGCTAATGAACTCCTGACCACGATGGCCAAGGTTTTTGGCCCTTTGCCCGGGGGGCTGGCGGTTGCGGTTGTGGCGGTGGGAGCGTTTCTCGCGGCCTCGACCGGCATCGTCGGCGCAACTGTGGTTACGATGGGGTTGTTGTCGTTGCCGACCATGTTGCGTCATGGTTATTCGGCGGAACTTGCAACCGGTGTGATCGCCGCATCGGGCACGCTGGGGCAGATCATTCCGCCGTCGATCGTTATTGTTCTGTTGGGCACTCTGGCGGGCGATCTGTATTCGGTTGCTCAAGAGGCGCGCGCGCAGGTGGTCGGCTGTTCGGACGCTCTGACCTATCTGGGCGAAGCCGCCGTTCTGTCGGTTGGTACCTTGTTTCAGGCGGCGATTTTACCCGGCGTTTTGCTGGCCATACTTTACGGAGTCTATGCCTTTGGCTATGCGCTGCTGAACCCCGAGAAAGCTCCGCCAGTTATTGGTGATGCGACGTCGCGCGCACGAATCACCCGTAACCACGGATTGACGTGGTTCCTGATCGTACCGGCAGGGGTGATCGCGTTTGCTCTGGCGGCGGGGTCTGTCAACCTGGTTGGTTCACAGGATATCACGGTCAGCTCGATTGCCGATATCGGCGAGCAACCCGATTTGCGAACCAATGTGTCCGACCAGTGCCAGGCCGCAATGATCGAAAACCACGGTCAGGAAAAATGGGACCGTGCGGTGGCGCAACAGGCAAAAATTGACGCTGCAGGCGGACAAACACAGGAAGATCGCACCCGCACACCAGAGCAGGTCACGCAAGAGATCGCTCACCGCATCGCAATCGCGGCGCCGATCTCCAAAGATATATTGATCCCGTTCTTGCTGCTGACATTGATCCTGACCACGGCGTATGGCGTGAATAAAGCCGCGGATCCGCGACCTTTGATTATA
This sequence comes from uncultured Rhodobacterales bacterium, assembly GCA_964588725.1. GTDB lineage: Bacteria > Pseudomonadota > Alphaproteobacteria > Rhodobacterales > Rhodobacteraceae > UBA5972. Next base: position 34,500 of record CAZPQL010000029.1, read on the forward strand.
GGATTTAGCGGTGTGGTACTGGCGCTGGCGGTCGACATATTGTTCATTTCACCGACTACGTCGCCGGGTATTGCGATCCTGATACTGGGTATCCCGCTTTTGATCACGCTTTACGGCTGTCGATACGCGGCGGGGATTCTTGGCCAGAACGAAGTCTTGCGCGTGGTCTTTCCGCCGCTCGTGCTGATTGTTGCCGTGCTTGGGTCAATTCTGGGCGGTATCACCAACCCGACACCCGCCGCCGCACTTGGCGCGGGCGGGGCAATCATGCTGGCGGGTTATCGCAAGCTGGAAGAAGAACAGGGAAACGGGCGCATCATTATCATGGCGGCCTTTGCCATGGTGATCATGATCCTGATCGGGGTAAATTTCGATCTGCGCGCCAATATCGACCACGTCGGTTTTGAAAACTGGGTCGCGATTATTCTCGCGCTGATTGCCTATCACGTCGCGCTTGGTGGGTTGTTGTTTGCGTGCTGGACGCTGTGGCGCA
>CAZPQL010000030.1:0-34466 GCA_964588725.1 uncultured Rhodobacterales bacterium
ATCGCTGCAAGTACGCCGACGACGGCACCGACCAACGGATAAGCCCAGACAGCAAATGCGCTGCGCGTGGCAAAATCCTTGTCGCCAACCCGCATCGGCAGACGCGTCAGCAACCCCAGAGCCAGAACGATGTCAACGCAAGCAAAAGGGCGACTGGTTTGGGTGTCGTGCATGGGACGAAAACTTGCGTTTTTGGGGCTTTCAACAGCTGGTGTAGCCGCTAAACAGGCGCACATTCAATGCGCAATCAAAGGCACCGATTTCTATGACCGACACGGAACCGTTTAGGACGCTGGCAGAATTTGCTGTGCTTTTGCAAAGTTTTGCCTCAGAGGACGTCCACGCGAAAAAAGCAGCGGCCGCCCGCAACGCCGAGTTGACCAAACCGCCCGGTGCGCTGGGGCGGCTCGAAGAAATCGCCCAGTGGTATGCCGGTTGGCGGGGTGACGCGGCCCCGTTTATCAGCCATCCGCAAGTAGCGATATTTGCGGGCAACCATGGTGTCAGCGCGCTTGGTGTGTCGGCCTTTCCCACCGAGGTCACCGCGCAAATGGTCGGGAATTTTTCCGCAGGAGGTGCGGCGATCAACCAGCTGTGCGCAGCGGCGGGCGCGACGTTAACCGTCGAGGCCTTGTCGCTGGATCAGCCAACGGCCGATTTTACCACAGGCCCCGCCATGACCGAAGACGAGGTCGTGAAAGCGCTATTGACCGGCTGGAACAGCGTGTCGCGCACCACCGATTTACTGGTCACGGGCGAGATGGGTATCGGCAATACCACCGCCGCAGCGGCCATATCCTGTGCGCTGTTCGGCGGTGACGCCGCCGACTGGGTCGGGCGTGGCACCGGTGTGGACGACGACGGGTTGGCGATCAAAACGCGCGTTGTAACTACCGGGCTTGCGCGTCATGCGGCGGTGCCGGACCAGCCGCTGGAAGTTTTGCGCTGCCTTGGCGGGCGCGAATTGGCGGCGATGGTCGGGGCGATTGCGCGGGCGCGCGTGTGGCGCGTTCCGGTGGTGTTGGACGGATTTATCTGCACCGCAGCGGCGGCGGTGCTGGCCAAAGCGGTGCCTGGCGGGCTTGATCACTGTATCGCCGGGCATAGGTCGGATGAAAACGCACACGCGCGTCTTCTGGAGGCGCTCGGCCTGCGCCCGCTGCTTGATCTGGGGCTGCGTCTGGGCGAAGGCTCTGGCGGTGCGCTGGCGATCCCCATTGTGCGTGCGGCTCTGGCGTGTCACTCGGGCATGGCAACATTCGCCGAAGCCGGGGTGTCCGGAACGTAGGTTCGCCACTTTTTTGGCGCGGCTTTAAGCGTTTGAAGCGCTTTCCTCTGCGGTGGTGTCAGCCTCTTTAACGGTGAACGCCGTGATTTGATTGTTGTTAAGCTCGCGGGCTTTGGCGACCATGGCGGTGTTGTCTTCAAAGGGAACATCGGGATCCCACAGTTCGGCCATTTCAAGCATGGCGCGTCGGTCGAGCTTAAAAAAATCGTCGGCTGCGGTTTCAACTTCGAACGCTGTTAACCCCATGTTTTCAAGCACATATTTACCGGCGCGCATCGAACTGTCGAAAGTTTCACGCACGATGTCATTGGCGCCTGCGCGAAACAATTCGTACACGTTCAGACGATTGCGCGCCCGGGCGATGATGTGGATATCGGGCCGCAGGCGGCGCGCTTGTTTGACCAGTTTCACCGCCGCGTTCATGTCGTCCACAGCCACAACTAATATTTTGGCGTGCAGAATTCCCGCCGCGTGCAGCAGTTCGGGTCGGGTGGGGTCACCATAATGCGCCACCGAACCAAATTTGCGCAGCATGCGCAGAATATTGATGTCGTGATCAAGCACCGTGGCGTTCATGCCGCTCATTACGGCCATGCGATTGACCACCTGTCCGAAACGCCCGACTCCCGCAATGATGATTGGTGCGTGGCCGTCGATGTCGTCGGCCTGCTGCTGTTGCGGGGTTTCGGCGAACCGTTCGGCAAGTTTCTCGAACGCAATGAACAAAAGCGGTGTCAACATCATCGACAGCGCGATCACCAACAACAGCGTCTGTGACAGATCGAACGGAATGACGTTGGTCTGCACCGTGAAGCCGATCAGCACAAAACCAAACTCGCCGGCCTGGGCAAGCCCAAGGGTGAACAACCACTGATCGCGCCCTTTCAGGTGGAAAATGCGCGCAAGAATAAACAGCACAAGCGCTTTGGTGCCCATAACGCCAAGTGTCAGGCCAAATACCGTCGTGAAATTGCCAAACAGGATGTTAAAATTGATACCTGCACCCACCGTAATGAAAAACAATCCCAATAGCAGGCCTTTGAACGGTTCAATGTCGGATTCCAATTCGTGGCGGAACTCAGAGTTGGCCAGAACGACACCCGCCAAAAACGTCCCCAAAGCCGGTGACAAACCCACCAGTGTCATCAAAAGCGCAATGCCGATGACCAAAAGCAACGTGGCCACTGTGAACATTTCGCGCAGTTTCAGCGTGGCAATGATCTGGAACAGCGGCCGCGACAGATAGTGACCTCCCAGCACGACCGTAGCCACAGCACCGATGGTCACCAGCGTGACGCCCCAGCCGGGCAACCCTTCGACCAGAGACATTGACGCATCGTCACTGCCGTGCGTAGCAATTTCGTTGTGCAGACCCGGCAGCGCCAAAAGCGGGATCAGTGCCAGCATCGGGATGACGGCAATGTCCTGCGTCAGAAGGACGGAAAAACTGTTGCGTCCGCCGGGGGTTTGCATCAGGCCCTTTTCGTTCAGTGTCTGCAGCACAATCGCCGTAGACGACAGCGCAAAGGTCAGCCCGATCGCCAGCCCGACCGTCAGCGGCAGTCCGGTGAGCACGCAGACACCGGTGATCGCGCCTGTGGTCAGCGAAATCTGCAAGCCGCCAAGGCCGATGAGACGGTGGCGCATGTCCCACAGCGCGCGTGGCTCCAGCTCCAGCCCGACAACGAACAGCATCATCACCACGCCAAACTCGGCGAAGTGCTGCAAATCCTTCGTTTCCGAACCAACCAGCCCGATAACCGGCCCGATCACGACACCGGCAATCAGATAGCCAAGCACCGATCCAAGGCCCAGCTTTTTGGCAATGGGAACCGCGATCACAGCAGCACCCAGATAAATTGTCGCCTGAAACAGAAAGCTTTCCATGGTTACCCCTACAGATGGATCGGCAGCGGTGCGTCGGCTTTGGTCTGATCCATGACGATTTGGCTTTGCACACGCGCCACGGCATCGTGGGGCAGAAACACCTCGTGTACAAGCCTGTTGAGCGCCTGAAGATCGGCGCAGTAAACACGCAGCAAATAATCAGCTTCACCGGTCAGGGTCCAGGCGCTGACCACCTCTTCACGGGTGCGGATCAGTGACTGAAAACGACCGGCGGACCGCGGGGTGTGTGTGACCATCGACACCTGCACGAACGCCTGAACATTCAGGCCCAGATGGACCGGATCCAACCGCACGGAAAATCCATCGATATAACCTTCTGCCTGCAGCGCAGCGCGGCGACGTGCGGACTGCGAAGGCGACAGATTCAAAATGTCGCCAAGCTCTGACGAAGTGAGTCGCGCGTCTTTTTGCAGCGCTTTCAAAAGGCGAATATCGGTATGGTCAAGCATTTGAACGGGAGTTTAGCGCATGATTTGTGAAAAACATACACAAATTACGTATATTTTTGCGATATATTCACAAATTTTGCGCAACAACCGCATGGGTTCTGCGTTAGTATCACGACATTCATTGACAGGAGTTAGCCATGGGTCCCTTCCCGCACGACGCACCGCAACAGCCGATCAGCGCGACCAATCCTGCGGGAACCAACGGTATGGAATTTGTCGAATTCGCCCACGACGACCCGTCCAGGCTGCGCGATACATTTGGCAAAATGGGGTTCGTCAACACCGCCAAACACAAAACCAGGAACATCGAACTGTGGCAGCAGGGCGATATTACCTATGTGATCAATGCCGAGCCCGGTTCGATGGCCATGAATTTTGCCGCCCTGCACGGCCCCTGTGCGCCGTCGATGGCCTGGCGTGTTGTTGACGCGAACAAAGCCTATGCACATGCGGTGTCCAAGGGCGCCAAAGGCTACACGGGACGCGATAAAACGCTGGACGTGCCAGCGATCTACGGGATCGGCGACAGTCTGATTTACTTCATCGATACTTACGGCAATATCGGCTCGCCCTACGCTGATGAGTTTGATTTTTTCAACACCACCGAGCCAAACGAGGGGTTGGGATTTTACTATCTCGATCATCTGACCAACAATGTGCATCGCGGCAACATGGACCACTGGTTCAATTTTTATTGCGATATTTTCGGGTTCAAACAAATCCGGTTCTTTGACATCGAAGGGCGTCAGTCCGGGTTGTTTTCGCGTGCGCTGACGTCACCGTGTCAGCGTATTCGTATCCCCATCAACGAAAGCAAAGACGACCACAGCCAGATCGAGGAATATCTGAAACGATATAACGGCGAAGGTATTCAACACATCGCCGTGGGGACCGAGGACTTATACGGGGGGACCGACAGGCTGGCGGCAAACGGGGTAAAATTCATGCCAGCGCCCAATCGCCACTATTATGCGCAAAGCATAGACCGGGTGCACGGGCATTGCGAACCACTTGATCGTATGCAGACCCACGGCATTCTGATCGACGGCGAAGGGGTGGTCGATGGTGGGGAAACACGGATTCTGCTGCAGATATTTTCTAAAACCGTGGTCGGGCCGATCTTTTTTGAATTCATCCAACGCAAAGGCGACGACGGCTTTGGCGAAGGCAACTTTCAGGCGCTGTTTGAAAGCATCGAGGCCGACCAGATGTCGCGCGGTGTCCTGACGGGAACGTAAGTGCGGCATCCAAGACATTGACATGGCTGTGTTTCTGGTGTCTTAGGCACCAAAGAACGACGGCGCGTTACAAATAGGGCGCCAAAATCGACCCCGCGGCCAACTCTGCCTTTCATAAAGCGCCAGAGCCTGTCGCATCCGACAGGATTTAACTCTGGACACGCCTGCACACATGTGCAGGCCGAATGAAAGATATAGACGTGACATTTAAAAACCTTGGGCTGGGCGATGCGCTGCTCAAAACGCTGGCCGACGAAGGCTACGACACTCCGACGCCCATTCAAAATAAGGCGATACCACCGATCCTTAAGGGACACGACGTGGTGGGCCTTGCCCAGACGGGCACCGGCAAAACCGCAGCTTTTACGCTGCCGCTATTGCACAGGATGATGGGTGAAATCCCCGCCAAATCGCCGCGCGACGTGCGGATGCTGGTCTTGTCGCCAACCCGCGAACTGGCGGCGCAAATCGAAACGGCGGTCAAAACTTATGGCCGCGGGCTGGGCCTGTGGTCCGCTTCGGTTGTCGGCGGCGTGCCTGTGCGGCGGCACAGATTGGCGCTGAAAAACGGCATCGACATCCTTGTGGCCACGCCCGGGCGGCTCGAAGATCTTGTGGCGCAAAAAATCATCCGCCTTGACCGCGTGCAATCCGTGGTGCTGGACGAGGCTGACCAGATGCTCGACATCGGGTTTTTACCGGCGATCAAGCGCATTTTGAAACTGTTGCCAAAGAAGCGCCAGACTTTGCTGTTTTCCGCAACGATGCCCAAGGAAATCAAAGCGTTATCTAACGACTATCTAAGCGAAGCTGTCGAAGTTTCCGTGACACCCGCCGCAACCACGGTCGAGAAAATCAACCAAAGCGTCATGCATATGCAACCCGGCGACAAACCCAGTGCCGTGGCAAAGTTGATCAAGGCAAATCCAGGAAAACGTGTGATTATTTTCACGCGTACCAAACGCGGAGCGGACAAGGTGACGCGCAAGTTAAACTCGGAAAACCTGTCGGCGGAGGCCATTCACGGCAACAAGTCGCAAAACCAGCGCACGCGCACGTTGGCAGCGTTTCGCGATGGATCCAAACCCGTGCTGACCGCCACCGACATAGCCGCGCGCGGTATCGACGTGCCCGGGGTCGAGTTGATTGTGAATTACGATCTGCCGCATGTGCCGGAAAGCTATGTACACCGCATTGGCCGCACGGCCCGCGCCGGTGCCTCGGGTCTGGCCGTGTCGTTTTGCACGGCTGACGACGTCAAACTTTTGCGCGCCATCGAACGGCTGATCCGCCTCAAAATTCCGGCGCTGATGGTTGACGGCACAGCGATACCTGAAAGCGCGCCAGAAGTTTTGGAAACGCCGCGCCCGCCCAAACACCGACCGCGCCGCCGGTTCAACCGTGATGGGGACAGTGGCGACTCTATGGCAATGAAGCCGAAAAAGTCACGTCGGCGCAGACCGCGCCGCAAACCGGCCAGCGCCGCCTGAACGTGCATTTCTCGCGTCGCTGGACATGATCCGGCGCGCGCGCCATGGTATACGGGATTGACGTAGATCACGAAATGATTGCGCGATACCCTATGACGCCCGCAGATTTTGACAATATTCCGGAATGCGCGCTGCGCTGGATATCGCAGGGCAGGCCGGTGGTTTTGGCCACGGTGATCGAAACCTGGGGCTCCTCACCACGGCCCGTCGGCGCGCAGATGGTGGTGTCCGCAAGCGGCGAAATGGTCGGTTCGGTATCCGGTGGCTGCGTCGAAGGCGCCGTGGTTGCCGAAACGGCGGATGTCACCGCGTCGGGGAAACCCTGCGTTCTGGAATTTGGTGTGGCCGACGAAACGGCGTTTTCGGTCGGTCTGACTTGCGGAGGACGGATCAGCATATTGCTGGTACCGCTGGCCCCCGGTGACGCCCGGACCGCGCAGTTGCAAGCGCTGGTGCAGGCGCGTGCGGCGCGAAAAACCGTGGCGTGGCTGGTCAATATACAGTCCTTTGACAGCCGCTTGACGATCGATTCCAACAAGGAAACGCCTGACATTCGCGACCGGATCAACGCGCATGACTCAGGACAGGCCGGCGATTGGTTTGTGGGTGTCCACGCGCCGCCCCTGCGCCTGATTGTGGTCGGTGCCGTCCACATCGCACAACCCTTATTGCGCATGGCCAGCGAGCTTGGGCTCGATACTGTTCTGGTGGACCCGCGCGACGCCTTTGCCACCGAAGCCCGGTTTCCGGCGCAGGTGCGGCGCAACGACTGGCCCGACAGCGCGCTTGCGTCGGTGGGTCTGGATAACCGCACCGCCGTTATCACCCTGTCGCACGATCCCAAAATCGACGATCCCGCCATTATCGCGGCGCTAAACAGCGATGTTTTCTATCTGGGCTGTCTCGGTTCGAAAAAGACCCACGCCAAAAGGCTGTCGCGTCTTTCGTCGTCCGGCATTGCGCCGGAGGCGCTGGCGCGTATTCACGCGCCGCTTGGGCTGAATATCGGATCGGTGACGCCCGCAGAAATTGCGCTTTCGGCGCTATCGGAACTGGTGCAAAGTTTGCGAACCAAGGCAACAGAATAATGCTGAGGTGGTTCCCAGATGTTTTTTGTCGGCTTTGGCGCGGATTTGTTGCGCTGGTATTAATATGCGGGTTGATCGTCGCGGACCCAATTTCTGCGACCGCGCAAACGCCGATGCACGGGCAGTACGATCTGGCGTTTCAACACGCCGTGGCGGGGTGGCTTGCCGGCGATGAAGAACACGCATTGCCCGCGCTGGCCAGCCTGAGCCGCAAAGGCAATGCCGCCGCCCGTGTGTTGCTGGCGATGGTGGACAAAAGCCCCGAATTGCAAGGACCGTGGCTATCGTTGCTTGACCGCGAGGCGCGGGTATCGCTGATGCGGCGCCCGGGCGTGTTTTCGGGATCGAGTTGGATGAAATCGCTTCCCGACATCGAACTGGCACGCGACTGGATCGCGGTGTGGGCGGTGCGATCGGACGTAAAAACGGCGTTGCGTTTTGCGCGCGCTGGAGAAAACCGCGCCGCGCGTCAGGCGCTAATTTCGCTTGAAGCGCGACAAGGCAAGGGATTTGCCACCTACGCGGACGACCCGTTTTATCCCAAATCTATGCGCTATCTGATCTGGCGCGAAGTGGTTTATCAGGGGGGAAATATCGATGCGATGGACGGCGAAGCGGACGCTTTGCTGCCGGGTGATCCGCAGCGGGTGTTCATGGATAGCAATGTGCGCACCAGTGATCTTCAGGACTGGTTGGCTCAGGCCGATATCGGAGCGCCGCTTCAGGCGTTGTGCACAACCGCGTGTGCGGTAAATCCGGGGCAGTGCATGCGCGCCGGGTTTAACGCCATGGGGGGGTATCACGGCTTGGCGTCGCTGGGCAGTCCCGTCGCAAATCTTATCTCCGAAGCGCGCTTTGCCGCCAGCGTTCACGGCCAAAATACGGTTTTGCGCCGGTCTCTGCTGAACGCCCAGATATCCGAACGGCGACTGGCCCTGATCACAAAACAGGACGCGTGTTTTGCCCGTCTTCTGGAAGAGGAGGCGCAGAAATTCTGAGATGCATTCAGGGCTATCCGCGTCACGCGTGACCTGTCCAAATCTAACAATCGTGCGTGCATAACTCTTCAAAGGCATCGTTGTGTGACAGGTATATGTTGCCGCTTAAGTTGCTAAGAAAATGCGTTTTCGTCAGCCGGTCCATGACCGGTCCTTTGACCTCGGACAGATGCAGGCGCACACCGCTGTCGCGCAGTCTTTCGTTCAGCAGTTCCAGACTTTCAAGCGCCGAGCTGTCGATAAAATTGACGGCAGGACACATCAGGACGACATTGCGAATGGCCGCATTGTCGGCCAAGGCACCGTTGATCGTGTCTTCCAAAAAGCGTGCATTCGGAAAATACAGGCTTTCGTCGACGCGGATCGACAGGGTTTCAGGGTGGGTCTGCACGTCGTGGCGCAGGATATTACGGAAATGTTCGGTGCCACGCACCCGCCCGACGATGGCGTAATGCGGTTTGGACGTGCGTTGCAAATGAAGGAACAAGGACAGCAAAACCCCCGCAGTGATGCCTATTTCCACGCCAGTGGTCAACGTCAGCAGGATTGTCGCCATCATCGCTGCGAAATCGGCCTTGGAATATTCAAATGTGTGCACGATTGACTTTTTGTCGATCAGCGACAGCACCGCAACAAAGATCGTCGCCCCCAATGTGGCCTTGGGCAGAAAGAACAAAAGCGGCGTCAAAAACACCGTGGCAAATGCGATGCCGAGGGCCGTAAACGCGCCCGCAGCGGGGGTCTGTGCGCCGGCCTCAAAATTGACGACAGAGCGGGAAAAACCACCGGTTACGGGAAAACCGCCAGACACCGCGGAACCCAGATTGGCAGTGCCAAGCGCGATCAGTTCCTGATTTGGGTCGATGCGCTGACGCCGCTTGGCCGCCAAAGTCTGCGCCACGGATACGGTTTCCACGTAACCAACGATGGAAATCAACAGGGCCGGCGTGGCAATCGACATCCAAAGTTCGCGATCAAACCCGGGAATGTGAATCGTAGGCAGCACATTTGGAATGTCGCCGATAATTTTGACCCCCGCGCCATCCAGACCCAATAGAAACACGATCGACGTGGTGACCACGATGGACAGGATCGGCGCCATTTTAGCACCCGCATCAGCCAAACGTTCGGAATATCCTTTACCTCTTAGTAGTGGTTTGACGCGTTTTCTTGACCAGTATAAAAACGCCACCGCCGCCACGCCGATCAAGGTTGTAGGAATGTTCAACTGGTCGATCTGCGACACGAACGATTCAACGATGTGCAACAGATTATGGCCGTGGATCGGCACACCGGTAAGGTTTTTCAGCTGGCCCGCCGAAATAATGATGGCCGAAGCGGTGATGAAACCCGAAATCACCGGGTGTGACAGAAAATTGGCCAGAAAACCCAACCGCAGCAGCCCCATCACCGTTAACATTAGCCCTGATAAAAAAGCGAGCACAACGGCGGCTCCAACGTATTCCGGCGAACCCTGCGTAGCCAGTTCGCCAACCGCCGCCGCTGTCATCAACGAGGCAACTGCGACCGGTCCCACCGCCAGCGTCCGCGAGGTTCCAAAAACCGCGTATACGATCAGGGGCGCAATTGACGCGTAAAGCCCAACTTCGGGCGGCAGCCCCGCCAGCAATGCATACGCCAGCGATTGCGGGATAAGCATGATCGTGACGATGACCGCTGCCAGCAGATCGCTGGACAGATCAAGTTGGGTGTAAGATCTGGTCCAAACCAGAATCGGAAAATATTTCTGCAGCATGTGGCGATCTCGCGGCGGCGGTTTATGCGGATTTATAAGCCGGGACTAATGGATTGGCAAAATAGATGGATTTCAACCTTTGGGTCAGGCGACTGCCGATTGCTCCAGATAGGGGCGCAGATTATCCAGCCCAAATCCGGCGCGCGCCGCTGTTGCCAGAATGTCGTCGGCGGAGTCCAGTCCGGCGCGCGACAAACCCCAGACGATCGCAGAGCGCATTCCCGTGCGGCAAAAGGCCAGCGTTTTGCCCTGTGTTTCGGCCAAAACACTTGCCTGCAGGGTGATGTTGTCCTCGCTTAGCTGCCCAACAATTACCGGATTATAATGGAACTGCAGGCCAAGCTCTGCCGCTTTCGCGCGCAGATCTGCCGACTGCTGACCAGCGGCATTTTCCGTGTCTGGCCGGTTGCAAATTATTGTCGTGAACCCACGGGCCGCAATATCTTGCATTTGCGTGACCGAGATTTGGGAACAGACTGCATAGTCTGCGTTGAATGTTTTGATATCCATAGGTCTACCAGTTTTCAGATTTCTTGTTTTGGCGGATGCTTTCAGCGTTGCTGACGGCCCGCCCGATGTTTTCGACAAAACTCTTTACAAAAGGCGACAACAGAAAGCCTCCGAACATGGCGGCCAGAAACGCGACGCCACCAAAGCCGCCGTAGCTTAGCGAAGCAACCGCAGGGCCGGGACACAGTCCGGCCAACGCCCAACCGGCCCCAAACAGGGTTGAGCCAACAATCAAATTGATCCCCAGCTCTGAATTCGGGCTGCCGGGCAAATCGTTGCCAAGCACTGCCACCCGCCGCCGTGCGGCCGCGCGCCACGCGATTGCCATGGGGGCGATTGCGCCGCTCAGGACAAAGGCCAGCGTCGGGTCCCAGGCGCCGAACAGATCAAGCCAGCCTTGCACTTTATTGGTGTCGGTCATACCCGATGTGAACAGGCCGGCACCGAACAGGCCGCCCACCAGAAGTCCCATGAAATTACGCATCAGATGATCCCCCAGACGTGGCGGAAAATGATCATTGCAGCGGCACCGGCCAGCAAATAGGCGATGGTGGCGACGATGCCGCGTGCGGACAGACGCGAGATACCGCACACGCCGTGGCCGCTGGTACATCCGTTGGCCATGCGTGACCCAAGGCCAACCAGCAGGCCCGCGCCAATGACCACGGCCAGATTTTCGCTCAGGTGCGTGTCGGGCCTGACCCAAAGAAATGTCAGAACAAATGGCACAGCGATCAGGCCGATTACAAAGCTAACGCGTTCGTTTCGGTTGGCGCGCCCCGAGCCGTCGACCAGCCCGCCGAGCACACCGCTGGCACCCAGAATACGGCCGTTGACCAACAGAAATATCGCACCGGAGGTGCCGATCATCAGCCCACCGATCAATCCAAATAACCAGTCCTGATGTATCATTTCATTACTTTCTTGATTGGAAGCTTCAAATAGGATTTGCCGTCGTCTTCGGGTTCGGGCATGTTTCCAGCCCGCATGTTGACTTGCAGCGATGGGATTATCAGCTTTGGCGCGGCCAGTTCGGAATCGCGTTTGTTGCGCGCTGCGACAAATTCCGATTGTGTCTTGCCTTCGCCCACAGCCACATTGGCTGAACGCTGTTCGCCCACGGTGGTTTCCCACGCGAATTCATCCCGACCGGGTGCTTTGTAGTCGTGACCGACAAATATGCGCGTACTGTCCGGCAGCGAAAATATGCGCTGAATTGATTGGTACAGGTCGGTTGCGGAACCGCCCGGGAAATCGGCGCGCGCGGTGCCAAAATCTGGCATGAACAGCGTGTCGCCGACAAATGCCGCATCGCCGATCACGTAAGTCATACAGGCCGGCGTGTGGCCGGGCGTATGCATGACGTCAACTTTCATAGTGCCGATCATGAACGTATCGCCGTCTTCAAACAGCGCGTCAAACTGCGATCCGTCACGTTGAAATCGCGTTCCTTCGTTGAATACTTTGCCAAATATTTCCTGAATTTCGGTGATTTGCGCGCCGATGCCGATCTTGCCGCCCAGTTCTTCCTGCAAATAGGGTGCGGCCGACAAGTGGTCGGCGTGGACGTGGCTTTCGAGTATCCAATCGACGGTCAAGGCATTGGAATTTACATAGGCAATTATTTCGTCTGCCGCTTTGGTGTCGGTGGCCCCGGTGTTGAAATTGAAATCAAGCACCGAGTCGATAATAGCGCAGTGCGTCGAATCGGGGTCACGTACAAGAAAACTTGCAGTGCTGGTTTGCAGGTCAAAAAAGGCTTTGACGTCGGGTGTCATGGAATTCCTCCAATGCGAGTCGCTGAGTTTCCGGCGGAGTATAGGGATAATTACACACATTGCAATATTGATAAGTATAAAAATATCTGTTATTCAGCAAGAGCACGTGCTAATGGGTGCGAAAATCTGATCGGAACGGCGCAATATGGCTGACGGTATGAACCAAGAACTTGATGTAAAACAGTTGAATGCAGCGATGTGGGAGCAGGCGGATGCAGCGGCTTCGCTGATGAAAAGCATGTCGAACAAGGCCCGCCTGATGATCCTGTGTATGCTGTCCGAAGGCGAAAAAAGCGTCGCCGATCTTGAATCGCGCCTTGCGACAAAACAGCCCAATGTCTCGCAGCAATTGGCGCGCCTGCGCATGGAAAATTATGTGGTGTCGCGTCGCGACGGGCGGACAATTTATTATTCGCTGGCCGACAAACGGGTGAAAACCGTGATTGACGCGCTTTACGGCGCGTTTTGTCCGACCGAGTTACAGGTAAAATCTAGCTGACAGTGATCATGACTTTACCGTCGGGCTGTTCCAGCGCGCCAGACATGTCTTGCGTCACACGATCAAGTGGTATCTGCGCGGTCACATCGGTTTTCCAGACACCGCTGGCAAACCTTGCCTGAACCGCACGGATTGCGGCTAACTTGCGCAAAAGCGGTGTTTTGCGCATCCAGTTGACCAGCCAGAAACCTTCGATCGTTTTGCCCATGAATATGAACTGTCCGGTTTCGGCGATGGTGAACGGTTCGTCCGTCAGCTTGCCGTAGTTGATCAGCTTTGCGCCGTTGGGCATGGCGTGGAAAATTCTTGCGGTGACCGCGCCACCGACCGCGTCGAGCAACACACGGGGTTTTTCGCGGGTTATGACCTCGGCCAGGTCGGATTTGAAACTTTTTGATTTTTCGTTCAGCACCGCCACTGCGCCCTGCTTTTTCAGCACTTGCAAAGGCGCGTCACGCCGCGCCACAGCGATCATGCGCCGACCGGTCTGCACCGCCATTGCCGCCATCAGCTTACCCAACTGACTTGCGGCGGCGGTCACGATAAAGGCACCCGCGGCAGGCACCATATCGACCATCGCAGCTGCAGTCAGAGGATTGACGATCAGGGCTGCACCGTCCTCGTCGCGCACATCTTTGCGCAGCGCGATGCAGGCCGCGGCCTCGGTTACCGCGTATTGCGCCCAGCTGCCCGAGCCCATGGGCGACGCCGCGAAAGCCACGCGTTTGCCGCGCAAATAGCGCGCCATGAAACCTTGGCCACTGACCACATGACCAACGCCTTCGAACCCCGCCGGTTGGCCAATTTTGCGCGGTTGTCCGTAAAAACCACGTATATAGATCGTATCGGACGGGTTGACCGCCGCCATTTTCACCCGGATCAGTACCTGTCCCGGCCCCGGTTTCGGGACATCGATTTCGCCCAATTTCACAAAGGGATCTACATCGGTCAGGTTGGCCAGATTGCGCATATCCGTGGAAAAACCGTCCTCTTTCAACAGCAGCGCCTTCATGCGCGCGGGCAGTTTGCTCATGCCAGTTTCTCCTGAGTGTATTTCTTGAGTTCCGCGCGGGCCACCTGCATCCTGTGTACGGCGTCGGGCCCGTCAGCGAGGCGCAACGTTCGCACGTGGGTCCATTGCCGCGCCAGTGGAGTGTCCTGCGAAATGCCCTGCGCCCCAAACATCTGCACGGCCTCATCGGTGACCTTCAGCGCCATGAGCGGCGCGACGACCTTGATCTGGCTGATCCATGGGGCGGCGGCGCGCGCGTCGCCCTGATCCATCATCCACGCTGCTTTCAGACACAGAAGACGTGCCTGTTCGATCTCCATACGGCAGTTGGCGATAATGTCGAAATTGCCACCCAGTTTCGCTACGGGTTTGCCAAACGCCTCACGCGAAAGCGCCCGTTTGCACATGTATTCCAATGCCTTTTCCGCCTGACCAATGGCGCGCATACAGTGGTGAATGCGACCGGGGCCAAGGCGGCCCTGCGCGATTTCAAAACCCCGCCCTTCGCCCAGCAACAGATTTTGCACCGGTACGCGCACGTCGGTAAAGAGCATGTGTAAATGCCCGTGCGGTGCGTCGTCTTCGCCGTAGACCTGCATGGCGCGCAGCTTTTCTACGCCTTCGGCCGCCGCAGGCACCAGTATCATTGACTGTTGCTGGTGTTTTGGCCGGTTGTCATCGGGTGTTTTCACCATGACGATATAAATGGCGCAACGCGGATCACCAGCGCCCGACGACCACCATTTTTCGCCGTTCAGCACATAATCGTCACCGTCGCGCACACAGGACATGGACACATTGGTGGCGTCCGAACTGGCCACATCGGGTTCGGTCATCAGGTAGGCCGAGCGGATTTCGCCGTCCAAAAGCGGCTGCAACCACTGTTTCTTATGGGCATCGGTTCCGTATCGCTCGATCACCTCCATATTTCCCGTGTCCGGGGCGGCGCAGTTGAAAATCTCAGCCGCAAGGTGCGATTTGCCCATTTCTTCGGCCAGATAGGCGTATTCAACGGTGGTTAGACCGTACCCGCGTTCGCTGTCGGTCAGCCAGAAATTCCACAGACCTTCGGCTTTGGCGCGGGATTTCAATTGGTCCAGTATTTCCTGTTGGCGTGGCGTGTGGGTCCAGCGGTCGCCGACGTTCACCTCGGCCAGAAACTCGGCGTCAAGCGGTTCGATATGCTCGCGTATCATCGCCGACACCCGCGCGATCAAATCTTTGACCCGCTCACTTGCACCCAGATTCATGAGCTTCCCCCGCAGCTTGACGCAACATTCTTCTTTACAATTCTTAATTCACTGAAACAGACTGCGCCAAACAATGTCAATTATACCCGCGGCAAAATGACGTGGGGTTTTGCGCCGGGGGCAAATTATTGTGAGCGATCTAAGCACGTTATTTTCGGTGAAAGGCAAGACCGCGCTGGTGACCGGCGGGGCCACCGGCGTCGGGCGTATGATTGCCGAGGCCCTGGCGTTCGGCGGTGCGCGCGTTTTTGTCGTGTCACGCAAATTGGACAATTGCCAGGCGGCGGCGGCAGAAATCAACGCGGCGGGCCACGCGGGCAGTTGTGAAGCATTTGCCGGAGACGTGGGCAGCGAGGCCGGTGTCGATGCGCTGGCAAGCGATCTGCGCGCGCGCAGCAAAAGCCTTGATATTTTGGTCAACAACGCCGGTCTGACGTGGGGTTCACCACTGGGTCAGTTTCCCCACAAGGCGTGGCACAAAGTGATGAATGTCAACGTGGACGGGCTGTTTCATCTCACGCAGGCGCTGTTGCCCGAACTGATGACGTCCGCGCAGGACCATGATCCGTCGCGTATCATCAATCTGGGTTCGGTCATGGGCACTATTGCCATGGGCGACGGCGCGTATTCGTATTCTGCGTCCAAAGCGGCGGTGCATCATCTGACCCGGATTCTGGGCAAAGAACTGGCGGGCAAACGCATTACGGTGAACGCCTTTGCGCCGGGGCCGTTTCAGTCGAATATGACCGCCTTTGCCACAGCCGACGCCGAAATGGCCGCCAAAGTGGGTGCGGATGTGCCGCTGGGTCGCATCGGCAACCCCGACGACATTGCCGGGGCGACGCTGTATTTATGCGGACGCGCCGGGGCTTACGTGACAGGGGCGATCCTGCCGCTGGACGGCGGCATCCATCTGGTCAGCAGCCCGAACATTTTCAAAGCGGCCTTTGAATGAACAAGGCAATCACCATAGAGGAATTGCACGCACAAACCGGGCAGGTGGTGGGCATATCCGGGTGGTTTGACATGGATCAGGCGCGTATCGATGCGTTTGCGAATGCCACGGATGATCACCAGTTTATTCATGTCGATCCCGCTCGCGTCAGCGCGGAAACGCCTTTTGACACCACAATCGCCCACGGATTCTTGACGCTCTCGATGCTCAGCGCCATGTCCGCACAGGCGTTGCCAAAAATCGTTGGCCACATTTTGACCCTGAATTACGGGCTGAACCATGTGCGGTTCTTGAACCCTGTGCCGTCGGGCGGGCAGGTGCGCGCACAGTTTGAACTGCTTGATGTGACCAATAAAGCGCAGGGGTCTTACCTGTGCAAATACGCCAGCACGGTCGAGATCATGGGCATTGTAAAACCGGCTTTGGTGGCGGAACAATTGCTGATGCTGCGGGTGCAACCATGAGTCTTGAAATCACCGACACCAAGGCGCTTGAGACTTACCTGTCCGACCACGTGGACGGCTTTGCCGGGCTGAACTCGGTGACCAAATTCAGCGACGGGCAATCTAACCCGACCTATAAGGTGACCGCAAAATCGGGCGAATACGTGCTGCGCGCCAAGCCACCGGGCGAACTTTTGAAATCGGCGCATCAGGTGGATCGCGAATACCGGGTCATGGCGGCGCTGGCGGGCAGTGATGTGCCGGTGCCGAAAATGCTGCATCTGGCCGATGGCGATAACCCACTTGGGCGGATGTTTTTCGTCATGGCGTTTAACGCAGGGAGGATATTCTGGGATCCTGCGTTGCCCGAGCTTGAAAAATCCGAGCGCGGCAAAATCTACGACAGCATGAACGCAACATTGGCGGCGCTCCACAGCGTTAACGTGGCCGATGCGGGCCTGTCCGATTTTGGTCGTCCGGGTAATTATTTCGCCCGTCAAACGGACCGCTGGATCAAACAGTACAAGGCTTCGCGGTTGGAGGCCGACGCCAATATGGACCGGCTGATGGACTGGCTGAATGACCATATGCCCGACGATGACGGCGCTGTGGCGCTGGTGCACGGGGATTATCGGCTGGACAATATGATCTTTGATGCGCGTGCGCCCGACTGTATCGCGGTGCTCGACTGGGAGCTGTCGACGCTTGGCCATCCTCTGGCCGATCTTGCCTATCAATGCATGCAGTGGCGGCTGCCTTACCGTGCCGGTATGCGCGGTCTTGGCGGTCTTGATCGAACTGATCTGGGCGTCCCCGAAGAGGTCGATTATGTGGCGCGGTATTGCGAACGCCGTGGTATTGCCCGGATTGCAAACTGGAATTTCTATCTGGCGTTTTGTTTTTTTCGTCTGGCAGCGATCCTGCAAGGCGTGGTGCGGCGCGCGCACGACGGCAATGCCTCGAACCCCGCACGGGCACGCGAGATGGCCAAGGCGATCCCGCTGTTGGCAGCGATGGCGGGTGACATGATAAAGGGGCAATAAATGTCAGATTTTGCAGAAAAAACCGTTTTGATCACCGGCGCGACAGGCGGGTTTGGTGCGGCCATGACCAGACGGTTCGCAGCACAGGGGGCCAATCTGGTGCTGGCGGATCTGAACGAAACAAAGCTTAACGAACTGGCAGCGGAAGTGGCACCCGCAAGGGTCGCCGTGCTGTCGGGGGATGTGGCGGAACCGGCGCATCACAGCGCTTTGGTCGACCGGGCGATCAGCGAATTTTCGCGCCTTGACGTGGCGGTCAACAACGCTGGCATCGTCAATTCGATGGCGGGCTTGCCGGACATTTCGCAGCGTGACGCCAAAGCAGTGATCGATATCGATTTGATGGGGGTTTTTTACGCTTTGCAGGCGCAACTACCCGCCATGGAAAAAACGTTCCGTGACACCGGCGATGGCACGGTGATCGTCAATATCGCCTCGGTCGCGGGTCTGGTCGGTTGCGCTTTCTTAGGAATTTATTCCGCCGCCAAGCATGGCGTCGTCGGATTGACCAAAGGCGCCGCCGCCGAATACGCGCGCCGCGGGGTCCGTGTCAACGCGGTGTGCCCGTCTTTTGCCGCCACCGATATGGTCGAGAAATATTTTGATGAAAGCCCCAAAGATCGCGATAGCGCCACAAGCGCATTGGTGCGTGGCGTTCCCATGGGGCGGATCGGCCAAGTGGACGAGGTCGTGGCCGCGATCATGTTTGCCGCCAGCCCCGGCAATAGCTTCATGACCGGCGAAACACTGGCCGTCGATGGCGGGTTATCGGCGGTTTAAGCGAGGATAAACTTATGAATGCGGTCGTTACTACAGAAATCCTTGACGGTGTCTTGGTTGTGCATATCGACAATCCACCGGTCAACGCGCTTGGCCATGCTGTTCGGCAGGGCCTGAGCGACGCGATTGCGCTGGCAAGCGCGGATACGGCGGTAAACGCTGTCGTGATTATCGGGGCGGGTCGCACGTTTCCGGCGGGTGCCGACATCAAGGAATTTGGCAAACCACTGGCCGCGCCGGGCCTGCCGACCGTATGTCAGACCATCGAGGATTGCGGCAAACCCGTGATTGCAGCCCTGCACGGCACGGCACTTGGCGGCGGGCTGGAGGTGGCGCTGGCGGCGCATTACCGGATTGCGCTGGATAACGCGCGCATGGGCCTGCCCGAGGTCAACCTTGGCATTCTGCCCGGGGCAGGGGGCACGCAGCGGATGCCACGCCTGACCGGTGCGGGTCCGGCGCTGGATGTGATGTTGTCGGGTAAACCGATTGGCGCAGCAAAGGCGCTTGAAATCGGGCTGATAGACGCGGTGGTCGCGGATGATCTGCCGGGAGCGGCGCTGGAATTTTCCAAAGCGGTCTTAGCTGAAAACAAACCGGTTGTGCGCACGCAGGACCGCCGCGATGGTTTGGACGATAAAGCGGGCAATAACGCGGCAATCGAGGATCACAAAAAGGTTCTGAAAAAACGGGCGCGCGGGCTGTTGTCGCCATTCAGGATTGTGGAGTGCGTCCAAGCCGCTCTGGCGTTGCCTTTTGATGAGGGTATCACGCTTGAGCGTGATCTGTTTGTTGAATGCCTGCAGTCCGATCAATCCAAAGGTCTGATCCACGCGTTTTTTGCCGAACGCCAAAGCGCCAAAATTCCCGAAACGACGCGGGCCAAACCCCACACGGTGAACAGCGTCGGCGTCATCGGCGGTGGCACTATGGGGGCCGGGATATCGGTGGCGCTGCTGGATGCCGGTTTGCCGGTGGTGATGATCGAGCGTGACAAAAATGCCTTGCGTCTGGGTCAGGAACGCGTTGCAAATACCTACAGCGCCATGGTCAGGCGGGGACGCATCACTGAGGCGCAACAAGCGGATTACATGGGCAATTTTTCGGGCGCGCTTGACTACAGCGCGCTGGCCAATGTCGATTTGGTGATCGAGGCAGTGTTCGAGGATATGACGGTTAAACACGCGGTGTTCGCGCAGCTTGACAAAGTGTTGAAACCAAGCGCGGTGATAGCCACGAACACATCTTATCTGGATATAAACGAAATGGCGGCGGCAACGTCGCGCCCGGGCAATGTCATCGGGCTGCATTTCTTTTCGCCTGCCAACATTATGAAATTGCTGGAAGTTATTGTGCCTGATCACGTGTCGGATGACGTGGTGGTGACCGGATTTGCACTGGCCAAAGCCCTGGGTAAAATCCCGGTGCGGGCTGGCGTGTGCGACGGGTTTATCGGCAACCGCCTGCTGTCGCGCTATCGACAGGCCACCGATCACATGATGGAGGA
Organism: uncultured Rhodobacterales bacterium; assembly: GCA_964588725.1. Lineage (GTDB taxonomy): Bacteria > Pseudomonadota > Alphaproteobacteria > Rhodobacterales > Rhodobacteraceae > UBA5972. The sequence continues at coordinate 19,993 of CAZPQL010000030.1, forward strand.
CGGGGCTTCGCCCTATGACATCGACGCGGCTCTGTTCGCGTTCGGCTTTGCCATGGGGCCGTACCGGGTCTCCGATCTGGCGGGTGGCGACATCGGTTGGGCGACGCGCAAAAGGCTGGCGCCAACGCGCGATCCGGCGGCGCGCTATGTGGAAATTCCGGACCGGATTTGCAAAAACGGCTGGTTTGGCCAAAAAACCGGGCGGGGCTATTATCGCTATCCCGATGGGCCGCGCAGCGCGACGCCCGATCCCGAAGTTCTGGCGATAATTGACGCCGAGCGGGCGCGGCTTGGCATAATTCCCCGCGAATTTGCCGGTAATGAAATCCAGCGCCGCAGCATCGCGGCGATTGTGAATGAGGCGGCGCGTGTACTGGCCGAGGGCATCGCGCAGCGCCCGTCCGATATCGACGCGGTGTTGATCCACGGCTACGGGTTTCCGCGCCATCGCGGGGGTCCGATGAAATACGCCGATATGGTGGGGCTGGAAAATGTGTTAGCCGATATTCAAGATTTCGCCGCTGGTGACGCGCTGTTCTGGCAACCCGCACCGCTGCTTATTGATCTGGTCAAATCGGGTAGCCGTTTTGATGCGTTGAACAAAAAGGAATAAAGCGTGGACAGTTCCGGCGTCATAATCAAGCGAACCGGCGCGGTGCTGCACGTGATGAACGACAATGTGCGTACGCGCAACGCGCTGAGCGCGGGATATTATCGGGGACTAATAAAGGCGCTGCACGAGGCCGATGAAGATCCGGCAATTGCGGCGGTGGTGCTGAGCGGCGCGGGCGGGTTTTTCTGTTCGGGCGGTGATCTGAACGTGCTGAAAACCCGCGCCGCCACGAGCCACGGCGCGCGCGTGGATGCGATCAACGGGCTGCACGATGTGATCCGCGCGATACTGGCCTGTCCGCGACCGGTGATCGCGGCGATTGAGGGCGGTGCTGCGGGCGCGGGCGTGGCGCTGGCGCTGGCCTGCGATTTGATTATCGCTGCGGATGACGCCTATTTTTCAGTGGCTTATGTGAAGATCGGTCTGCCGCCAGATGGTGGCACGACCGGGTTTTTGGGGGCGCTGGCACCGCGGCAACTGGTAAATGAGCTATGCATGTTTGGCGACAAACTGCCGGTCCAGCGACTGCACAGTCTGGGGGCGGTGAACAAGGTGACGCCACCCGGACAGGCGCTAGCACAAGCCGTTGCATGGGGCGAGCGGTTGGCCATGGCGCCACCCGCCGCGCTGGCCACTATCAAATCACTGGTGGCGCGCGGGCAGGAAAGCCAGGTTGCCGATCAGTTGGAGCGCGAGGTGCAGGCCATGGCCACAGCGCAGGGCGGCGCCGAGGCCGCCGAGGGGATCGCGGCATTTCTGGGCAAAAGGCCACCGGATTTTGGCAGGTTTCGCAAATAGTAGCGATTTTTGACCGGTCAACCGAATGGTCCCGCCAGATGCTCGCGCTGCGGTCGGATTGTGCCCGGGGCCTGCGAGGCATGCATTTTTGCAATAATGAAGACACGGTTGTTTCTTTTTTGACGCTGCGTGTTGTAGGATTTCATCAAAAGGACGGATTGGCATTCAGGGGTGGTATGGCTGAAAGCGAAGGGCGAATGACGCTGCAGGGCGTTCAGGTGTTTCTGGCGGTGGTTGCGGCGGGGTCGATATCGGCGGCGGCTAAATCGCTGGGGGCCAGCCCGTCGTCGGTGTCGCAGCATGTCACTAATCTGGAGGCGGCGCTGGGCACGCGCCTGATCGACCGTGCCGCGCGGCCCGTGGCCGTAACACCGGCAGGCGCGATGTTTTTGCGGCGCGCCGAAATTATTCAGTCCGAGGCGCGTCAGGCACGGGCCGAATTATCACGCTTTGATCTGTCGCAACTGACGCTTTTTCGACTTGGCATGATCGAGGACTTTGACGCCGACGTGACCCCACGACTGTTGGCGGACATGGCGTCGCAGTTGCAAGGGTGTCATTTTGTGCTGGAAACGGGTGCCTCGTATCATCTGGCCGCGATGTTGGAAAGCCGCACGCTCGATGTGATTGTTGCGGCCGATCTTGACCTGTCCGCCGACTGGATGGAAAGCTACCCGCTGCTTGCCGATCCGTTTTTGGTGGTGGCACCGCGCGGGCGGGTAAAACCCGGCGGCGACGTGCTGGGTCAATTGCTCGAGATGCCGTTCATTCGTTATTCCAACCGCCAGATGATGGGTCGGCAGATCGAGGCGCATCTGTCCAAACTGGACCTGTCGATCCCGCATCGGTTCGAGCTTGACAGCTATCACGCCATTATGGCGATGGTCGCGGGTGGTGCCGGGTGGTCGGTGACCACACCGCTGGGGTATACGCGGGCGCAGCGCTTCAAAAATCAGGTCGATGTGATGGCGCTGCCCTTTGCGCCACTGGCGCGGCGGATTTCGCTGTTTGCCCGCAAAGATGCCATGGAAACCATGCCGCGCGACATGGCAGACAGCTTGCGGCCTTTGATCAATGCGCTAATTATTAGACCGGCGGTGAAAGAGCTGCCGTGGCTGTCACCGTCGATGGTTTTGCTTTAGCCTTTGACGTCTTTGACCGACTGCAAAATACCGGCGACGATAACATCGAGGTCCGCGCGGGTAAGTCTGGCGGGCAGGCGCATATCGCAGGCGCGCATCAGCATGGCTCTGGTTTTGGGCAGTTCAGGAATATTGCCGATAAAGCGCCAGTTCCAAAAGGCGCGGGCGTTGTCGCTGTGCAGGCCGAACACCGAAACGGGTGTGCCGACACGTTTGGACGCGGCCATCAAGGCCCGGGTGTCGTCATCCGAGAAATCCAGCAGATTGAACTGGATCGAATCGGGGGCGCGTTGTTCGGGATCCAAGGGCGGCGGTACAGTGATGTATTGGCAATCGTTCAGCTTTGCGGCCACGTAATCGTGGTTTTTGCGCCCGTCGTTCACGCGTTGGTCAAGCTCTTCAATCTGGGGTGAAATGATGACCGCCGACAGGTTGCTCATGCGCAGATTATAAAGCGGCAGAGTGTTTTGCACGTCGTCAAAGGCGCAATCGGCCAGATTGTGTTTGGCCCAATTGTGTTCATACGCGCCGGACATGATCACCGCGCGCGCCATAACATCGGCGTCGTCGGTAATAAGAATACCGCCTTCGCCACCGTTGATCATTTTGTATGACTGGAACGAAAAGCACCCAACGTCGCCGATGGTGCCGATTTTGTGATTGTTCCACAACGTGCCCAGCGAATGCGCCGCGTCTTCAACGACCGGGACATCGCGCGCTTCGCACAGCTCCATGATCGCATCCATATCCGACGTGTGACCGCGCATGTGCGAGATCACCACCGCTTTGATTTGCGGAGTCAGTTTGTGTTCAAAATCAACCAGATCGATGCGGTAGTTGTCGTTGACCTCAACAAGGATGGGCTGCGCACCCGCGTGAATAACGGCCGAAGGTACCGCCGCAAAGGTAAAAGCGGGGATCAGGACCTGATCACCGGCGTTCACGCCCAGGGCTGCCAGCGACAGGAATATAGCCGACGAGCACGAATTCAATGCCAGCGCGTATTTCTTGCCCATGAGCGCGGCGAATTCAGACTCCAGCTGCGTGACAGGCGCGTTGTCAGGCGCGGTATAGCGAAACAAATCGCCCGACGCGAGCAGTGCCTCGACTTTGACACGCGCGGCGTCGGGAATCGGTTCGGCGTCAAAAACGTTGAGTGGCAGCGCGGACATATTCGAATTTCCCGAATAAATTGTTCGAAAAAACTGTAAGCCGGATCGACAGAGATTACTAATGGTTTCTCGACATGACGCCGCGGCAATTTTTGTGGTGTTACCGCTTTGCCATTGTCCTCAGGGCAGTCGGCAGGTTTTGAAAAATTCGGCGATCTGGGCCCCGACGACCGCCCGCGATAGTGGGGTGTGCAGCGAGGCTTTGGCGGCGTCGAGCAAAATGTCGGGCACAACGCCACGACCGCGTTTTTCGATCAGCATATCGACAAATTCAGCGTTGAATTCGGGATGCCCCTGATATGACAGCGCCTTGTCGCCGTATCCGACCACCGCATTTGGGCAAAAGGACGACGACCCAAGCACACGGGCGTCTTTGGGCAGCGCGACAACCTGATCCTGATGCCAGGCGTTGATGGTGATGGGGTCGGACTCGTGCATCTCGTAGGTTCGGGCCCCCACGGCCCAGCCTTTTTCGGATTTTTCGACGGTGCCGCCCAAAGCCTGCGCCAGAACTTGGTGGCCGAAACAAATGCCGACGATCGGGCGGCCCTGCGCATAGGCATTTCGGATAAAATCTTCAAGCGGGGCGATCCAGTCCAGATCTTCATAGGCACCGTGACGCGACCCGGAAATCAGCCATCCGTCGGCCAAATCTGCGCGCGCAGGCAATATCCCGTCAACTGCCAACCAGGTTTGAAACGAAAATTCGTGATCGGCCAGCAAATCGGCGTAAAGCCGGTGGTAGTCGCCAAAGCGCGCAACGATGTCCGGCACAATGTGACCGCATTGCAAAAAGCCGATTTTCATGTGCAATCCCGCCTACCGGTGCCAGACTGTACCCGAGCTATCAACGGGTGAAACCCGAAGCAAGGACAATCAGGCGTTGGTGGGCGTCGCGCTATTGCCCCCGGTAATTGGGGTCACGCCCTTCAAACCAAGAGCCGATGAGCGCATCCAGCGAACCGCTGGATTTGAGCGACGTCAGTGCCGCATCAAGCTGTGACAACAACACGGGCGACGTTTCACGCACGCCAAGACCGACGCCGCCGCCGGTTGAAATATCGGTGGCGACCAATGCATAGGTATCCGGGGTCGCGGCGACAACGGTTTCCAAATATGCCTGATCGGCAAGGATCACTGTCACTTCACCCGCAGCAAGTGCTGCGACCACATCGTTGAGTGAGTCGTAAAGGTGCACAGCGTATCCGTTTTCAGTGGCATAACTTTGCTGCAGCGTGCCCGTTTGCGTGCCAATGACATCGCCGGCAGCAGGGGCGTTTCCGCCGGTCAACGTCATAAAGGCGCTGGGGTCGGCGGGGAAATATTCCTGCGAGAAATCGATGACGAGATCGCGTTCAGCCGTGATCTGCATGCCGGTCATGATGACGTCGATGTCGTTGGTGGTCAGGGCCAAGATCGATTCGTCCGACGGCTGGAGCACCCATTCGCATTCCAGACTTGCCTGGGCGCAGATCAGCGCGGCGAGATCGGCTTCGAACCCGCGCATTTCGCCGTCGTCGTTCAGGTAATTGTAAGGCGCGTAATCAGCCACGCTGCCAAGGCGGATGACATCTCCGCTAACAGGGGCGGCAATCATTGCTGCCGTGAGAAAAGACAGTGAAATTGTTCTTGTGGGGTGCATGGAATTCTCCTGTTTTGATCGAGTCGCGCAGCAAGAGCGAACACGCGGCCAAGACGCGTCAGCCCTTGTGTAGTGTGTGATTAAGGCGATTCTGCGACGGCGACGTGGCGCGGGTATTGCGTTCCATACCGTGCTGACATACCGCTTACGTCATGTACCCGACAATTTTTTCAAGGACCAGCCATGACCGATAAACCGCATTTGAAGGCCTCTGATCGTCCCGATCTCGGGTCTTTTTCGTGGGAAGACCCGTTTTTGATTGACGATCAACTGGAGGAAGACGAGCGGATGATCCGCGATTCCGCTGCCGCTTTTGCGCAGGAAAAATTGCAACCGCGTATCATCGACGCGTACCGCGAGGGCACGGTCGATTTGGATATCTTTGGCGAGATGGGCGATATGGGGTTGCTCGGCATCACCATTCCGGCGGCTTACGGAGGGCTGGGCGCAAACTATGTCAGTTACGGATTGGTCACGCGCGAAATCGACCGTGTCGACGCCGGATACCGATCAATGATGTCCGTGCAAAGTTCCCTGGTGATGTATCCGATTTATGCTTACGGCTCGGAAGAACAGCGTTTGAAATATTTGCCAAATTTGGCCAGCGGTGCGTCGATAGGCTGTTTTGGCCTGACCGAACCCGACGCAGGATCAGACCCCGGCGGTATGAAGACGCGGGCCGAAAAAGTGCAGGGCGGATATGTGCTGAACGGGTCCAAGATGTGGATTTCAAATGCGCCGATTGCCGACGTTTTCGTGATCTGGGCCAAGTCTGACGCCCACGGCGGTAAAATTCGTGGCTTTGTTCTGGACAAGGGCACCAAAGGACTGAGCGCGCCAAAAATTGGCGGCAAGCTCAGCCTGCGGGCTTCGGTGACCGGCGAAGTGGTGATGGACAACGTCGAAGTGTCCGAAGACGCGCTATTGCCACATGTGGAGGGGCTAAAAGGCCCGTTCGGGTGTCTCAATCGCGCACGGTTCGGTATTTCCTGGGGGGTGATGGGGGCGGCGGAATTCTGCTGGCACGCCGCTCGGCAGTACGGGCTGGATCGGCATCAGTTTGGCCGACCTCTGGCCAACACCCAGCTTTACCAGAAAAAACTGGCGGATATGCAGACCGAGATCACGCTTGGGCTGCAGGCGGCGCTGCGTGTCGGTCGGCTTTTGGACAGCGCCAAGGCGTCGCCCGAAATGATTTCGCTGATCAAGCGCAATAATTGCGGCAAGGCGCTGGATATCGCCCGCATGAGTCGCGATATGCACGGCGGCAACGGCATATCAGAGGAATTTCAGGTCATGCGGCACCTGTGCAATCTGGAAACCGTGAACACCTATGAGGGCACGCACGACGTTCATGCGCTGATACTGGGGCGTGCACAGACGGGATTGCAGGCATTTTTCTAACCAAACGGAGCCCCTTGCAGGGCATGAGAATAGCCAGCAAAATTCCCTTTGGGGGAATTGTGCGGCGGCCCTGCGGGCGCGAGTATATTTGCAAAAGTGAAACGTGTTTTACGGATTGGGTACGGCCAGATACGCGTGGGCCGGAATTTGAACCAGTGAACGCAGCATCAGGGTCTCACGATCAGGTGGCGTCAGGTTTTTGATCGCGGTTCTGATTGCGCCGACGAGTTTAGCACGATCGACGCTCTGGGCGCAGACATAGGGCAATCCCGGCGTCGGTGTCGTTGTGGCGATCACGCGCAGGTTTTTGTAAAAACCGTCGTAGCGTTTTATCAACTCCCACGTCACGCCATCGATGGCGGCGATATCGGCGCGGTTTTCGGCCACGGCGTGCGCTGATGTGACGTGGCCGTGGGTTTGCAGCAGGTTTTCAAACTGAAACCCCGTTTGTGCCGCGTGGTATTGCGGTGCGGCCCAGCCCGATTGCGACATGCGGTCATTATAGGCGAAAACGGCCGTAGCAAAATCAGCCGGCACTGTACGGCGATCATCGGCACGCGCAATGAACAGCGAGCGGTAATAGCCGGCGTCGCAGTCGGGTAATCCATAGTCGGGCGTGCCCACCAGCGTGACGTGACCGTGCAGGTGCAGGCGGTAAGGACGCCCGCAGGTCTGGCTGAGAACAAGGTCGGATGCGCGCCAGTGGTCCGGAGTTTCGCCTCCGGCGGTCAGGGCACGGGGCGCTTCAACGCCCAGGGCGCGTAAATTATCAGAAATTGCCTGCCAATACCGATCATGCGCGTCCCGTGTTTCAGGTCGCAGATACATAGGCAGGCTGGCGATCACCCTTGCGTCTGCGCCCTGCGGCGCGCCAGTGCGCTGTCGCGGTCCGACACGCCCAGCAGATTGGCCGTGAGACGCATAAAGCCATCTTCTTCATGGTCGCGCGACCCGTCGGCCAGAACCACCCGCCACAACGCCTCGACCACCGAGTCGCGATCTTCGTAAGGCACGGCAGATTTGATGGTGCGCGTGAAACGCACAGTGTCAGGCGCGAGTGTCTCCAGCTTTTCCGCCTCGTGGCGCAGGTCTTTGACTGCGACCGCTGCCAGTCCGTAGCGGCTGGCAAGCAACTGATCGATCAGCGCGATTTCGCGGTGATCGTAATTCTGGTCGGCGCGCGCCACCCGCACCAATAATGCGGCCAGCGCCAACCGTGCATCATTGGTCGACAATGTGGCTTCGGGTTCGGGCGCCTTGAGAAAAGCAAGAAGATTATCAAACATAACACCAGATATAGGGACGCGTTCAGCTTTTGCCTAGCCGTCCCAGCCCTCTATGATAATGACATCCGCTGTAGAATATGGGGCGCGCAGTGCGATTGCCGACTGATATTCGGGGCTGTCGTAGCAGTCTTGCGCTGTCGCCAGATCTTTGAATTCTATCACCACGGTACGGTCGCGCATTTTGCCTTCGCGGGTGTCGTATTTTCCGCCGCGCACCAGGAATTTGGCGCCGTATTTGGCAAACGCCACCGCATTGGCGGCGATATATTTTTTGTAATTCTCTAAATTTTCAACGTCGACGTGGGCAACCCAATATCCTTTGGCCATGAACTTTCTCCTTATACCAGGCGGCTTTGCTGAACCGCTGCGCGAATGAAATCGGCGAACAGCGGGTGGGGATCGAACGGTTTGGACTTAAGCTCGGGGTGGAATTGCACGCCGATGTACCACGGGTGATCGGGTAATTCGACAATTTCCGGCAATTTGCCGTCGGGCGACATGCCGGAAAATATCATGCCTTTGTCCTGGAGCGGTTTGCGGTAGCTGAGATCGACTTCGTAGCGGTGGCGGTGGCGCTCTGATATGGCGGTGCTGCCGTAAATACCGGCGACCTGAGAGCCCGTGTTCAGCGCGGCGTTATAAGCGCCGAGTCGCATGGTACCGCCTTTGTCATCATCGGCGTCGCGCTGGATGGTGCGATTGCCTTCAACCCATTCTTTCAGGTGGTAAACCACCGGGGTGAAACGCTTTTTACCGGCCTCATGGTCAAATTCCTCGGACCCCGCATCATCGACATTGGCCAGATTGCGCGCCGCTTCGATCACCGCCATTTGCATGCCAAGGCAAATACCGAAATAGGGCACTTTGCGGGTGCGGGCAAACTCGGCCGCTTTGATTTTACCTTCGGTCCCGCGTTCGCCAAAACCACCGGGCACCAGAATAGCGTCGAATTTCTCCAGATGTGGGGCGACCTCTTCGTTTTCGCGCTCAAATATCTCGCTGTCTATCCACTCGGCTATGACCTTCACACGGTTAAACATGCCGCCGTGGGTCAACGCCTCGGCAATGGATTTATAGGCGTCCTCAAGCTGGGTGTACTTGCCGACGATGGCGACGCGCACTTCACCCTCGGGGTTGTAAACGCGGTCTGCCACGTCGGTCCACTTGGCCAGTTTGGGATTGGGAGCGGGGGATATTCCAAAAGCGTCAAGCACCGCCCGGTCCAATCCCACCTGATGATAGGCAAGCGGTGCTTCGTAAATCGACTTCAAATCGCGTGCCTCGATGACGCTATCGGCGCGCACATTACAAAACAGGGCCAGTTTTTCCCGTTCTTTGTCCGGGATTGGGTGTTCGGAACGGCAGAGCAAAATATCAGGGGCCAACCCGATCGACCGGAGTTCCTTGACCGAATGTTGCGTAGGTTTGGTTTTCAGCTCACCCGACGCAGCCAGATACGGCATCAGCGTCAAATGCATGTAAATACATTGGCCGCGCGCCTTATCCTGACCGAACTGGCGGATCGCTTCAAAGAACGGCAGCGCTTCGATGTCGCCCACGGTGCCGCCGATTTCGCACAACATAAAGTCGACTTCATCTTCGCCAATCGCGATGAAGTCTTTGATTTCATTGGTCACGTGCGGGATCACCTGAATTGTCTTACCCAGATAATCGCCGCGGCGTTCCTTTTCCAGCACGGTTGAATAAATCCGCCCCGAGGAAACGCTATCGGACTTGCGCGCCGCCACACCGGTAAAGCGCTCATAGTGACCCAGATCAAGGTCGGTTTCAGCACCGTCGTCGGTGACAAAAACCTCGCCGTGCTCAAACGGTGACATGGTTCCGGGATCGACGTTGAGATAAGGATCAAGCTTGCGCAGCCGCACCGAATAGCCGCGTGCCTGTAACAATGCGCCCAATGATGCCGAAGCCAAACCCTTGCCCAGAGACGACACAACGCCGCCGGTAATGAAAATAAATTTGGCCATGTGTTGCGAAAACCCCCGTGAAATCAACGCTATCGGGGTCAGAAACAGCTCTGATCGCCCTATGCTCACGGGATTTGATATATACGAGATTCGCGCGACCTTAGCAAGATCAATGACGCAATATCGGGTAGGGAATTAAATTGTTCCGCCCAATTGTGGTAGTTGGGATTATTCCGACTTGGGCGGTGTTGCCGGGGAATCGCTGGTGACCGGCGGTAAAAGGCTGCCATCAAGCGCTGGCGGCGCAGGCGTCGTATCCTCGCTGACGGGGGCCTCGGTTGTGACTCCCAGTCGTTCGATCACGCTGTCGCCGGCGGAATTCCTGGCAGCCAAAACTGTCAACGAAATCGACGTTACAATAAAACCAATGGCAAGAACCCAGGTGATGCGCGACATCGCGCTGGCCGCCGAGCGACCCGACATTACGCCGCCACCGCCACCGCCGCCAATACCCAATCCGCCACCCTCGGAGCGCTGCAGCAGGACCACACCGATCAGGCACAGCGCCAAAATCATATGAATGACCAGAATGATGTTTTCCATGGTGTGCCTTAATGGGTCGAAATTGGCTTTGCGCGCTCTGTAGCGAAAGCAGAATGTCTTGTCGATAACGTTATTTAGTCACGGCGGTCAGTGGCGACAACCCCGCATGATCAGTCGCCCAGATCGTCCATATCCGACTGCCCCGACAACAAACGACGCACGTGCGACCAGCTTAACCCGATACCAAGCACAAAAGACAGCCCCGCCAGTCCTGTCCAGACGATCTGATCGCGGTTGACCAAGGTCAGATAGCCCTGATCAAACAGAACCCAGACACCTGACAGAATAATCGCCACCACCAGCCCCATGCCGAAAAGGCCGATCGACCGCAATGTGGCGCGCACATAAATGATATAGCCCACCAGCAGCAACAGCCCGCTTAGCACTGAAATGGCCAGATCGGTTTCGTAGTGGTTCAGCGTCCAGTCGACATAATTCCACTGCGTCGGATTATAGGTGGCCGCAACCAACGAAAAGGCCATGCCCCATCTGGTCAGAAATCCGGTCAACGAAGTTCTCCTGCTCTCTTGCCTCATCGTTCACTGCCAGAACATCGGCGTTCTGTCCAGTCCCGCGACGATTTTGAGGTTTCGCGCAGGCCGTGGCGGCGCTATAGGGGACGCCGGAATTATGTAACGAAGGATGGTTAAGAATGGCCAACGTGGTGGTGGTCGGCACACAATGGGGTGACGAAGGCAAAGGCAAAATTGTCGATTGGCTGTCTTCGCGCGCCGACGTGATCGCACGGTTTCAAGGCGGCCACAACGCGGGCCATACGCTGGTGATTGACGGGGCCGTCTACAAGCTATCGCTGCTGCCGTCGGGGATTGTGCGCGGTGGCAAACTGTCTGTTATTGGCAATGGTGTGGTTCTTGATCCGTGGCATCTGATTGACGAGATCGCCAAATTGCGCGGTCAAGGTGTTGATATTACACCTGAAAACCTGTTGATCGCTGAAAACGCACCACTGATCCTTCCGGTTCACGGCGAATTGGACCGCGCGCGCGAAAATCAGATTGCCGTGGCCAAAATCGGAACAACCGGGCGTGGTATCGGCCCGGCCTATGAGGATAAAGTCGGGCGGCGCGCTATACGCGTGGCTGATCTTGCTGATGCGGCGACGCTTGAAACGCGCGTGGACCGTCTGCTCCTGCACCACGACGCGCTGCGCCGCGGGCTGGGTTTGCCTTCTGTTGACCGCGCGGCGCTGATGGCGGGTCTGCACGATGTTGCCCCCCATATCCTGCCTTTTGCCGCTCCGGTGTGGAAAGTTCTGAACGACAAACGAAAATCCGGCGAGCGCATCCTGTTTGAAGGCGCGCAAGGGGCGCTTTTGGATATCGATTTTGGCACTTATCCGTTTGTGACCTCGTCCAACGTGATTGCCGGTCAGGCAGCCACGGGCACCGGGATCGGCCCGGGCGCCGTCGATTTTGTACTGGGCATTGTCAAGGCTTACACAACGCGCGTCGGCGAGGGGCCTTTTACAGCGGAACTATTTGACGACGACGGGCAAAGGCTGGGCGAGCGCGGGCACGAGTTTGGAACTGTAACAGGGCGACAGCGTCGCTGCGGCTGGTTCGATGCGGTTCTGGTGCGACAGACCTGCGCCACTTCCGGGGTTAGCGGGATCGCCCTGACCAAACTCGACGTTCTGGACGGGTTCGACACGCTGAAAATCTGCGTGGCCTACGAATTGGACGGGCAGCAGCTGGACTATCTCCCCACCGCCGCGGATCAGCAGGCGCGCTGCACACCGGTCTACGAGGAGATGCCTGGGTGGAGCCAATCGACCGAAGGGGCACGGTCCTGGGCCGAATTGCCCGCCGAGGCGATCAAATACGTCCGCCGCGTAGAAGAGCTGATCGGTTGTCCGGTGGCGATGCTGTCAACGTCGCCCGAGCGAGACGACACAATTCTTGTCACCGATCCGTTTGCCGATTGATTGGCACTTTCCCACAAAACCAAGCGACGGTTGTCGATTTTCATTCTGCTGGTTGGATTGCCCGCTTATATCGTTGTGGTCGTGTCGCTGATCGACATTGCGGCGCGGCAATCATTTTGGCTGGAGCTTTTGATCTATATCGTTGCCGGGGTGGTGTGGATTTTTCCGCTCAAGCGGATATTCAGCGGTGTGGGGCGCGAAGACGATTAGGATCAGGTGCCGAAACGGCGTCCTGACGAAAATTGCGAGGATTTGGAAATCGCGAACTGCCCGTCCTGCACCCGCAGAATTTTGCCTTCGCGCAACAGGCGTCCAAACGCCCGCAGTCCCGCCTCTTTGGAAAACTCGTCTTCTTCGGTTGCGACCTTGGCCAGTTTGGACATCACCTGCGCGCGTGAAAATCTCGGGCGTTCTTCCACGACCGACGTATAGGCCGCAGCGGCTTCGAGCAGGTCTTGCAGTCCGGCGGCCCCAATCCGGTTGGCGAAATCGGCAAAGCTGGTGCTGGATTCGTAAATTTCGGCTGGAACGCCTTCACCTTCGCCGCCGGTGGCAAATCCTGTGGTAACGGCTGAATCCGGCGCCAGCTGGAGCGCCAGATTGCCGTCGATCCCGACGACATTGGCGGCTGGGCGACGCCCATCCGGCGTGTCGCTTGCTTCCGGCGGGTCGATACGTTGTGCGGACACCAAAATAAGCGGTTGAGGTGCGACGGGACGCGGCGTTGCGGCCGGACGCGGCGCCGTTTTGCGCAACTGTGTCTCGCGGCCCTCTGCCTGAACATTTTTGAGATCGCCCCTGTACGCCGCCAGCTCGGTTGCGTCGTCACTTTCTTCAGCTTCGGAAAACTGCGAAAGATCGCCGGTCGCGGACTCTTTTTCTGTCGTGGTCGCAATGACAGCCGCTTTCAGTGTGTCCAGTGCGTTGATGCGACGCACGTGCTCGGGGCGGTTCATTTGCGATTTTGTGGTCAGCAAAAGGCGTTCGATGGCTTCTTCTTCTTTTTGCAGCCCGTCGGTGGCCCCAAGCAAAGCTGAAACACGTTCTTCGCGCTGTTGTTTTTCTGCCGCGTCGGCGTCCACCGCCGGGTCCGGATCAACGTCAGCTTCTGATTCAAAGGAGTCTTCTTCGCGCTGCGATGCTTCGAGCTGCCGCATGAGATCGGCCTCGTCTTCGTCCGAGAGCGACGATTCAAGCGCCGTTTCTGAAACAGCCGCGTCTTGCACCAGGGGCGTTTCAGGCGCTTCGCTTTCGGTATCTTCGAACGCCACGTCCTCGGCCTGCGCAACTTGCGCCACTTCAACATCTGCAGAGATTGGCAGCGTATCCGCCTGTTCGTCATCGTCTATTGCGGCGTCGGTGACCAGGGAAGCGGCCACGGCGTCGCTGATGATTTCCGCGTCATCGGCGCTTGCGCCACCAAAGGGTGTGTCGTCTGACACGTCGCCCGATGTTTCTTCCTCGGTAAGCTCGGACTCTGACATCTGCCCGTTGACGGCCGCAGTGATCGATTCCTGAATTTCAGCAATAGCGGCGGCGGCGTCAGGAATGTCGGCGGCAGCGGGCGCGTCATCGTCGATGGCATCTGCTTCTTCGTCTGCCGTGTCCGGTTCGTCCTGAATTTCCGCGCGTTCGACATTTTGCCGGATTTCAGCCAACGTGGCGGCGACCGTGTTGTCCGTTTCTGCGTCGGAGTCCGCTCCGGTTTCCTCTGCCGTTTCAGAGTCCTCACCCGACGGGGCGGCATCATCGACCTTGAAATCGCTTAGATCCAGCGGCGCGTGGCGACGGGTTTTGAAAACGGTTTTTGCCGCAGCCGCATCGTCGCGGTCTTGCGTCGGTTCAGTCTGGCGCAGTGTCACGCCGTTTTCGCTGAGCTCTGCCTCGATCGCACTGTCGGTGGTTCCGGCGGCATTTTCCAGTAAGGTGTCCACATCGGGA
>CAZPQL010000031.1:0-33236 GCA_964588725.1 uncultured Rhodobacterales bacterium
AGGATTACGGCCTGACAATCGTCAGCCACACAGAGCCGATGGACATCAACATCTACGCGCGGCCCGATTATTACTTTCAGTACGACAGCCCGGCGTTTCAGGCGCTGATGGACGATCTGAATGCCGCCACCGATCCGGCGGAACGCTCGGCCATCCTGAAAGCCGCGCAAACCATGATCTCTGAAGATTACGTCAACGGCTATCTGTTCCAGCTGGCGCGCACATCCGTGGTGAACGCCAAGATTCGCGGTATGTGGGAAAATTCCCCTACTCAGGCCAATGACCTGACCGGCGTGAGCTGGGTTGACTGACGGGCAGACAAAGAAAATACCCCCGGTCATGCCGGGGGTGTAATCATTTCAAAAGATCGGTTGGCTTACTGCCAGAATGCTTTGGCGGCCTCGGCGTTGGCGGCTTTTTCGCTGATCCCGATGTCGTTTAGCTGCTGCAGGGTCAACCCGCGCAACGATTTGCGGGTTTGAAGCTTTCTCATCCAATTAAGGGCGTTAAACTTCGTGCCGGTCGAACGCTGGTATGATGGGATGGTGGCCTGGGTTGCATTTACGAAAGTCATTGTCTCGCTCCTTTTTGCTAATTTCTGACACTATAAAAGCTGCGAAAGTGATTTCTCTCAAGTACGGGAAACCCCACTCCGGGTACGGAATTCCCTACCCTTTCAGCGAATTTTGGCGCAATTTTTGCCTCGGGGCGTGGGTCCATGCAAAAAAATCATCGCGCGTCGTTACGGGTGGCGAAGACACCATACAGGCCAAGCCTTCACCCAAATCCCGGCAGACGGCCCAATCCAAAGGGCCGCAACATCCTGGGCATCGCTCCTGACACCACCAGCTTTGTCATCAGTTTCCCCAGCGCCGGTGCCAGCGTCACGCCGCTGTGGGTGGCGACCACATATAACCCAGCCGCCCCCGGCATGGCCCCCGCTATTGTGATACCGTCTTCGGGATAAGCGCGCACGCCAATGCCAAAATCACAGGCGTCCGCGTCAAAAGTCAGACCGGGCAAATAGGTGCGGGCTTTGTCAAGCAGTGTGGTGGCGAGTTCGCGCATCCGTGCGGGCGTTTGATCCAACGTCAACAGCCCGTCGATATCGTCGGACCCGATCCGCAGACCGCCCGCGATATCCGGCAGAAAATGCACTTCGTCGCGCGTTGATGTATACACCACGTGCCGCACCAAACCATTGGGCACTTTTGGTGTCGTCAGAATTAGCCCCGGTACTTTGCCCACGGGAAACCGTGCGGCAAACCCGTCGTACCCCGTCAAATCGCTTAGTACCTGGGCGGTATCCGGACCGCAGGCCAGAATCACACGTGGTGCGTTCAATGTGCCCTGATCGGTCGCAACACCGCTAACCGCGCCCTGAACGTCACTCAAGAGCGCCTGCACCGTGCAATTCTCAAACACATCGCCCGATGTCTGCGCCGCCATGAGCCGCGTAAACTCCGGCGCGTCCAAAACTTTGTCGGCGGGTGTCAGCATCGCCTCGGCGTCGGGTGCAAAATCTATACACGGCTCCAGTTCGCTTAGCTCGTCGTGGCCGACCCAGCGGCAATCGTAACCAAAGTTCTGTAATATCTCTGCCTGCCGTCGCTGGCCATTGAATTCTGCGCTACCGGGGCCGGAAACAACTGCCAGACCGCCCGCCGTATTCATGGCCATGGCGTCAGCGCCAAGTTCGACCGCCAGATCGCCGTACAGGTCCACACCATAGGCGTTCAGGCGGTGATAGTCCTCGTTTGATGTTTTGGACGCCCCGTTGATCCACCCAAAGCTTCGGCCGGTTGTGCCTCCGCCCAACTGACCGCGGTCTATCAAAGCCACATGCAGTCCGGCGCAAGATAAATAACGCGCACAGGTGGCCCCGACTATGCCGCCGCCCACAATGATCGCGTCGTAGCTCACCCGGATTGCGCGCTTTTATCAAGCGTTGACGCGCCACCTGCGCCCGCGATCTGGTAAATCCCGGAAATATCGCGGGTCCACGCCCAGATGGCCAAAAGTGGCGCGGCGCCCGTACGCGTGGCGTGGAACTGAAACGACCTGTTCCAAAGGGCGGTCCCTGCGGGTTGTTCTTCCCACGGTCCGTCAGGCGAAAACTGCCATTCGCTTGGTCCCGACAATAACCAATAATGCTCGGGCGCGGCGTGATAATGGCCGTGATAGTATTGGTCCGGCCCCATCATAAAAAATCCCATCATGAAATCATCGCCGGGGAAAACACCGTTCGGGCCGACTATTTTCGTAAAGGCATAATCGTCCATAAACGGCCCCGGCGGGCGGGGTATGTGCGGACCCATACGTTCCCACTTCAGATATGGTGCCAGCGCTGCGATAGAGTCGGCCAGTGGTTGGTTCGATTCGTAAGTGGTGCGCAAAGTAGTGGCCAGATAGCGGCAGGTCGATACGTTTTGAAAGTTCGCATTTGGGGTCAACGATTGGCTGCAGTTCTGCGCATTGAGACGCGTCAGCACCTCGGATGTGCCTTTTTTACCTGCAAGCCTGATTTCAAGTGCCGTTTTGTAGCTATCCAGAAACCGCGCTGTGATTTGACATGGATTTTGCGCCAAAGGATCGCCACCTTTAATCTGAAGTCGGCTTATCCAGCCACGACTCAACTGTCCTGTGCGCCGCCTGAATATACCGGTCCATCTCACTGTCGCTTGCCCCGCCGCGCACAGCAACAGAAAATCCCAGCAAAAACGCCAGCAGCATGTCAGAACGGGACTCGACGAGGTCGCCCGAAAGCCCGGCGCTTAGTGTCACTGCGCTGACGATATTATGCACAGCAGCGCGGGTGCGGTCGCGGTAGTCCTGCGCCAGTTTCACCACCTCAGCGTCGGCGACACCCAGTTCGGTCGAAGTATTGACCGCCAAACAGCCGTTGCGGCCAAATTCTCCGATCGCGGCCAAAAACCCATGCATAGGCTGGACCCCGTCACCGCCTCCCTGCGACGCCAAGTGGCCCAGAGCTTCCATCCGCTGCGCCACGTATCGGCTGAGTACCAGACGAAATAGATCGCGTTTCGAGCCATAAGCATTGTACAGACTGGATTTATTGACGCCACTGACGCGCACGACGTCGGACATCGACGTGGCCTCGTAACCTTTATCCCAGAACAGCTGTGTCAACGCATTCAGCATCGTGTCCTCGTCATAGGCGCGCGGGCGACCGCGGGGGGTGGTATGATTTGTTTCGGTGATGGTCATGGAGGATATATAGGGGAAATTTCCGATAATTGGAACGGTCGGTCGATAAATCTTGACATTTATGGACCATTCGTTCCATTAATACCAAAACACCGACAGAGGCACACACCATGAGGGATCAAATAAACGCGGACACGGGTGCAGACTTGCCGTCCCATATGCGCACGCCCACAAAAATCGGCGATGAGATTACCATCACCGGCAAATGGGTGCCCCGCCATCCCCGGGGATTGTTCCGAAAATCGACCGATGCGCAGAACATGGTGCAGGAATGGGAAGACATCCACAAAGGTGCGAAGTCCGACCCGGGTGTCTTGAGCACTGAAATCAACCTCGCGGTGGGTGAAGACGCGGTTCTGATCAACCATGTTTTCAAATCACCCAAAGCGTTGACGCAGTATTTCTCGACCACGGCGACGCAACATATGGCGGCGCTGACCAATGTCGCCACACCCAAACTGCATATGGTACGCGGTACCGCTATTCCAGCTGCCGTCACAAAGACGCTTGCCGCCAAAGGCGTTCCCGCGGTTTTTGGCGATCATCTATTTGGCTTCGTCAAAGACGATTACCGCCGCCCCGACCCAAAATCCGCCATACAGGTGACCGCAAAGTGGGCGTGCAAACCGGACGAAGCGTCCAAGATCAACGCGCTTATCCACTGGTGGCAACAGGTCGGCACCGATGCCTATGGTATGGAAAAAGGCCTGCTGCGTTTTGAAACTTACCGCGTGCACGGTGAAGCCGCGGTCATCGTGCATGAGACTTTTGAAAATACTGCCGAACTACAATTTCACCTCGCCAAAGGCACAGCCCATAAGTACAAAAAAGACATCGACCAGATCGCAGTCCCCGTAGATTATTATTTTCGCGGACCGGTGTCGTGGGCCATCAGAACCTATTCGAAATTCCTGCGCCTTCCAGCGACCTATTCGCGCCAAGGCAGCCATTTCACCCAAAGCGGCGGCAGCATGAGCGAAGGCACCATCGGCTGACCACAAGACCCACAGCACGGTCATGCGGGCTTTGCTAAACTGCACAACCCCCCTTCCCATTGCCCCGATCCCCGCCTAGCATTCGTCTATGCTGCACTATGTTACAATGCGTCTGATCTCGCTTACTCTGTCGTTGATCGTCGCCAGTATGGTTATTTTTTCCGTTATTGAAATTATTCCCGGCGACCCTGCCGCGTTCATGTTGGGTCTCAATGCGCAAGAAGACACCGTCAACGCTCTGCGCGAGGAACTGGGCCTGAACGGCAGCATTTGGGTGCGATATTTCGGCTGGATTGCCGGGATGCTGCAGGGCGATTTCGGCACGTCGTATACCTACCGTGTCCCGGTTAGCGAATTGGTGCTCGCGCGTGTCTGGGTATCGCTGCCGCTGACTCTTTATGCCCTGACCCTGTCCACTTTCATCGCATTCCCTGTGGGAATGATCGCTGCCGCACGGCGGGGAAAAGCTGCCGACATTGGCGTCATGGCGGGCACTCAACTGGGTGTCGCCGTCCCCAATTTCTGGTTTGCCATGTTGTTGGTTCTGGTCTTTGCCATCAACTTGCGCTGGTTTTCCGCCGGAGGCTTTCCGGGATGGGACGAAGGCGTGTTGATCGCGCTGAAATCGCTGACGTTGCCGGCAATTGCGCTGGCGCTGCCGCAGGCGTCGATACTGGCGCGGATAATGCGTTCCAGCATCCTGGACACGCTTGATCAAGACTACATCCGCACCGCCCGCGCCAAAGGTCTGTCGCGCCGTCAGGTGGTCTGGAAACACGCCCTGCGCAACGCCATGATCCCGGTTCTGACCATCATTGGCATGCAGTTTTCGTTTCTGCTGGCGGGCGCGATCATTATCGAAAACGTCTTTTTCCTACCGGGTCTGGGGCGTCTGATTTTTCAAGGTATCACGCAGCGCGATCTGGTGGTGGTGGAAAGCGTCGTGATGCTTCTGGTGTTCGCCGTGATTATCGTGACGTTCATCGTCGATCTGGCCTATGCGCTGGTTGACCCACGGCTAAGGCGGCGCGCATGAGACTGCCAAAAACCCTGATCATCGGCTCTGTGTTGTTTACGCTGTTCCTGCTTGGGGCGCTCGTTTCATTTCTGTGGGTGCCCTACGACATCGAAACCCTGAACATTTCGGCGAAATTCCAACCGCCCGGCGGCCAGTATTGGTTCGGCACCGACCATTTTGGCCGCGATATATTCTCGATGGTCATGATTGGCGCGCGCACATCCATCGCGGTGGCCGTGGTGGCGGTGGGGATAGGCATTGTCGTCGGCGTACCGCTGGGGCTGACCGCCGCAGCCCGTCGTGGTTCGATTTTGGACGAGCTGATCATGCGTGGCAACGATCTGGTGTTTGCCTTTCCCAGTCTGGTCATCGCCATCCTGATTACCGCCGTTTTCGGCCCAAGCGCGCTGAACGCCATCATCGCCATCGGCATTTTCAACATTCCGGTGTTTGCACGAATTTCGCGCGGAGCGGCGCTGTCGATCTGGACGTTGGATTATGTGTTGTCGGCCCAGGTCGCGGGCAAGGGGGCGTGGCGGATTTCGGTGGAACATATCCTGCCGAATATCGCCAACCTGTTAATCGTGCAGGGAACTATCCAGTTCAGTCTGGGAATACTGGCCGAGGCGGCGCTGTCCTACATCGGACTTGGTGCGCAACCACCAACACCCAGCTGGGGCCGCATGCTGGCCGACAGCCAGACGATGATATCGTTCGCGCCACATCTGGCGTTGTTCCCGGGACTCGCTATTGTATTCACAGTTTTGGGTCTGAACCTGATGGGTGACGGGCTACGGGACGTTCTTGATCCCCGTCTGCGCCGGTCACGCCAATGACCCTGTTGAGTGTCGAAAATCTGAACCTGTCTATCGGGGGCACACCGATATTACGGGACTTGTCGTTCAAAATGTATGAGGGCCAGTTTTTCGGCGTCGTTGGCGAAAGCGGATCGGGTAAGTCGATGACCGCGCTATCACTGATGCAGTTGGCGCCGCAGGGTGCGCAGATTTCAGGCGCAGCTCACTTTGGCGCAGAGGATCTTTTGGCCCTGCCCGAAAAGGCGATGTGCGCGCTGCGCGGTCAGGACATCGGCATGATTTTTCAGGAACCGATGACGGCACTGAACCCGGTCAAAACCATCGGCGATCAAGTGGCCGAGACATTAATCGTGCACAGGCGGACGTCGCGCGCAGAGGCCGTGAAAATCGCCCGCGAACGCCTGAACCGTGTTGGCCTGCCTGCGGACCGCTTTCCGCCTGACCTTTACCCGCACGAACTGTCGGGTGGTCAGCGCCAGCGCGTTGTCATCGCACTGGCGATCGCGCTGCGCCCGAAACTGCTGATCGCGGACGAGCCAACCACCGCGCTTGATGTGACCACTCAAGCCCAAATTCTGGCGCTGCTGCGCTCGCTGGTCAAAGACGACGGCATGGCCTGTATGCTGATCACCCACGATCTGGCGGTGGTCGCCGGTCTGGCCGATCACGTCGCGATCATGAAATCCGGTGAAATCGTTGAGGCCGGTAAAACCACCGATATTTTCAGTCGCATGAAGCACCCCTACACCAAACAATTGCTGGCCGCTTCCAGCCACGTGCCGGATCGCGCAACACAGGTAACGCAGACGCCTTTGCTCGAGGTCAGGTCGGCCTTGCGCACCTATGCACTGCCGCGCACCTCGCTGTTTGGCAAACCACCGGTACTCGCGGCCGTTAATAAGGTGTCGTTCACGCTGAAAAATGGCGAAAGTCTGGGGCTGGTGGGCGAAAGCGGTTGTGGAAAATCCACTTTGACACGCGCCATTCTGGGTCTGGATGCGTTGCAAAGCGGCGAAATCAAGATAGACGGCCAAACCGTGCAGGCGGGCCGCCGGATGGACCGCGACCAACGGCGCAAAATGCAGGTGGTGTTTCAGGACCCGTTTGGCTCTTTCAATCCACGTCACAAAGTGGCGCGGCTGGTGGCAGAGCCTTTTTTTGCGATGGCAAATCCCCCCAATGGTACCGCAAAAACCGCCGCCGTTGCACAGGCTCTGATCAGCGTCGGCCTGAAGCCCGATGACACCGATAAGTATATCCATGAATTTTCCGGCGGCCAGCGTCAGCGCATCGCCATCGCCCGCGCTCTGATCATTAAACCCAGCCTGATCATCCTCGACGAAGCGGTGTCGGCGCTCGATGTGTCAATCCGCGCGCAAATCCTTGACCTGTTGGCGGAATTGTCGGAAAAGTTCGCCCTTTCCTATCTGTTCATCAGTCACGATCTTTCGGTGGTTCGCGCGATTACCGACCGCGTTTTGGTGATGAAATCTGGCGAAATTGTCGAAAGCGGGCCGACGCAAACTGTGTTTGACAACCCCGCGCACGCCTATACAAAACAACTGATTGCGGCCACGCCTCAACTCCCTGACAACTGAAAAAAAGAGCCCGATATGACCCTTTCTGCGCTTTGGTTTGACGCCACAAAATGCTTTATAGACGGACGCTGGCAGGCACCGATGGGCGGCGAATATCTGCCAATAGAAAACCCCTCAACGGGGCTTGAAATCGGGCGGATTGCCCGTGGCAGGGTCGCCGACATCGACGCGGCTGTGACCGCAGCCACCGCCGCGCGCGCCGGTAAATGGGGCAAATTTACCGCCGCCGAGCGGGGGCGCATGTTGTCGTCCATGGGCCGTCTCGTGCTTGCGCGGGTCGATGCGCTGGCACAGCTCGAGGCCGCCGATGTCGGCAAGCCACTTGCGCAGGCGCGTGCCGACGCGCTGGCGCTCGCGCGGTACTTGGAATTTTACGGGGGTGCCGCCGACAAAATCCACGGTGAAACCATCCCTTATCTTGACGGTTACACGGTCTACACCCTGCGCGAACCGCACGGCGTCACCGGCCATATCGTGCCGTGGAACTATCCGATGCAAATCATTGGTCGCAGCGTTGGCGCGGCGCTGACCATGGGCAACGCCTGTGTGCTTAAACCCGCCGAAGAGGCCTGCCTGACTGCACTGGCCTTCGCCGACATTGCCCGCGAGGCCGGCATGCCCGACGGCGCGCTCAACGTGGTGCCCGGTTTGGGAGAAGAGGCCGGTGCAGCATTGTCCGCGCACCCCGCCGTTCAGCATATTTCGTTTACCGGCTCGGTCGCCGTGGGCACGCTGGTCCAGACGGCAGCGGCGCAAAACGTGATACCGGTGACTTTGGAACTGGGCGGTAAATCGCCTCAGGTGGTGTTTGACGACGCCGACCTGGATGCAGCGCTACCGTTTCTGGTCAACGCGGGTATTCAAAACGCCGGTCAAACCTGCTCAGCGTCGTCGCGTGTTCTGGTGCAGCGCGGGATTTATGACGCGCTCTTGACCAGAATGTCTGCGCGGTACGGTGAACTGAAGGTTGGTCCCGCTGTGGACGATCTGGACGTAGGGCCGTTGATTTCCGGCACGCAAAAATCCACGGTTACCGGTTTTCTGCACAAGGGCACCGATCTGGAAGTGGCAGCGCAGGGACACATTGTTTCCGGCGCGCCGTCACAGGGGCATTACGTGCGGCCCACGCTGCTGGCGGATGTTTCGCCGGACCACATACTGGCACGCGACGAAATATTTGGCCCCGTTCAGGTGGTGATACCGTTTGAAGACGAAGACGAGGCCATCGCGATTGCCAATGGCACCGATTTCGGCCTTGTCGCCTCGGTCTGGACCCGCGACGGCGCGCGGCAAATGCGCATGGCCAAAGCGATCCATTCGGGGCAGGTGTTCATAAATAATTACGGCGCGGGCGGCGGTGTCGAGCTGCCGTTTGGCGGCATCGGCAAATCGGGATTTGGGCGTGAAAAAGGTTTCGAAGCGCTTTACGGTTTTTCCAGTCTGAAAACCGTCGCCGCATACCACGGCTGACGACCCACCTTCATTCTTGCCCAAACACCCGTCCTGCCAACGCGCCGCTTTGGCGTCGTCGGCAAAGTTGCATGACAGACCGATCGCAAATGGCGTTTTCGGGGCGAAACGCAGGTTCAACCGTGCGGATCTTGCCCTGACGCCATCATCCAGTGGTGCGCCTGATGGTGCGACCCCAGTGCCAGCACCCCGTAAAACCCCAGAGCACGCACCTTGTCCAGATCAAGCGGCGGCACTTTTACGGTGACTACGGCACCGCCATCAATTTCCTTAGCGGTAAACTGCCAGCCGTTGGTGCCACCCATGACGGCAGCGTGCGCCACAGTCATGCGTTGGATGGACGGGGCCACGTCCGGCGCACCGGTCACGGTGAACTCAACCCCACCGTCGATATTATTGACGGCAACGCGCGAATCCACTGTGACGACGTCCATGTCACGCAAATGCGCACGCAGACCGGCGATATTGACTTTTGTCCAATCTGTAGTCGAATCCGATTCAAGCTTGGCAACGATTTCGGCAATCGCCGCAAACGCGCCCTGACCGGGCTCAATGACCGGCGCGGCCATCATCCCCTGATCCGTCGCGTTGTGGTCCATGGCGCTGTGATCCATTGTATTGTGATCCATCGTGGCGGTGTGATCCTGTGCGAAGGCAAGGCCTGCGACGCCCAAGCCACCGGCCAGCAGGGACGCGATTAATATTGTGCTGCGTTTCATTGGTGATTCCTTTTTTAAGTCGTTTACTAGCGCGTCTTGCGCCATTATGGCGGTTCATGACATGATAGAGATCATGTCAGATGATTTTCATAACTTTTTGTCGAGAATTCCCGCGGTATCGCGTCGTTTTGCGCGGGGCAGGCTGATATTCGAGCAGGGCGATCCCGTTGACAACCTCTACTGCGTTGACAGCGGCGAGGTGCATTTGCTGCGCCGTCAGCAAGACGGATCCGCATTCGTCTTGCAACGTGCAGGTGCGGGGACAATTCTGGCCGAGGCGTCTCTGACCACCCCCCGCTACCACTGTTCAGCGGTTGCGATCAAAGAGTCCACTGTCGCAGCATTTCAGCGCAAAAAGGTTCTGGACCTTATCGCTGGTGACAAAACCGCCGCTATGGCACTGGTCATGCATCTGGGCCGCGAAGTGCGCACCGCGCGTCTGCGCGCAGAAATGGGCCTGTTGCGAAAAGTTTCCGACAAGCTCGATGCATGGCTGGCATGGAACGACGATGCGCTGCCGCAAAAAGGCAATTGGCACCATGTGGCGCAGGAAATCGGCGTCTCCCCCGAGGCGCTGTATCGCGAGTTGGCCAATCGCCGGTAAACACAATTTCAGTTCCGGCTTTACACTGGCTGCAAATTCCAATGTCTTAGAGACAAAATAACGCCAAGGGGTTCTGTCATGCGACTAAAGGGTAAAACGGCCATCGTTACCGGCGGCGGTTCCGGATTTGGTGCGGGAATCGCCCGTAAATTCGCCAGCGAAGGCGCGCACGTTCTGGTGGCCGACATCAATGGCGATGCGGCGAATGCCGTGGCTGACGAACTTGACGCAAAGGCCTGCGTGGTCGATGTGGGCGACAACGACAGCGTCAAAGCTATGGCGGACGGAGCGATCAAAGCGTTCGGGCGTCTTGATATCCTGATCAACAACGCCGGTATCACCCATTTGCCCACACCACTTGAGGACGTGGCCGAGGATGAATTCGACCGGGTACTGAGGGTCAACGCAAAATCTGTCTACCTGACCGCCCGCCATTTGGTGCCGCATATGAAAGCCAATAAATCCGGCGCGATCCTCAACGTGGCTTCTACCGCCGGTGTGTCACCGCGCCCCAATCTGAACTGGTACAACGCGTCCAAAGGCTGGATGATCACCGCCACCAAAACCATGGCTGTCGAACTGGCGCCATACGGTGTGCGGGTCAACGCGCTAAATCCGGTGGCGGGCGAAACACCCTTGTTGAAATCATTCATGGGCGAAGACACGCCTCAGATGCGGGCCAAATTCATAGCCACCATTCCGTTGGGCCGCTTTTCAACGCCCGAAGACATGGGTAACGCCGCCTGTTTTTTGTGTTCGGACGAAGCCGGCATGATCACCGGCGTGGCCATGGAAATTGACGGCGGGCGCTGCATATGAAACCGGGTCCGCGCAACCTGATCACCGATGTAACCGGCTTGCGCGTCGGCAATGCACAGGACGCCACTTTGAAATCTGGCGTGAGCGTTCTTTTGGGTGACGTGCCTTTTACGGCGGCGGTGCATGTCATGGGCGGTGCACCCGGAACGCGCGACACCGAATTGCTGGCACCCGACAGATTGGTGCAAGAGGTCGATGCGCTTGTCCTGTCGGGCGGGTCTGCATTTGGTCTGGAAGCGGCGTCAGGCGTGATGGACGGCTTGCGCGCCATGGGCCGGGGCTTTGCTGTTGGCGGTGCCCGTGTTCCGATTGTACCCGCCGCGATCCTGTTTGATCTTTTGAATGGCGGCGACAAGGACTGGGTGGACAACCCCTATCGTTCGCTTGCGACCACAGCGTTGTCGGTTGCGGCACCAGAATTTCATTTGGGTACATTCGGTGCCGGAACCGGCGCCACGACGCTGGATTTGAAAGGCGGGCTTGGCTCGGCCTCTGTTATTCTGGACAGCGGAATCACTGTTGGCGCACTGGTCGCCGTCAACGCGGTAGGTGCCGTTGTGCGCCCGCATTCCAAACATTTCTGGGCTGCTCCGTTTGAAATGGACGGCGAATTTGGCGGGCTGGGTCAGGGCGATGCGTTTGATCCTACTGATGAATCAGGCCAATTCCCCACCCTGCCGACGGGCGGCAATACGACCATTGCCATTGTTGCCACCGATGCCGCCATCGATCAGGCGCAGGCAACGCGAATGGCCGTGGCCGCGCACGACGGCATGGCCCGTGCGATTGTGCCTAGCCACACGCCGATTGACGGCGATCTGGTCTTTGCGGCCGCCACCGGTGCGAAAAAACTGACTGATCCGCTTAGCGACACTTTGCAAATTGGTCATGCCGCTGCAGTTTGTCTGTCGCGGGCCATTGCACGGGGTGTTTATCATGCCCGTCCTGCGGACAATGACAGGCTGCCGTGCTGGACAGACCGGTAGCAAAACGCTCTGTCGTTAATAGCCCGTTAACCTAGACCACCGATCTTAGGCCCTTGTTAAGAGTCTACAGCGGGAGATCGCCCATGAATATCTACCAACCCGATGCCAATTTCGACCACGTTGGCGGTGCGGGCCCGTGGCGTGGTCACCGCTGGGGACGCGAGCAGGCGCTGACGCGAAAAAACCGGTTCAAAGTCCGACACCTGATCGTGCGCCCCGGATGTTCTATCACCCAGCAGGGACACTATCACCGCGCCGAACACTGGATCGCGGTCAGCGGCTGCGGGCGCATCACTATTGGCGGTGCGCAGCAGGAATTGCGCGAAAATCAGTCGGTGCATATTCCTGCCTGCACCGCACATGCGCTGGAAAACCACGGCCGTATCGACCTGCATCTGATCGAAGTGCAGACCGGCGGTTATCTGGACGACGACGATTTGATGGCGGTGCGTGACCCGAGCTAACCCAGCAAGGCCTGGATAAGTGCGCTTTCGGGCAGCGCAAGGTCGTCGATGACGTCAAAATGATGTTTCTGCGGCGCGATTGCCAGATCAGCCAGCGGCCAATTTTCGGAGAGCCAACGGGATTGATCAATAAAGACGGGCCGTTCCATGGCTCCGACCCAGGCCGTTACGGGAATTTCGCATACAGGTTGTTGCAAAAGCGGACTTTCAGAACCGGCTTCTTCGGCACTAAGGCAAAGCTCTTTTTTCATCGCGGTGTTGAGCAGAGGACGCAAATCATGCACACCGGAAACGGACACAACCCGCGCCAGCCGTTGGCGCACATCTTTAGCCATTCCTACGTCACCGCATAGCATCCGCGTCACCAAATGCCCGCCTGCTGAATGGCCGCTAAGATGTACAGGACCACTGACAAGATGCGCCGCCTTTTCTATGGCGTGTGCGATGGATTTTGTAATCCCGGCCACCCGTGCATCGGGGCACAAAGGGTACGAAGGAAGCACAACCGAAAAACCGCGTCGCAATGCACCGTGGGCCAAATGCGACCAAGACGATTTGTCGAAAGCCTTCCAATAACCACCATGCACAAATACGACCAAACCTTTTGACGCGACGGTTGGTGTGAACAGGTCCAATACTTCGCGCGGGTTTGTCCCGTAAGCTACGTCAAGCCGGCTTTGCGCACTGTGGTTCGTGCGAAATTCAGCGGCCAGGCCAGCCCACTTTGGCGGATAGGATTGCGCATCCTCAATATGCGCGCCGTTGGCGTAGGCATCGTCCCAGTCGATTTCGTTCATGCTTGTCCGCCCGTAATATTTACAAAATTTTCCAAGGATTGACCCCGCCCGTTCGTCTCACCCACACTATGCGAATGGAAATCAGCGATTCACAACTGGTATCTTTGGCCAATAGTGGCGATGCAGAGGCGTTCGGACAATTGATCGAGCGCCATTACGATCTGATTTTCCGCAACGCCTTTCGAGTACTCGGGCGGCGCGCCGACGCCGAAGATCTGGCGCAAGACGTTTGTGCCGCTCTGCCCGGCAAGCTTGGGGCATTTCGCGGTGAGGCACGGTTTACCACGTGGCTGTACCGTGTGGTGTCCAACGCCGCCGTGGACCGGCTGCGCAAGCGCCTGGTGCGCACAAAAGCTGCGCAGAGCTGGGGCGATCTGGAGTTGATGCAGCGCGCCGACAACGACTCGCGCCGGGCCGAACTGGATTGGCTTGCACGGGCTATGACCACGTTGCCGCCGGACCTGCGGGCCACTGTGGCGCTGACTTTGGGTGAGGATATGACCCACGCCCAAGCCGCCCGCGCGCTGGACATTTCAGAGGGGACAGTTTCGTGGCGCATGAGCGAGGTCAGAAAAAACCTGCGCGCACTGGCAGAATCCGAGGAGAAAACGGCATGATTGACGACGAAATCAAACGCCTGAAAGACGCGTTGCGCGCAAACACTCCGGCGCCGGACCCCGATGCCCGCGCCCGTGCCATCGCGCTGGCAAAAGAAAATTTCGCGGCCCGCCAAGGATCAGCCATGCAAACACGTCCTACTGGGGAAGGCACGGAAAATCCGCGCCTGTTCTTAGCAGGAGTAAAAAACATGTTTGCAAAAATGAGTTTACGTTCGGCGTTGATGACCACATCCGGTCTGGCCGTTGTCGGGCTTGGGGTTCTGATCATTTTGCCGTCTGATGAACTGACACCGGATATCGATCTGGGCCGCCCCGCAACCGTGACAGAGCCGGTACCGCTGGCACTCGACGGACAGGAGCGGCAGGAACAAGCCAACGCGGGCGCCAAAAAGTTCAAGCCCGGACCGGCGCCCGAGGCCGAAATCGCTGTTCAATCAGACGCGATTCGTTCTCAGGCGGTAAATGCTCCTGTTGCATCTTCTCCTGAGGCTCTCGACTTTGTCGGCGACGACGCTGTGAATCCGCGTCGTATTGACAACGAACGCTTTGCCAACGACGACGAAAATCCGCTGAACATCACGATTGAAAACCCTGTTTCGACATTCTCGATCGATGTGGATACTGCGTCTTATGCGTTTGTGCGTCGCGCGTTGAACGATGGCGCATTGCCCAATCCCGACGCCGTTCGGGTCGAGGAAATGGTCAATTATTTTCCCTATGACTACACACCACCCACGTCCGATACAGTACCGTTTTCGACCAACGTGTCGGTGTTTCAAACGCCGTGGAATTCGGGCACCCGTCTGGTTCACATTGCCATTCAGGGCGAAAAACCAAACAGTGATAAACGGCCGCCACTTGATCTGGTGTTCCTGATCGACACGTCGGGTTCGATGCAAGACCCCGATAAGTTGCCGCTGCTCAAACAGTCGTTCCGTCTGTTGTTATCGCGCCTGAACGCTGACGACCGCATTTCGATCGTGACTTATGCGGGCAGCGCCGGCGTGGTGCTGGACCCCACCGCAGCAGGTGAACGCGAAACCATCCTGGCGTCGCTGAACCGGTTGGAGGCCGGCGGATCGACTGCCGGTCAGGAAGGCTTGCAGCAGGCCTACGGTATCGCCGAAAAAATGTCCGGTGACGGACGCATCGGTCGGATTGTTCTGGCGACCGACGGTGATTTCAACGTGGGCATTTCAGATCCCGAGGCGTTGAAAACCTACATCGCCGACAAGCGCGACAGTGGGGTTTATCTGTCGGTGCTGGGCTTTGGGCGCGGTAATTACAACGACGCGATGATGCAATCACTGGCCCAAAACGGTAACGGCACCGCGGCGTATATCGATACGCTGGCCGAGGCGCAAAAAACGCTGGTCGATCAGGTGTCGGGCGCACTGTTCCCCATCGCCAACGATGTGAAAATCCAGGTGGAATTCAATCCGGCGCTGATTGGCGAGTACCGGCTGATCGGCTATGAAACCCGCGCTTTGGCACGCGAGGATTTTAACAATGACAAGGTTGACGCGGGCGATATCGGTGCAGGCCACAGCGTGACTGCGATTTACGAAGTCACCCCGGCCGGATCACCGGCGATCAAATCCGATCCGCTGCGCTATCAAAGCGCGCCGGACACCACAAGCGACACCAACGAGGCCGGATTTGTGAAACTGCGTTACAAAGAACCGGGTGACGATACCAGCCGGTTGCTTACCACTCCTTTTCAATTGGACGACGCGGCCCCAAGCGGTGACAGCGCCTTTGCCACCGCGATTGCCGGGTTTGGGCAATTGCTGCGGAGCGGAAAATATCTGGGCGACTGGAGCTATAGCGACGCGATCGCGCTGGCGGCGGCCAACAAAGGCAACGACGCGTTCGGCTACCGCGCACAGGCGGTGACGCTGATGCGGCTGGCTGACAGCCTGTCGCGCTAAAGCGCAAAGGCCCGCAACAATTGCGGGCCTTGGCATTTCATCGGTTGTAGTCAGGCGGCTTTTGTGACGGCCTTTTTCTTGGCCGCTTTGCCGATGACCGTATTGGCCGAGGCAATTTCGATGCGGCGCGGCCTGAGCGCCTCGGGCATCTCGCGGATCAAATCGACGTACAGCAATCCGTTTTCCACCACGGCGCCAGTCGCACGTACATGATCGGCCAGCTGAAAGCGCTTTTCAAAGCTCCGCGCGGCGATCCCGCGATGCAGGTAGCTGCCGCTGTCCTCTTCAGACTTGCGTGCCGAGATCACCAACTGGTTCTCGCGGGTTTCGACCGCCAGTTCAGAGTCTGAAAACCCGGCGACGGCGATTGATATGCGATATTTATCTTCGGCGGTTTTCTCGATGTTGTATGGTGGATAAGACTTGGGTGTTACGTCGCCTGAAAACGTGCGGTCCAACAGATCGGCGAATTGGTCAAAGCCAACGGTTGAACGGTATAGGGGAGTGAAATCAAAGTTGCGCATGGGGCATCCTCCATCTGAGCGATACTATGGTGCGGCCTTCCATCGTGGACAGACCATCAGGTTGTTGCGTCAAACCCGGATTTTGGCGTTTGACAACACTGATATGGGTGCCCCTATTCGGCGCTTCAAGGGGTCGGGGTTTTTTGAGGTTTTTAGGGTTTTTTGAAAGTATCGCGCAGCGAGTTATCGGCGCTGGTAGATTCGATGCGGTGAAACACGCCGTCGGTTTTGGCGAGCTGATCCATCAATTTTAACAGCGGACGGCCAAGCGACGCACCCAATGACACGCGGCGGTCTTTCCATTCGGCTTTGGCCGAAATGATCGACGCGATCAGTGGCCTGCCGTCTTTGATCACGAATATGGGTGATCCCGATGCCCCAAAATTGACCTGGCACGACAAAACCAGAACGCTGGGATCGCGCCCAAGCACGTTGCATGTTTCCTGCAACGACGGCGATTCTGCGCGGTCGCGGGCATAAGACACCACCTGCACTTTCTGGCCGACACGCGGGCGTTTGGACCAGCCAAACGGCACGATGCGGGAATTTTTGATAGGATGATCCAACTCTATCAGGGCAATATCTGCGGCCACACGGTCCATGCGATTGGTGTTCTGATACCGGTAATCCGGATGAATTACGACGCGTCTGGCCCAGCGGGTTGCGGCAGCGCGACCGTCGCGCCAGCCCGCCAAAAATTCGATATTGCCGTCGTCAATTCGGGCACCGGTGCGTTTGTCGTAAATACAGTGGGCGGCTGTCAGTACCAATTTTGGCGCAATGAGCGTGCCGGTGCAAAATCCGGTGCCGATCAGATTGACCCGCCCCACGGCTTCCCACGGTCGGGCGGAATCGGCTGTGGTCAAGCCGGTCAGGAGTGGTAATTCTTCGGCTTTGGACCGGTCAGCTGTTAACCATAAAACCAAAACCAGCAGCAGAAAGAACCGCATTATTCACCCTCAGTCAGATGCCCCTGACGAGCACCCTGATCCCGCGATCGGGCAGGATTGTGGCCACTTTGTGGGGATAGCGGTCAGGAATGGGGTTTTGTGGTGTTCGGCAGGTTATGACGATGGTAGGGCGGCGTGGTCGGGGAAACGGGTTGCAACACCCGTGGATTTTTGATGAGCAGACCCTCAGTCACCGCGTGTAGTTTTCGGAGTTGCCGGAGAAATACGCCTTTTGTCAGAGACAGGCAGACGGTCCAAAAGCTGCTCGATGTCCGCCCGCGCCAGAGCCGGGCGCAGGCATGTCACCGCGCGCTGAACAAACCGGCCTGTGCAAAGCTGAACAGGACATCGCGCGTCCCGATATTGCTCTCTGGACGATCGACACCTTCGGGCCACGTCAGGCGCAGGCCTATGAAGAAGATTTGATCGGCCTGTGTTCCGGCATTGCGGCGGGCGATGTTACAACACAAAGCTGTCGGACGATCATCGACCCCGATCTGAAAGAGGATCTGCGGTTTGCCCGTTCCGGTCAGCATTTCATCGTGTTTATCGAAGATAAGGCCAGCGTGATCGTCGTGGATTTTCTGCACAGCAGGAATGATTTTCCGGCCAAACTGGCGAGCCTTGCCAAGCAACAGCCAGAACAGAACCTTTAAGGTAAGACGACATTTTGTCGATTCAGAACCATCCCGTCTAGCCCAACGCCTTTGGGCTTGGCCCGCCTGTCGCCCAGTCAAGCAACTCGACCGTGTGCAACACGGGCACGTCGATGCCCATGCCGATCTGGATCATGCAACCGATGTTTCCGGTGGCGATCACGTCGGGGGCGGTGGCGCGGATCGTGCCCACTTTGCGTGCCTTCAGTTCCCCGGCGATTTCGCTTTGCAGCAGGTTGTAAGTGCCCGCCGATCCGCAGCACAGGTGCGCATCGGCCGGTTCAGCCACGGCAAATCCTGCGGCGCGCAGCAGGTCCTTGGGGGTATTCTTGATCTGCTGGCCGTGTTGCAGCGAACAGGCGGCGTGGTAGGTCACCGCCACGTCCCGTGGTGCTGTGCCCTGAATATCCAGTTCCGCCAGAACCTCGGAAATATCCTTTGTCAGCGCGGCGATCTGTGCGGCCTCTTTTGCCAGATCGCTGTGCGCGAACATGTGGCCGTAATCTTTGACCGTTGTGCCGCAGCCCGACGTATTGATGACGATGGCGTCCAGCCCGTCGCCCGCGATTTCCCTATTCCACGCCGCGATATTGGCCCGTGCAAATGCGTGGCTGTCGCGGGTCTTGCCCATATGGTGGGTCAGCGCCCCACAGCACCCGGCGCCTTTCGCCACCACGACTTCGACGCCGTGGCGCGTCAGAATGCGGATCGTCGCGTCGTTTATGTCGGTGTTCAGGGCTTTTTGCGCGCAGCCCGTCATCAGGGCCACACGTTTTATGCGCTGGCCACTGGCCGCAAACACCTGTGGCCGGTCGTGCGCACTTGGACGCGGTAGCTGGCGCGGCGCCAATCCCACCATTACGCGCAAAACCCGCGGTAGCACCGCAACAAAAGGGCGCGCCAGCATTGCGCCGCGCAACGCCAAACGAAAACGGCGAGGGTAAGGCAGTATCACCGCCAACGCCATTCGGATCATGCGGTCAAACAGCGGACGTTTCCATGTCTTTTCTATATGTTCGCGCGCGGTGTCGACCAAATGCATATAGTCCACACCCGACGGGCAGGTGGATACGCAGGCCAGACACGACAGGCAGCGATCGATATGCGTGACGGTCTGCGCGTCGGCATCGCGCCCGCTTTCCAGCATGTCCTTGATCAGATAAATCCGGCCACGCGGGCTGTCGAGCTCATCCCCCAGCACCTGATACGTCGGGCAGGTCGCCGTGCAAAATCCGCAATGTACACAAGACCGCAGGATGTCGTTGGCCGCGCTCAGCTTTGGATCCTGCAACTGCTCGGGTGTGAAATTTGTTTGCATGATCTACCCCATCAATCCGGGGTTCAAGATGCCGCGCGGGTCAAATTTTTCCCGCAGCGCCCCTGACACTTTATCAAGTACGGGGCCTTGCGACGCGAACGTGGCAAATTTCGGATCGCTCGCGCGTTCCAGTCGCGCGTGGCCATCTATGTCAGCCAGCGCGCGGCGCACATCGGTACCGGCCGGTACCAGCAGCCAAACCAGCCCGCCGCCCAAATCATAGATGATCTGCGCCCGGGTTATCTTGTGCATCCTGTCCCCGACCAACGGCCCGTCCGAGGGTTTCACCGAAATGCGCCACACATCGCCGGGCCGGTTCGAAAATTCGCGCACGTCGCGCAGCGCCGCCCATTGGGCCGCTACATTTTCACCATCGTTATCAATGGAAATATCGCCAAAATCTGCCAGCAGTGTCGCCAATCTGTCAGCCCTGTACGCCACCGAATCCGTGAATCCTTCCAGCCGGATCATCGTAGTGGTGTTGCCCGCCACGCAGGCCAGATGCGCGGCCCCCGTGACGTCAAAGGGCGAACCCAGCGCCCGGGTCAGCATCGCCACACCCTGACGATCGCTCAGACCCCGCGCCACGACGCTGACCTGGGTTTCGCTGATCGCCAATACTTTCAGCGCCACCTCGCTCAGCACACCAAGCGTACCGAAACTGCCTGCCAGCAGTTTCACCAGATCATACCCCGTGACGTTTTTCATCACGCGACCGCCGTTTTTGATGATGCGACCGGTCCCGTCGACAAAACGCACCCCAAGCAAAAAATCACGGCAAGCCCCGGCCTGAATGCGTCGCGGACCTGAAATATTTCCCGCCACAACACCGCCGATCGTTGGTTCACCCGTTGTGCCCAGCAAACCCCGGTGATCCATGGGTTCAAACGCCAGTTGCTGACCCTTGGCGGCCAAAGCGGCCTGAACGTCCACCAGCGGCGTGCCCGCGTCCGCAACGATGGTCAGCGCCCCGGGCTCATAAAGCGAAATTCCGCGCAGCGCCGTGACGTCCAAATCGTCGCAAAAGACTTGCGGCGCAAACCCACGCGTCCCGCCACCGCGAATTGCCAGTGGCGTGCGCGCCGCAGCGATGGATGCGGCCAGTTCCGCTTCGCTTTGGGGCCGACAAATCGCCATCAACCACCTGTCGCAATCCGATGGCCAGCCGAAACGGTTAACGGAAACACCTTCGCGGGATTCAGCAACCAGCCCGGATCGAACACGTCTTTTACCGCCATCTGGCTGCGCATGTCGTCGTCGGTGTATTGCGCCGCCATCATGTCGCGCTTTTCCACACCCACTCCGTGTTCACCGGTCAGGCATCCGCCTACCTCGACGCAAAGTTTCAGTATGTCTTCGCCCATTTCTTCGCAGGTCTGAAGATCGCCGGGTTTGTTGGCGTCATATAGAATAAGCGGGTGCATATTGCCGTCGCCGGCGTGAAACACATTGGCGACGTTCAGACCGTAGCGATCAGATAAAGCAGCGATACGCCGTAAAACCTGCGGCAACTGGCTTACCGGAATTGTCCCGTCAAGACACATATAATCCGAAATCTGGCCCATGGCACCAAATGCGGCTTTGCGCCCCGCCCAGATGCGCGCGCTTTCGCCTTCGCTGGCGCTCTGGCGGATTTCCACGGGATCGTGACGCGCGGCGCAAATCGTGATTTTCTCCATAACCGCGTCGATTTCTGCCTGCGCACCTTCGACCTCGATAATCAGCATGGCCTCCACATCGGGATACCCCGCACCGGAAAACGCGTCGGTGGCCCGTATGCAGGCGCGGTCCATGAACTCGATCGCGACCGGCAAAATGCCGGATCGGATGATGTCGCCAACGCAGGCCCCGGCAGATTCAGCTGAGTCAAACCCGATCAACACCGGGCGCGCGCCTTCGGGTTTGGGCAAAATGCGCAGGGTTGCCTCGGTCACCACACCCAACTGGCCCTCAGAGCCGCAGATCACGCCAAGCAGATCAAGCCCCGGCGCATCCAGCATCGGCCCGCCGATGTCGACAATCGTACCGTCCATCAGGACCACGCGCACCCCAAGCAGGTTGTTTGTCGTCACCCCGTATTTCAGGCAATGCGCGCCGCCGGAATTCATAGCGATATTCCCGGCAATGGCGCAGGCCAGCTGGCTGGACGGATCGGGGGCGTAAAAAAAACCTTCTGCCCCGACGGCGTCGCTAACGCTCAGGTTTGTGCGCCCGGATTGCACGCGAATAAACCGGTTATCAAAATCGACTTCCAGCACCTGGGTCAGCTTGGAAACCCCCAAAACAATACTATCGGCGGTCGGCAGCGCGCCTCCGGACAGCGACGTGCCCGAACCGCGCGGCACCACCGGAATTTTTTCGCGATGACAAAGCTTTAAGACTTCTGCAACTTCTTCGGTTGACGTCGGCAGCACAACAGCCAGCGGCGGGCACCGGTACGCGCTCAGGCCGTCGCATTCGTAGGCGCGCGTTTCCAACGGTTCCGCGATAACATCTGAATGCGCCAGCACAGCCTGCAACGCGCGCACAATTTCATCTTTGCGCTGCAAAATGCCACTATCCGGTTCAGGCATGTCCACGACGGCATCCAGTCCTCTTTGATCGAGCGACTATTACAGTCAATCAACGCCAACTGTCCAGCAATCGCCGCCATGCAAAATCTGCGGTTCACCCAGTTCATTGGTCCAAAAATTACACGCGCACGCCGCGCGAACCACAGCACCAAAGGGGCGTCGCCCGTGGTCATGACCCGCGCGGGGGGGGCTTTTGGCCCATGTTCCGCGCTTACCGTCCTTCGCGACGCCACGCGATCAGCAACAGCAGCGACGCCGCCAGCAAAAAAATCAAAGGCGAACCGATGGGGTACAAACGTATCTCTTTCGTGACATAAGCGTTGCGGGTTTCCAGCCCCAGCCAATTGCGCCCAAATGCCGCCCGGCCCTGACGCACGCGACGGATTTTGGGGTTCCCATTTTCAAGCCGAAAAACGCCGCCACCGGTGGCGTTAACCAGTGGCGCCAGAATCGTGCCGGTGGATACCGTTTGCTCAAATTCCTTCGGTGCGGTTGGGCCCAGGGCAACGACCCCGTCCAGCACACCATCGGACAGACGGTAAAGCCCGTTTTCATTGCCGGTGAACTGCGCCTCGAACCGCCCCGGACGGGTTTCGGTCATCTCCAAAATCTGCGTAACGCCGTCGGGGCCGGTCACGGTGACATCGCGTGCCAGAGGATCAAGCGAGCGCCGCGTCACGGTCACGTTTTGACCACGCGCGCCGGCGCTCAGGTCTTCTTCTTCCAATTCGGGTTCTTTCATCATCCAGTGCGCCAGTCGGCGCAACAGTTCCAGCTGCGGGCCGCCGCCTTCAAATCCGCGATGCCACAGCCACGCCTGATCCGACGCCAGCATGGCAATCCGCCCCTGCCCGACCCGATCAAGAATCAACAGCGGGCGCGCGTCGGGCCCTGTCATCACCACGTTGCCCGAACGCGCGTCCATATCGAGCATCCTGAACCAACGGCCCCATCCCGGTGTGCCGTCCTCCGCCGTGGGGCGCGGCGCAAAATTCTCTAACCCTTCGGTCACCGGGTGGCGGGCACCAAGGTCCGAAACCCGTGGGGTAAAACCGACCTCGAACACCCGCGCGGTGGGTTGCGCGGGCAGCACGCGCGCCAATGGCGAACGGTACAGGCTTTCGACACCGGCAAAGGCCGGACCGGTGGCCACCAGCACCGCACCGCCGTCTTCCACATACCGGCTGACGCTTTCCAGATAGATCGACGGCAAAATGCCCCTGCGGCGGTACCGGTCAAAAATGATCAGGTCAAAATCGTCGATTTTATCCAAAAAAAGTTCACGCGTCGGAAAGGCGATAAGCGACATTTCATTGACGGGAACGCCGTCTTGCTTGCCTGGGGGACGCAATATGGTGAAATGCACCAGATCCACGGCGCTGTCGGATTTTAACAAATTCCGCCAGGTTCGCTCGCCCGGGTGCGGCTCTCCTGATACCAGCAGCACCCGCAGGCGGTCGCGCACGCCGTTGATCGACACCACGGCGGCATTGTTGCGGTCGGTCAGCTCACCCTCTGCGGTCGGCACGACAAACTGTAACACGTTTGCCCCGCCGTGCGGCAGCGTCAGCGGCAGTTCGAGTGCGACACCGACCTGAACGCGAAATTCCTGCGGTGTGCCGCCGTCGATTGAAATGCTCAGATCGGTGGTCGTCGGCAGATCTGCGGGCACACGGCCCTGATCCTCGATTTTCAGGGTCAACATCACCGGTTCGCCCAGAATGGCAAAGCTTGGCGCGCCCAGCAGAACGATGCGCCGGTCCCATTCGTTTTCGTGCCCTGTGATCAACGCGTGTACGGGTGCAGGAAAATCCGGCGCGGCAGCCATGTCGTGAATCTGACCGTCTGTCACAACGATCGCCCCTGCAATGCGGCTGCGCTCGGCTTCGGCTGCAAGCTCGGTCAACGCCTGCATGACCAATGTGCCTTCATCGCGTCCGTCCGCCGCGTTTTGAACAGAGACGGTACGCACGTCCAGATCAGGCAGCGCATCAAGCGCCGCTTCAAGCGCGGCGGTGGCCTGATCAATTTGCCCGGTGCGGGGATCGATGGACTGGCTGGCGCTGCGGTCGGTCACGACCAGCACGATGTCCGACAGCGGTTGCCGGTTTTCCTGTTGCAGCGACGGGTTGGCGAGCGCCGTCAACACAACCATGGCGACCAGACCACGCAGCCACCAGCCGCTAAGACCGCGCCACAATCCCAACCCGACCCCAAGCGCCATGACGCCCCCAAGCAGGACCAGCAAAGCAATTGAAATCAGTGGATCAAAAACGATTTGTGTGACCATGCTACTGCCCCAGCCGTTCCAGCAAAGCCGGCACATGCACCTGATCAGATTTGTAATTTCCGGTCAGCACATACATCACCAGATTGACGCCAAAGCGGTAGGCGATTTCGCGCTGGCGCTGTCCGGTGCCTCCGCGACCGACCGGATACATCGGCTGACCCTGACGCGACAGCGCCCATGCCGCGGCCCAGTCGTTGCCGCCAATGACCACCGGCGACACTCCGTCGTTCAAATTGCGAAACGGCACGCCTTCTATTTTGCGGGCGTTGGCAGGCGCAGCTTCGACCCAGACGTCGCGTCCGCGATGACGGCCCGGGAAATCCTGCAGCAGATAATAACTGCGTGTGAGAACGTGATCGCTGGGTATCGGTTCGAGCGCGGGAATGTCCAGCGACGCCGCCAGTTGTTGCAAGCGCCGCCCGTTCGGGGTGCCGCTGCCGAATCTGCCCAAATTGCTGTCGCGGGTGTCAAAAAGGATCATGCCGCCGGTGCGTAAATACCTGTTGATCTTGTCATTGGCGGCCTCTGACAACGCGGGCTGGTTTTCCGAAATGGGCCAGTAAATCAGCGGGAAGAACGCCAGTTCGTCGCGCTCCAGATCCACGGCAACCGGTTCGGCGGGTTCCACAGCGGTGCGCTGGCGCAGCACCAGACCCAAACCAAACAACCCCGCCTCGGATTTTTGATCCACGCGGGAATCGCCGGTTTTCACGTAGGCCAACACGGTATCGTTGACCGCGCGCAGAACGGCGGCATCGCTGCTGCGCGTGTCGCTTTGGTTGCTGCTTTGCGCCGCGCCGGGGTCGCCGGACAAGAACAGCGCCAATAAGGCTGTCGTCACGATACCGGCGCGCGGTCCGGTCAGTCGCCCGCCAAGCCACAGCGTTGCAAAAATATCCAGCAACATCAGGCCCAGCGCAGCCATCAGCAAAGCCGGCTTCAACGCGCGCTGCACCGGTTTGACGAAACCGTCGACGTGAACACCCGCGCGCCATTGCGCGGGCGATAAAAGACTGTCGGCGCGCAGAACGTTCAGCGCCACCTGACGTGTGCCAACGCCATAAATTCCGGGCAGCAAATCCGGTCCGGTAACGGCCTTGGCCAGCACCTCACCAGCCACTCCGGCCATATCACCCGCGTCGACGCGGTTGCCAAACCCGTCGAGAACGATCTGCGGCACCCAGACCTGCCCCGCCAACTGACCGG
Source organism: uncultured Rhodobacterales bacterium (assembly GCA_964588725.1). Lineage (GTDB taxonomy): Bacteria > Pseudomonadota > Alphaproteobacteria > Rhodobacterales > Rhodobacteraceae > UBA5972. The sequence continues at coordinate 25,585 of CAZPQL010000031.1, forward strand.
CGGTGGGCACCGCGTTGCGGGTTGACACCGCGAGCCGTTCCAGCATCTCGACAAACAGTCCGGATATGGGCAATGTCGACCATTCGGCGTTTGCAGTGACATGCACCAGCACCACACGACCGTCGCCGCGATGCGCCTGCGTAACCAAAGGTGTACCGTCCATAAGCGAGGCAATCGTATGCGCGCTCAGTTCGGGATCGGGCTGAGCCAGCACCTGCGAGGACACCGTCACGTCTGCAGGAATATCAAGCCCGAAAAAAGGCGACTCCGCGTCAAAAGGCATTAATTCCCGTGGCGAGCCCCACGACATGGCACCGCCGATATTGCGGCCTCCGGCGCGCAGGCGCACCGGCAACAACGGATCGTCCTTGGGGGCATTCGCGGTGCGCGCCGCCAGTTTTGGTCCGGCAAAACGCACCAGCAACCCACCGTCTTCGACCCATTTCAGCAGATCGCGCTCTTCTGATCCGGTCAGTTTGGCCACATCCGCCAGCACAACCACGTCGGGCGAAGCCAGCAAGCTGTCGCGCACCGGCGCCTCGATCAGTTCAGCGGTCGGCGCCAATGCCTTGCGCAGGAAATGCAGCGAGGACACAAATTCCTGACCTTCACGTGCCTGTACACCGGCAAAAAGCGCCACTTTACGCCGTTTCAGCGCGTCATCCGCCAAGGCCACCGCACCGGCGGCGCGCGTGGACTCGACGTCAAAAAACCTGATCCGGTTGCGTAATTCGCTGGGCAGATCAAACACGGCTTCGGTCTCCAGCGCGTCAGCATCGAAAACCGCAGTAACAGCGGCCAGTCGACGCTCGACCCCCTGCGGGTCCGGCCCATAGGCCCTGACAGTGACGCGCCGCGCTGCAACGGCCCGACTGCGTAAAACCGTAACCACCACGTTGCCATCCGCAAAGACTGGTGGCCTTAAACCCAGTATTGCGCGGGTGCTTTGAATGACTCTCAGATCGCCCGCCTGCTGGATTCGGGCCGTCAGCGCATCGCGCCCGGCGCGGGCCAGCCCATCAGAAAACCACACCGTGTCAAAGCCTTGTGCATCTATCGCGTTCAGCCACTCTGAAAACGCGGCATCATCGGGCGCATAGGGACGCGGTGCGAACCGGGCACTGTTGGACGCCCAAACCGACGCGTCCTGCCAAGGTATGGCGTCACCTTGAAACGGTGAATCGGACAGCGACACCACCGCAACGCGCCGACCCTGTTGCCCCGCCAAAGCCAATACTTCGTCCAGTTTGACACGGCGCGCATCCCAGTCCGTCGCACTGGCCCAACTGGCATCGAGCAAGACCAACAAAGGGGATTTGCGCAATTGCACGTCCTCGGGATTAAGCACCGGTCCGGCGAAACCAATGATCAAAAGCGCCACGGCCAGCATTCTGATCAGCAACAGCCACCACGGCGTATTGACCGGGGTGCTCTCAGGATCCTGCAATCCCAGCAGCATTGTCACCGCCGGAAAACGGCGCCGCACCGCCGCCGGAGGCACCGCCCGCAGTAGCCACCACAGAATCGGCAAAGTCAGCAACCCCAGCAGCAACCACGGGTTTAGAAATCCTATGGCGGGCAGTCCGAACATTGGCTATCGCACCTCCCCAAGCGCGCCGCGCAACCAGATCATCGCAGTCTGCGCCGGGCTATCCGTATGGTGACATAAAATCTGCCAATCTGCCGCGCGCGCAATTTCGGCCAGCGCCACTTTGCGGGCCGCGAGCCGCGATTGATAGGCGTCCTTTAACCCGCGCGCACGCAGCGTTTCAAAGCGCACAGACCGGCCCATGCTTTCAAACACGGTGCGCCCGTCAAAAGGAAACTGTTCTTCTACGGGGTCAAGAATGTGCACCAATGCGCCGCGCACACCCCGGTCGGCGGCGTGGTACACGCTGCCTTTGACCGCATCGATGTCGCCCAGAAAATCGGACAGAAAAACCGCGCGCGCGCGTTTGGGAAACGTGTTGGCGTCGGGGACACCGTAGTCGGCAGCCCCCATCTCACCGCCCATCTGCGCGATCATTTTGTCGATTTGTTTCTCACCGCTCTTGGGCGGTTCGGGGTCACCGATCAGACCGACGCGCTCGCCTGCACGCACCAAACCAATTGCCGTTGCCAACCCCAGAACCCGCGCCCGATCCTTTTTGTGCGGCCGTTTCTTATCGCCGGAAAATTCCATGGATTTGGCGCTGTCGATCCACAGAACCACCGATTGCGCCGCCTGCCATTCCTGCTGGCGAATGTAATGAGCGTCCGAGCGCGCCGAGCGTCGCCAGTCTATCGCGCGCCAGCTGTCTCCGGCCTCGGCGTTGCGGAACTGCCAGAATTCCTCGCCCGCGCCTGCCTGCCGTCGCCCGTGCGATCCCGCGACAACCATGGCGGCCAACTGCCGGGCCTCCGCCAAAAGCGGACCCAGTTGCGCTGCCTGCTCACGTGCCGTTTGGTGGATTTTGGGTAGAACCAGGTTCATGCGGCGACATTCACCTGCGTCGTCGAAGCCACCATTTCGGCGATAATAGTATCCAGACGCACGCCTTGGGCGCGCGCAGCGAAACCCAGCGCCATACGGTGGATCAATACCGGATGCGCCAATGCCGCCACGTCCTCAACCGAAGGCGCCAAACGCCCGTCCAGCAAAGCCCGCGCCCGCACGCCCAGCATCAAAGCCTGCGCCGCGCGCGGCCCGGGACCCCAGGACACATTGTCACGAACTGTTTGCAACACGCCCGCCTCGTCCGGACGACCCGCACGCACCAGATCAAGAATCGAATCCACGATGGCGTCGCCTACTGGCATGCGGCGCACGATGTCCTGCGCCGCTATCAGATCGGCGTCGCTGAATACCTGCGAAGATTCCGCCAGTTTCGCACCGGTTGTAGCCAATAGAATATCGCGTTCGGTCGCGCGGTCGGGATAGTCGACATCGATTTGCAACAAAAACCGGTCGAGCTGGGCTTCGGGCAAGGGATAAGTGCCCTCCTGCTCGATCGGGTTCTGTGTGGCCAGCACGTGAAACGGACGCGCCAATGGGCGCTCTTCGCCTGCGATGGTCACCTCGCGCTCCTGCATCGCCTGCAACAACGCTGATTGGGTGCGCGGGCTGGCGCGATTGATTTCATCCGCCATCAGAAGCTGGCAGAAAACCGGTCCTTCGATAAAGCGAAACGTGCGCTTGCCGTCACTCGCGGTTTCCAGAACCTCAGAACCCAAAATATCGCCGGGCATCAAATCGGGGGTAAACTGAACGCGGTTCGACGACAGGCCCATGACAATACCAAGCGTTTCAACCAACAGCGTCTTGGCCAGCCCCGGCACTCCGACCAGCAGACCGTGACCGCCGCTCAGCAAAGCCGTCAGCGCCAGTTCAACCACCCTGTCCTGCCCGATAATAGTTTTGCCGATGCTGGCCTTGGCGGTCGACAATTTGTCGCCCAGCACCGCGATGTCCGCCACAAGATTTTCATTGTTTTCTGCCATGGTTTTTTTCTCCCTGCGCGGTATGATCGCGACGTTCAGGCTGTGCGTGCGCGCGATTTCAGCTATTAAACCCAACTAAAGCAGCAATAACAAATGGCAAATCAAACTGACGCACAAAAAATTGTGAAGCCGGAAGCCGACCGACTGGCCAACGCAGCCCGGCTCGCCGGTAAAAGGGGCCTGCCACCGGTGCACTTGTGGAACCCGGAATTCTGCGGTGATCTGGACATGCGGATCGCGCGCGACGGCACGTGGTTTTATCTGGGCACGCCGATTGGCCGCAAACCGCTGGTCAAGTTGTTTTCGTCGATTTTGCGCAAGGACGGGAATGATTATTTTCTGGTGACGCCCGTAGAAAAAGTTGGCATTACCGTCGACGACGCCCCGTTTGTGGCTGTGGACTTTGAAACCGACGGCGTTGGCGAAGATCAGGTCATCACCTTTACCACCCAGGTGGACGAAACCGTTGCCGCGGGCCCGCTAAACCCGATCCGTGTCGCCAAAGACGCCGAAACCGGCGAACCGTCGCCCTATGTTCTGGTCCGCGCCAACCTGGAGGCCCTGATCGACCGCAAGAGTTTTTATCGGCTGGTGGATATTGGCACCCGCCAGACCATCGATGGCACCGATTGGTTTGGCCTGTGGTCAGGCGGGAGTTTCTTTAAGGTTATTCCGTCGGCTGAGCTGGAATAGAAACGATAATAAAGGCGCATGCCGCGACCGTCACTGTTCTCCCCATGGCCCGTGCGCGACTTCGCCCTTAGAATCGTACCGCTCGAACCCGTGCGCACCGAAATAATCGCGCAGCCCCTGAATCATGTTGGCGGTGCCCAGCGACGTGCGGCGCTGATCGTGAAAGTTCAACGCGGCAAACAGCGCCGGCGTCGACAATCCCGCACTGACCGACGTCGCCACGACCACGCGCAGCGCAGGCAGCGTTTCGACCAATTTCTGACCAAAGCCGCCGTCCATCGCCAGATTGGCACTGCCGCCCGAGTCGATAACCTGCGCGATCTCGTTCAAAAACCCAGCGCGGATGATGCACCCGGCGCGCCATACCCGCGCCACCGCCGCCAGATCAAGATCCCAGCCAAACTCTGCCGACGCGCGATCCAGAACCTCAAGCCCTTGAATATAGGCGTTTATCTTGGCGGCGATCAGCGCCTGCTCTAATGTATCTATGACAGGCGCGCGGTCCTCGGCGCTGCCTTCAAGCCACTGCGGCGCCGGGCCAAATGACGCTTCCATGCGGAACCGCGCGCCGCGCGCCGCCGATATGTTGCGCGCTTCAACCGCCGCCGCAATCATTCCTACGGGCGACCCCAAATGCAGCGCCTCTATCACTGACCAGCGTCCGGTCCCTTTTTGTCCGGCCTTGTCGACAATCATATCCAGCATAGAACCGCCCGAAACCGAATCGACGGCACCGGCAACTTCGCCCGCAATTTCAACCAGATAGGATTCAAGCGGCCCCGTGTTCCACCGCTCAAAAACCGGTGCGATATCCGCAGCGGTCATGCCCAGTCCGTCGCGCATGATGCCGTAGACTTCGGCGATCAATTGCATATCGGCGTATTCGATCCCGTTGTGCAAAGTCTTGATGAAATGACCGGCACCGCCGGGCCCAAACCAGTCGCAACAGGGCACATCTTCGTATTTCGCTGCAGCATCCGACAGTGTGTCTTTGACTTGCGCCCAGCTGTTCCTTGAGCCCCCCGCCATGATTGACGGCCCGCTGCGCGCGCCCTCTTCACCACCGGATACGCCGATACCCAAAAACTGAAACCCCTGTGCCTCAAACGCGCTCACCCGGGCCTCGGTGTCACGAAAATTCGAATTGCCAAGATCAGCAATCAGGTCACCCTTGTCCAAGTGCGGCGTCAGGCTGTCGATGACAACATCCAATGGCCCGCCCGCAGGCACCAGCACAAGAATAGAGCGCGGCGTGCGTAAGGAGGCGACAAAATCTTTCGGCGCGACACAGGCCACGACTTCGCCCGATAGTCCCTGTGCCCGGGCGGTGGCAGCGACGTCGTCAATCTTATCCTGCGTGCGGTCCAGCAGAGAAACCCGGTGACCCTTTTCCACCAGATTAAGCGCAAAAGCCGCGCCCATCACGCCCACACCGACCAGTCCGATTTCCGCCATTTCACGCCTCATTTCTTATTGGGTTAAATATCCGCGCCGCAGGCCGGAAACTTTAGTGTGCCTCCGCCCAGTTCAACCCCTGCCCTGCGTCCACAACCAGGGGTACGTCAAGTTTTATCACCGGCTGGCAAGCGCCCTCCATAACACTGCGCACTGCTGTCGTGACCGCATCGACGTCGTCTTTCGGCACTTCAAATATCAGCTCGTCGTGCACCTGAAGCAACATCCGAGCAGGCAGATGCGCGATCGCGCCTGGCATGCGTATCATGGCGCGGCGGATCACGTCGGCGGCGGTGCCCTGTATCGGCGCATTAATCGCGGCGCGGCGCGAAAATCCGGCGTGGGGTCCGCGCGCGTTAATCTCCGGCGTATGGATTTTGCGGCCAAACAGCGTTTGAACGTAACCCCGTTCTTTGGCAAAGGCCACTGTGTCATCCATATAGGTGCGGATGCCCGGAAAACGTTCAAAATACGTGTCGATAAATGCCTGCGCCTCGGCGCGCGGAATGCGCAGGTTGCGTGCCAGTCCGAAACCGGAAATCCCGTAGATCACCCCGAAATTGATCGCCTTGGCTTGGCGGCGGATGTCGGGTGTCATTTCGTTCAGCGGTACGCCAAACATCTGGCTGGCGGTCAGCGCATGAATATCGATCCCATCGTGAAACGCCGCTTTCAGGGCGTCGATATCGGCAATATGTGCCAGGATACGCAATTCGATCTGGCTGTAATCGAGCGACAGCAAAACATTGCCGGGTTCGGCAATAAAAGCCTCGCGGATACGCCGCCCCTCTTCGGTGCGCACCGGAATATTCTGCAGGTTTGGATCGGTGCTGGCGAGGCGTCCGGTCGACGCCCCCGAAATCACGTAAGACGTATGCACGCGCCCGGTTTCCGGATGAATATGTTCCTGCAATGCATCGGTATAGGTCGATTTCAGCTTGGCCATTTGCCGCCAGTCCAGCACTTTGGTCGGCAGTTCGTGCCCTTCGGCGGCCAGATCTTCCAGCACGTCGGCACCGGTTCCGTAAGCGCCGGTCTTGCCTTTTTTGCCACCGGGCAGTGCCATCTGGTCAAACAGGATTTCCCCCAGTTGCTTGGGCGACGCCACGTTGAACTTGCCCCCCGCCAGAGCGTAAATTTCGTCCTCCAGCCCCGCCATTTTCTGGGCAAAATTATTGGACATGCGCGACAGGTGATCGCGGTTGACCTTGATCCCATGCATTTCCATTTCCGCCAAAACCGCCACCAGCGGGCGTTCCAGTGTCTCGTAAACCTCCGTGACGCGTTCAGTGTGCAGTTCGGGCTTGAACATCTGCCACAGACGCAAGGTGATGTCCGCGTCTTCGGCCGCATATTTCACCGCCTCGTCTATCGGGACGCGATCAAAAGTAATCGCCGATTTTCCGGCGCCCAAAAGCGTCTTGATCGGGATCGGCGCGTGTTCCAGATAGCGGTTCGACAAATAGTCCATGCCGTGCCCGTGTTCACCACCGTGCAGGGCGTAAGACATCAACATGGTGTCATCAATCGGGGCCACATCGATGCCGACGCGGGCAAAAATCTTGGCGTCGTATTTCATGTTCTGGCCGATTTTCAGGATTGCAGGATCCTCCAGCACCGGCCTTAACATCGCCAAAACCTCATCCACCGGCATCTGCCCTGCGGTCAGCGCTGACCCACCAAACAAGTCGCCTTTGCCTTCTTTATGGATCAGCGGAATGTAACAGGCCTGACCCGCCTTCACGCACAGGCATATTCCCACCAGATCCACCCGCATTTCGTCAAGGCCCGTAGTTTCCGTATCCACCGCCACAAATCCGCGTTCGTAAATTCTGTCGATCCACACCTGCAACGCTTCGCTGTCCCGCACGCATTCATAGTTTTCCGCATCAAACGGCACCTGTGCGGCCACGACCGCGCCGCTTTCGACCGGGCTCGATACCCCGTCGGAAGCCGCCCCCTTGATGGCGGGGGGCTCGACGCCAATCTTGGCGGCGATCCGCGCGCTGAGCGTGCGAAACTCC
>CAZPQL010000031.1:33246-34149 GCA_964588725.1 uncultured Rhodobacterales bacterium
CCAAAAACCCCAGCAAAACATCCGGCACCGGTTCTTGCACCTCCAGCGACGCAAGGCTGACGTCCATATCCATGTCAGTCTTCAGCGTCACCAGCTCGCGGCTAACCCTGATCTGATCGGCAAAATTTATCAGCGTTTCCCGTCGCTTGGGCTGTTTGATCTCGCCAGCGCGGGCCAGCAGCTCATCCAGATCGCCGTATTCATTGATCAACAGCGCTGCGGTTTTCACCCCGATCCCCGGCGCACCCGGCACGTTGTCAACGGAATCCCCGGCAAGGCTTTGGATATCGATCACGCGGTCGGGCCTGACGCCAAACTTTTCTTCAACTTCATCAATCCCAATCCGCCGGTTCTTCATGGGGTCCATCATTTCGATACCGCCGCCCACCAGTTGCATCAGATCCTTATCTGACGAAATGATCGTCACCCGACCCCCGGCGTCGCGCCCCTGCACAGCCAGCGTCGCGATAATATCGTCGGCTTCAAAGCCTTCAACTTCCAGACAGGCCAGACTAAACGCCCGGGTTGCGTCCCGCGTCAGCGGAAACTGCGGCACCAGATCTTCAGGCGCAGGTGGTCGGTTGGCCTTGTATTCAGGATAAATATCACTGCGAAACGTCTTACCTTTGTGGTCAAAGACCACCGCCACATGGGTTGGCGCATCAGCGCCTTTCTGGTCCTCGACGAATTTGAACAGCATATTGCAAAAACCCGCCACGGCGCCGACGGGCAGCCCGTCGGACTTGCGCGTCAGCGGTGGCAACGCATGATAGGCGCGAAAGATAAAGCCCGACCCGTCGATCAGATGCAGGTGGTGGCCTTTGCCGAATGCGCTCATGTCGCGCGCCTTCCGGGGGAGTAGATTTCAAATCGGGGCAGCATGCGTTTCATGAAAGCGCCAAA
>CAZPQL010000032.1:0-34130 GCA_964588725.1 uncultured Rhodobacterales bacterium
CACCTGCCCCAATTGCGGGTACGAAAACGCGCGCGGCGACCAGTGCGAAAACTGCACCAAGCAACTTGACCCGACCGACCTGATCAACCCGCGCTCTGCGGTGTCCGGCTCCACGGATCTGGAGGTGCGCACAACCCGCCATTTGTACCTGCGCCAGTCCGCCCTGCGCGACCGGCTGGATGCTTGGATTGATGAAAAGAACGACTGGCCGATCCTGACCACGTCGATCGCCAAAAAGTGGCTGCACGACGGCGACGGGTTGCAGGATCGCGGCATCACCCGCGATCTGGACTGGGGGGTTCCGGTCAAGAAAGGCGATGCCGACTGGCCCGGTATGGAGGGCAAGGTGTTCTATGTCTGGTTTGACGCGCCTATCGAATATATCGGCGCCACCGCCGAATGGGCGGATACGCACAGTCTGGGCGACAGCGCCTGGCAGCGTTGGTGGCGCACCGACAAAGGTGCTGACGATGTGCGTTATGTGCAGTTTATGGGCAAAGACAATGTCCCGTTTCACGCGCTGAGTTTCCCGTCCACGATCATTGGTTCCGACGACAATTGGAAACTGGTCGATTACATCAAAAGTTTTAATTACCTGAATTACGACGGCGGTCAGTTTTCTACCAGTCAGGGGCGCGGCGTGTTCATGGATCAGGCGCTGGAAATTCTGCCCAGCGATTATTGGCGCTGGTGGTTGCTGAGCCATGCGCCGGAAAATTCCGACAGCGAATTCACCTGGTCAAATTTTCAGGCGGGCGTGAACAAGGATCTGGCCGATGTGCTGGGAAATTTTGTGTCCCGCGTGACCAAATTCTGTCGGGCGAAATGGGGGGAGGCAGTGCCCGCCGGTGGTGAGTTCGGCGGAGCAGAAAACAAACTGATCGCCGATCTGGATACACGGTTGTCCAAGTTCCAAACCCACATGGACGCCATCGAGCTGCGCAAGGCCGTGGCCGAATTGCGCGCGATCTGGGTGGCTGGCAACGAGTACCTGCAATCGGCAGCACCATGGACCACGTTCAAGACCGACCCCGACGCGGCAGCGGCCACCATCCGGCTGGCGCTCAATCTTGTCCGGGTATACGGGGTTCTTAGCGCACCCTTCATTCCGGATGCTTCAAAAACCATTCTGAACGCCATGCAGACCAGTGACGATACATGGCCAAAAGATATGGGGACGGCGCTGCAATCCCTGCCAAAAGGCCATGCATTCACCGTCCCCGATGTGTTGTTTGCTAAGATCACCGACCAAGCGCGCGACGCTATGCAGGCACGCTTTGCCGGTCAGGGCAACAGTTAGCAAAAAATATTGCGGATCAGTTGTCCATGGTGCTGCTGGACTATTCCGCAGCCGCTGAGAACTGTGCCAGATAGGCGATCACGTTCAGACGGTCCTTTTCTTTTTTCACTTTGGCTTTCATTTTGGATTTAGCGCCGGACTTATCCAACGTCGCGGCCAGAAATTTTGACGGATCGGTCAGCCAGCCGTCCAGCGATGCTGCATCCCACGTCAGACCGGCCTCACCGGCGGCTTTCAGGTCTTTGCTGAACTTGCTAAAACTCTCAAACGAACCGGCTGTGCGTCCGATAAGATCGTTAAGGACAGGACCGGACTTGTTTTTCGCGCCGTCGCCCACCGCGTGGCAGGATTTGCATTTCTTGAAAACTTTTTCACCGGCTGCAGCGTCGCCGCTGTCCTGGGCCAGCGCGCTTGTCCCAGCAAGCATCAGCACACCCGCCAGTGTGGTTACAATCTTATTCATTCGCATGTTTATTCCTCTCGTTAGTCCACGCCCTGAACAAGCGCATAAAATTCGATATCGTCGTGACCGGTTTGTCCGATATATCGAGGCGAATATCAACTGGTTTGGCCGTGTAATATTGTCTCTGCGGGTTCCACCGGCCAAAGGACTTTCAATCCGCTTTACATCAAGCGGGCACACGATATGTTCGCGCCAAATGCGGGCGTGATGGAATTGGTAGACATACCAGACTTAAAATCCTTGAGTCTGTGCGATAAAACGCATACGGAACAAGGCGTTGCGACGAAGAGACTGTTTTCAGGCCCGATATAGGCCCGAAACTGAAAATTGAAGACAACGCCAGATGCGGGCGTGATGGAATGGTAGACATACCAGACTTAAAATCTGTTGGGCGTATGCCCGTGTGGGTTCGACTCCCACCGCCCGCACCAAATTATCTCATATTATCAGGTTGTTGCGGGAATTACTCAGCAGCTAATTCGGAGATTTTCTGACGCACCTCATCGCTGAGATACTCGTCGCTAATGTTGCTTAGATAACCCTCCACGCGAATGAGTGCTCATGCTCTTTGAGCCAGTCATTGCAACGCCCCATGCCGCTTTTCATCCATATAGGCTCGAAGATCAGCGACAGAATAGAGGACACGGGCGCCGACACGGTGCACAGCAGGGCCTTCAGAATTCATGCGCCACAGGTCCAGAGTTTGACGGCTCACGCCGATGAATTCGGCTGCCTGCTTGATGTTCAGGTATTCTTTAGGTGGCGCAGTGACCGCTGTTTCAATACGCTCAAGGCGTTCCAAAATCTCTTGTTGTTGCATGTCTTGGTCCCCTTGGGTTGAGTGACATGCATAGATTTTGAGCTTGTTGTGGCCTGATGTAACCCGTTGTTATTTATCGTGAAGCATCGAATTCTGAGCTGTCTAAGTAGTCTAAAACACCAATTATTTTTCTGCTTGAGCCTCAATTCGAAGGAGGGTCAGCTGCTTCATATGATCAGGTGAGCGGGAACACCAGAAATGGAGCAGGCTAGCTCATTGACAAACAATAAACTTTTGCGATATACACTGTAACTGCCTAGTCCGGCGGAAAGCTCTTAACCGTGAATACTGAGTTGAGCGAGTTAGAGGGGACCGCATATGTGTCGCGCCAGCTATGATCAAAAGGCTGGATTGCTGCACACGGCGATCGACTACTGAGTAGTTGAATCCGTGGCGATGACTCAGACGTAATTTTCTTAACGGAGTATGAGTTTCATACTCCGTTTTTACTTTTCTGGTAGAAGATGATCGTTTGGAAATATGTTAATGTAGCTTCTTTTTTCTCCTCGAACTGCCCTAATGGTTCCGGAAGAAGTTCTCAAGACGCATTGAATAGTGGCTGACTTTGCGGCTGACACATCATAGTGAAAACCTGGGAACAACGCTACGCCATAGCGAAATCGGCCACATGCAAAGCTTTTATGCTCCGAACCCAATGGGTGTGGCAGACCATGACATTCGGTGTCTTTTGCGGGCTTGAAAATCAGCGATTTATCATCTTTGAAGCCGCCTTTTTCTCTGTCCCTAGCTTGCGAATAGCGGGCTTTAAACGTCTTGATCTTCTTTGACACCTGACCCTGATCGAGTTCGTTGTACCAGAATCTTTTGAGTTCAACCGTGATTGCAGAGCTAAAATTCCTAAGTGGCAGCGACAAAGGAGATGACTTTCGACATGAAAACGCGGCGATTGACACTTCATGCAAAAGTGGTCGAATGTCGTTTATTCTTCGCTGAACGTATTCTCTGGTTGGTTTCACTTTGTGCTTAAGGGCTCTTGGAATTGTTTCCACCCAAGCCGCATGCCCAAAAGCCTCCCATACCTTGTCGAATTGCTCAGGACTACTAGGCTCGTACATCCACAAGGAAAGCCTCGCTGGTTGTGTGGGTGCCTCATCTTTCGCCAATTCGCAAAAGAGACAAGATAGAGCCAAATCAATTGCACTCTTTGTTGCGCCGTTTTGGTTTTTTTTGACGGCAGGAGCGACAATGCGGGCATTCTTAGTGCGGGTCGTTATTGAACTTAACTCCGTCGCGAGGGGAGCCGTCGCACCCACGAACACTATGTAGTGATCAATGCTCACTTTTTTGAATTCAATTTTAGCAAAACATCAAGAGGGATTTCAATTCTAGCCAAATCTTCGGCCGGCAGGCCATCAAAGGCACTTAGAAAAATAGAAAGGCGATCATATTTTCCAAGTTGATGTTTTCGACTAGTGGTTGGGGCAAATACTTTGGCGTCTAATTTGTGTTTCTTGAGCCAGGTATTAATTGCTTCATGTGTCGCGAGAACTCTATCAGAAATCGATCCAAAACCGGTACTTTTGGTTAAGTCTTCTTCACGGATTTCATAGTAAATCCCAGTTTCCTCACCCTTTTCACCGTCACGAATAGATATTAGACCGCCTTCTCCAACGCAAACAAATCGGGGTTCTTTGCCGATCGGTTTAATGAAGCCGTCCCAAAACTCTTGAGTATAGGAAGGTTTAGCCTGTGCATCGGCTGATTGCGTGGATTTTGAAAAGAGTTCCCTCAAATCTTCAGGAAGATCGACTGAAAGCGGAACAGCACCAATTTTCTGATAGATGCCAGGGAATTGCACGACTTGAACTACAGGGTTTTGTCTTAAGAATTCGGTAAGTCCCTCAGCCAATACTGAGAGACTTGAAGGCACCTCACGTTTCAAATTTACGCCGAGAGAGCTCAAATAGCACACGGTTTTTTGCTGTTCCCAGTGATCCCTTACGAACTTCTCAATGAAGTCGATAGTAGCCTGCTCTGACTCGGTTCGTAGTGCCATCTTTTATCCGTTGATAAAGGTGCGTCCAAGAGTTCAGCGAAAGCCTGACGTCACATTTGATTTCAGGAGTCACAATGGCCCTAATCTCTTGCAACATCAAGGCGGGCTGATCATCTCTGGAACGCAAACAAGAAACAACGGGGCATAACAAAACTGCTGTTATTGCTATCAAATCGAGAAGGGCTGAAGGGTGAGGGTCTTGATTGTGACCTTGCAAGACTTCTGTTTGAGCTAGACTGTGATTTTTCCCTTGCATCGGTCCTAACCTATCTGAAGGATAATAGCCGTTTGCAGATTTCCTCCTGTGCCTCCCGCATGTGCCCCAACAGATGCGCCCTCGTGACATAGTTGAACGATACATGCGGATTGGCGTGGTTCAGCAGCAACGTCACTGTTTGAAAATCCACCCCGGCCTCCATCGCGTGTGTCCGATAGGTGTGACGCATCATGTGTGGGGCATACGGAAAGCCCTTTGTTCGCGACATATTTTCGATGTGGCCGCTTTGGGCGCCAGTTGACGGAAAGACGAATGGGCTTTCCAGCGGCCTTGTCAAATCTCGCACTTCACCCAATTCTTGAATGAGCAATCGAGGCAGGGGCATTTTGAATGCTTTGGCCTCACCACCCTTTGGTGACGGAACTGACAGAACACCATCTTGGTCCAGATGTTCCCATTTCATCGTTTGTGCGTCGCCTCGACGCAAGCCAGTCAATAGCATCACAAGCCAGCAACCACGACGCACCCGATCTTCCAAATCATCCAGTTGTTGCCACAGCAAGGGCATATCATCTGGGCCAATTGCCCAATCTCTCGGCCTCTCTTGGTTCATCCGAACGCCACGCGTAACGGGATTGGGTGGCAAGTCATGTGTCCTTGCAGCGTCATTGATCAACAGCTTAAGAACCCGCATTGCGCCGTTGGCACCACATGGCCCTGATTTGCGGGTTAGTTTTTCATGCAACGCCCGCACTGTGGCGCGATCAATCCGATCCACTGGGATTTTCTTCAGCGTCGAAAGCGAACCATCCACCTTTGCTTTATACCACGCCAAAGTCCGCGTGCTCAGCTCCTGACCGCGTGTAGCAAAGTATGCGTCTGCAACCTGCTTCAGGTTCGGTATCGTGGCCTTGGGGGCTCTCGGGTCTTCGCCGCGACGCAGTATCGTCCGCAGCTCGTGAGCGCGTTCTCGGGCTGATTTCAGCGAGACCTCGTCCGTGCGCCCAATGAGAAGAGAGATGTAACGATCCGTGCCATCATTGATCCTGCCTACCAATTTGTAGCTGGCACTGTTCTTACCAACGACAATGCGAAGGCCGCTGACAGAGGCATCATATACCTGTTTGCCTGATTCTTGGTCTTGGCGGATTTTGTCCACCACGCTTTGCGTGAGTTTGGTTGCCATGAGGCGTTTCTCCTATGCAATCTGACGGTTAGCCCGAACTCGGGCCCGTTTTTGATTAGGTAGCCTCAGGTCTTGTTGAGGCGCATAAGAGTTTTATGTCGTGTTTATATGGACTTGCGGACCGCTATAAGGCGCAAAAGGCCGTAAAAAGTGCCCTGAATCAAAACTTAAAATCTGAGGGGCACATGCCCGTGGGGGTTCGAGTCCCCCCGCCCGCACCAAATATTCTTTACGCGACAGACGATCGCCGGCAGCTTCGCGCCCGTCTTTCACCCGGCCGTACTAAAGCGTGCGTTTGAATTGCCGCGCGTTGCGACGCAGCCCGCGCCAGGCCTGCGAGGGACTGATGGAGCCGTCGAGCACCTTGGCATAGTCATTGCCCAAAACGCTGTCGCACATGTTCACCGCCGTCAGAATATTGTTTTTTCCATCCGCGTCCGCGGAAATCCGCATGCTGGTGATATTGTCAACCAGTTGCGCCCAGCGATCCGCTGGTGTCTTGCCCGAGTTTTGCGCACCGACAATGGGGTTGGCCAGTTCTGTCTCGGTTCCGGTTTTTGCCGCGTGGGCTTTGAGAACGGCTTTGACCTGCTGTTCAATTTCGGGCGACTTGCGCGCTACATCGTTCAAAACGTAGCCGTACCAAGATCGGTAGTCGGTGTTGAATTTCGGCTCCGAAAACCGTTCCGATATGGTTTCGAGCGTGGCAAAAAGTGCAGCAGCAATCGAGATCGAGGCGGGAATAACATCGGCCAGCGGATCGGTTGCGTTTTCCTGATTGAAGGCGTGCGCCGATTTTGGACGGCTGCCTTCGTTTGAAACCGAACCGATTGAACCGCCGGTGCTTGCAGGACTGTAACCATTCAGTGAAAACGGGTGATAGGAAAACAAAAACTTTCCTCCGACCTGACAGGCCCGGTAACAGAAATATACATCGGGAATCGAGCCGCAGAAAAAATCGCCGTCTCTGTTGGCGCAACGCTCCAGGTAGTCCTTTGAGGCCGCGCCGTGATAAAGACGGGGATAATAATTGAAATTCCGCAGGTTGCAGCTTTCGGTGGCAACTTTTCGCGCGGCGACATCTATCTGCTCGATCTGTCCATAGGATGTTTTCCGTCTGAACCGCACGCCACTTGGCCGGTTCAAGTGATCCTTTGCCGGCCATCCGTATGTTGGCAGGCTCCAGCTCAGACCATCGGGGCGCTCGCGTTCGAGAATGGAACGGAGCATGGGGAATTGACGGGGAAAGATACCGTCGTCGTCGCCAAAAAACACCACGTAATCCCCGGTCGCGTGATCAAGTGCAAATTGAAAATTCTGCCGCATCGACACGCGGCGTGTCGTGCGGATGTATCTCAAACGCGGGTCGTCAAACTGTGCAACCACCTGCGAGGTGTCGTCCGTTGACGCGTTATCAGACACGATGATTTCGATATGTTCGTCGCGAATGGCCAGCGCCGTTTGCAGCGCGTATTTCAGATACTGCGCGCGTTCGCGCGTGGGGATAATAACGGAAATTTTCATGCTGAGCGGGCCTTCAGGACGTGGTCACGCGTTTCAGAAACCCGTCGTGCGCCACCGTGATCAACAGCTTTTCAGGGATCGTTTTATCAATCTCGAATTCCGGATGCGTTTTAAGATAGTCCCACACTGCCGTTTTGGGGTTGTTGCCCTTGCCCCAGGGCCGGTCAGGATATTCGTCGTCGTCCATGTCTTCGATCAGCGTATCAAACACCACGCAATAGCTGCCCACGCTGGTCATGGGCGCATAGGCCTCCAGCTCGGCGCGAACATGGTCGTGGGTGTGGTTGCTGTCCAGGCAGACCAGCACGGTTTCATAACCGTCGACCACCGCCTGAACCCTGGCGATGATATCGGGCGCGATGCTGGATCCCTCGATCATATCGATGCGGCTGGCCATGGGGTGGGCTTCGATAGCGGCGCGGTTGTGGGCACGAATGTCGATGTCCACACCCAGAACCCTGCGCTTTGATGTGGCGGGGTCAAACGGCTCGCCGGACTCTATGGCCTCGCACATATCCATCAACGCCAGCTGCGACGCGCTAAAGATCAAGGACCCGCCGTGCGCGATTCCCATCTCAACGATCAGATCGGGGCGGATGTCCCAGATCAGTTCCTGCATGGCGACGATATCCTGCGGGTATTGGATAATCGGGCGGTTCATCCAGTGAAAATTGTACGAATATTCCGCCCCGGCGGACGCGCGCAGCATGTCCCTCGCCGATGTGTTCAGCGCCGCATTGTCTGACATGGCCGCCACGCGCGCCGGTATATCTGATCTAAAGTCGCTCATGTGCCCACCACGGTATAGGTATATGCGTTTCCTGACATTTCTTTGATTTCCTTAACGTAATTTGGGTTCATGACAAGTATGTTCGTGTCTGCGGGCAAGCGCGGCAACACCTCTTCAGGCGCCTGCACCTGCAATCCGGTCGCCGCCAGATATTTCCCTTGTTTGTCGGGGTTGATGTCTATGACGCCTTGCACGGGATTACCGGCCCGTGCGCGCAGCAAGGCATAAATCAAACCTTTGGACGCACCACCCCAGACCATGTCTTGCGCAGATGTTGCGCGCTGTAGCGAGGCCGCGAAATCGTCGGGGAAATCAACGGGATTTTGTGGATCATAGTTCGGTTTGCGCAAGGTCGCCAGATCGCCGATTGCGTAAAGATATTGACCGCCAAAACAATGGCCCGCCGCCACCAGATTGCCGAAAATTTTCTGAAAATCCGACAGGCGAAAATAATTCACGTGCTCGTAAAAAATATCGAACCACGCGCGATTGTCGCAAATCCAGTCAAAGCAGGGCACTTCGATATAAATCAGCCCCTGCCCACCGTTGGCCGCCGACAGCTGCATCAAAAAATCGACCGGATCTTGGATATGTTCCAAAACGTGGCGCAGGATCAAACCTTTGGCGTTCAATCCCAGATCGGCACTGAACAGAACTTTTTTGATCCGCGGATCATTGCCTTCGTAGGTGGGATCAAAACCGGTGATGTTTGCACCACGCTCGCTGAGCAAGTCAAAAAACGTGGCCTTGCCGCAACCGACTTCGATCAGGCTGCCTGTGTCCATGGTGTCAAACACCAAATCGCCGACCCAGTTGAGATGGCTTTGAAAAGCGTGCGAATTTGCCTGTTCATTCTGGTAAGCCGTATCGTAAACCATGAGGTCGGCATCGAACGCGGCATTGCGTACCAGACCGGATCTCAGGTCTTCGACAATTTCGATTTGTCCTCGCGGACAGGCACGCGCGGCGTCCGCGCTGTCGTACATGCGGTTCTGAAAGATCGGAAAATCCGAGGCCCGGTACAAAAGTCTGGTGTTCACGCCCGCTCCTTAGTGTCGCGCAACCCCACCACGACGGGTGGATCGGTCAAATTGTCGGGCCGCGCGCCGAATTTCAGCAAATCACGGCGACCATAAGTGTCGGCGATGTTTTCGGCCAGTTGCCGGACCGTAATCCCCTGCCCGCTGGCGATATTGCTGGCGCCCTGATGGTCGCTGAACGCATCCCCGACCAAAAGTTCGGCAGCCCTGTCAACGTCCATGAAATCGCGGACTTGCGCACCACTTGTCAATTCGGCCACTGCACCTGCGCGCAATTGCTGATGCAGATAGGGCACAAGACGGCGTGCATCTTCACCCGCGCCGTAAAGGTAAAACAACCGTGCCCAAAGAAATTCCACGCCCCGCGGCGGTAAATATTGCTTCAGCGTCAAATAGGCCGATGCCTTGGCGGCGGCGTAGGGCGTCAGCGGATCAAGTCGGGTTGCAGTAGTCAGGTAGCCTCCACTCAGATCGTACTCAAAACAGGTGCCCACGCCGACAAACCGCCGCAATTCCGCTTTGACCGCCCCTTGCGCCATCGCCAATGTGCCGGACAGGCAATCAAGATTGCGGCTGGACGTCAGGTATTTTCCAGGCTCGGCGTACCAAGCCAGATGGATACACAGATCAAAGCCATCAAACACACTGGCCCACCAGTCGGCGGTCTCGCCAAACAAATCAGGTGTGTCCACGGTCTGAAGGGTGCCGTTCAACTTGTCGGCAGAACCGGCGCGCAGCACGCAATGCACGTCGGCCCCGTGCTTTTTTAGCACCCGCACAACGGCCTGACCGACAAAGCCCGTCGCGCCTGTAACCAGAACCCGCGCCATCAGTCGATCCGCATCGATGGAACGGCTGTGACGAATTTTGTGCCTTTGGCCGCCAGCCCGGCGTTCACCGCCCGAATTTCCGCGCCGATATTCCACGGGAAGATCACCAGAAAATCGGGCCGATCCAATTGCAATGCCTCTGGTGCGCGGATCGGAATATGACTGCCCGGAAGCAATTTGCCGATTTTCGATGGCGCGGCATCGCAGACAAACGGCAACAGGTCAGGCCCGACACCGGCAAAATTCAACAATGTGTTCCCCTTGGCCGCCGCACCATAGGCGGCGACAGTTTTCCCGTCGGCCCTGGCCGCCAGCAGGAACCGCAAGAAATCATCTTTGACAGTTTCGGCCCGCGCCTGAAACGCAGCATAATAGACGTCCCCGTCCATGCCCCGGTCTGACTCAACTTTGCGCAAACCGGCGACAGCACTTTGCTCCGGGTGATCCGCGTCTTTATGGCAGGCGTAAACGCGCAAAGATCCGCCGTGAGTGGTCAGCTCTTCGACGTCAAACACCCGCAGACCAGCCGCCGCCATGATCGATTCGACCGACAAAAGCGACAGGTACGAAAAATGTTCGTGATACACCGTATCGAACTGGTTGAATTCCACCAACCGCATCAGGTGAGGGAATTCCAGCGTCACCACGCCCTGCGGTTTCAGCGCGACGCGTAATCCACGGGTAAAATCATTGATATCAGGGACATGCGCATAAACGTTGTTACCAAGGATCAGATCAGCCTGATCTAAATCACGCGCCATGTCTTCGCCGAAAAACGCCTGCATCACCGGCACGCCAACGGATTCGGCGGCCTCGGCGGTGCCTTTAGTCGGCTCGACGCCAAGGCAGGAAATTCCTGCTTTGACAAAATTTTTCAATAAGTATCCGTCGTTTGACGCCACTTCGATCACGTGGCTTTCGCGGTTTAGACCCAATCGCGCGGTAATCATGTCTACATAGCGCGCCGCGTGGTCCAGCCAGCTTTGCGAGGTGGACGAAAAATAGGCGTAGTCGGCAGAAAACAAGGCGTCGGCTGCGGTGAAATCCTCGGTTTGTACCAAGCGGCAATTTGTGCAGGCCAATAGCCGCAGTGGGTAGGTTATTTCGGGGGCCATTAGCTCGTCCGGCGACAGATACGCGTTGGACGGCGGCGCATGTCCGAGATCCAGAAACTCCAGCCTAAGAGGTGACTGGCAATGACGACAGGTTCGACTCATAGCGGGGTGCAATTCTTAATTGATCCAAGCGCCTCGTCGCGCCCGGACATGTTAATCGGCGGCAATGGCCAATTGATGGCCAATTCGGGGTCAAGCGCATTGATCCCGCCTTCGGTTCCGGGCTTGTACGCGCTCGAATGGGCATACAGCAATTCGCAATCGTCGGTCAGAGTTTGAAATCCGTGCGCCAATCCCTTGGGTATATAGAGCGCGTTGCCCACCTTCGATTCAAGCGTAACCGAGCAATATTTGCCAAACGTCGCGGAATCTGTGCGCAAGTCCACGATCACATCGTGCACACGCCCACGGATACAGCGCACCAGTTTGACCTCTGCAGCGGGCTCACGTTGAAAATGCAGACCGCGTAATGTGCCCTTGCTATCGCTGGAAGACAGGTTCATCTGCACCCACGCGGTGTTAAGCCCCTGTGCAGAAAATTCGTCGTCGCAGTAGATTCGTGCGAAATATCCGCGTGCGTCGGTGCGGCGTTCTTGCGTAATTTCAAAGGCTCCGGGCAAAGATAATTCCGCGAATTTCATGGCGCACCAAAGGCGTTGATCTGCGCGCGGGAAATCGCATTGGGTGACTCGCCCTGCTGCACCGCACGATACCATTTGATCGTCTGTTCAACCGCGTGGTCGAACCCCCAGCGCGGCGCATAGTGCAAATCGGAACGCGCGCGCTCGATATCAAGGCTGAGCAACCCGGCTTCGTGGCGGGCAGCCGGGTCACTGCCGTCGGACCAGTCCCCGGGCCAGTGGGTCAGCGCCGCCGTTACCAGATCACCGACCGGTCGCACGTCGCCAAGCTCGGGGCCGAAATTATACGCAGCCGCCAGTGCGTCGCTGCCTGCACCCGACATCGCCTCGGCCAGCCGCAAATAGCCCGACAGAGGCTCCAGTACATGCTGCCATGGACGGCGCGCCGTGACATTGCGAACACTGACGGCGCGACCGGCGGCCAAGGCGCGGACAATATCAGGCACGATGCGGTTTTGGGCCCAGTCACCACCGCCGATCACATTTCCCGCACGGACCGATACAATCCGCACCGGGGAGTCCGCAAAAAAGGATTTGCGATAACTGGCGATCACCAGCTCGCTTGCGGCCTTGGAGGCGCTATAGGGATCGTGCCCGCCCAGCGGATCGTCTTCGCGGTAAGGGTGCACCCATTCCCGGTTCTCGTACACCTTGTCGGTTGTGATCATCACTGCGGCGCAGGGGCGGGACAATCCACGCAGGGCCTGCAACATATGCGCCGTGCCCATCACGTTGCTATTCCACGTGGCCAATGGGTCGTCGTAGGACGCCAGCACCAGCGGTTGCGCCGCCAGATGGAACACCACGTCAGGCTGCGTCTCGTCCACCCTTTTGCGCAGGGTTTCGGGGTCGCGAATATCGCCTATGCAGTGATCCAGTTGTGTACTCAGGCCCAGTTGGTCAAACAGCGCCGGATCCGTATCGGGCCTTAGCGCCACGCCATACAATTCGGCCCCCAGCTCGTGCAGCCACAACGACAACCACGATCCTTTGAATCCCGTGTGCCCGGTGATCAGTACGCGTTTGCCTTGCCAAAAGCTCATCCGCGCAACGAGTCCCACGTCTTCCACGGCGCGCTGCCAGAAGCCCACATTTCTTCAAGCCGGGTTTTGTCGCGCAACGTATCCATCGCCATCCAGAAACCTGCATGTTTCCACACCGCCAAATCACCATCGCGGGCCAGTCCTTCGAGAGGGGCCTGTTCAAATACAGTTGAATCGTCGCTCAAGCGATCAAGAACTGTAGGTTCGCACACCATAAAACCACCGTTGACCCAGCGGTTGTCGCCCTGCGGTTTTTCCTGAAAACTGGTGACGCGGTCACCTTTGACCCCCAACGCGCCAAACCGGCCAGCGGGTTGGATCGCTGTGACTGTGGCGGCGCATCCCTGCGCGCGGTGAAACGCGATCAGCGCACCAAGATCGACGTCGCTGACACCATCGCCGTAGGTCAGGCAGAATGTTTCGCTCAGAAAATCGCGCACCCGCCGGATACGCCCGCCGGTTTGTGTATGTTCCCCTGTATCCACAAGGGTGATTTTCCACGGTTCGGCGCTTTGATTGTGTACTTCCATCGCGTTATTGGACAAATCGATGGTAACGTCAGACATATGCAAAAAGTAATTCGCGAAGTACTCTTTGATCATGTAGCCCTTGTAGCCGCAGCAGACAACAAAATCGTTGATTCCGTGGGCACCATAAAGTTTCATGATATGCCAGATGATCGGACGCCCGCCGATCTCGATCATGGGTTTGGGTCGCAGGTGCGATTCCTCGCTTATGCGGGTACCCAACCCACCGGCAAGAATGACTACTTTCATGGGGATGCCCATTATGGTCGAAATCAGAATTGGAGGTTGGCTACACTAGTTGGCTGTCTCTGACAAGAATCCCAACCGCGAATTTCTTGGCACGCGGCCAAGGTTTCAAGCGCTGTGCGCTTTGCTACTGTA
The DNA here is from genome assembly GCA_964588725.1 of uncultured Rhodobacterales bacterium. Taxonomy (GTDB): domain Bacteria; phylum Pseudomonadota; class Alphaproteobacteria; order Rhodobacterales; family Rhodobacteraceae; genus UBA5972. The sequence continues at coordinate 13,895 of CAZPQL010000032.1, forward strand.
CCAGACCCAATGTTTCTAAATACCGCATCGAAGACGGAATTTTCCCAGAGTCGTTCAGCTCCAGCACCAGATGCGGTTTGACGTCCAGCTCGCCCAGTGCGCGAAAAACTTCGGGCCAGCAAATGGTGCCTTCGCCGATGCCCCAGTGCCGGTCCGCATAGCCGTCTGCGTCTTGCAAATGCACATGTGCCAACTGGGCACCGGCGTCTCGAACGAACTGATCGACCGGCGGTGCCCCCGTGACGTGGTGGGCGTAATAGGCATGGCCCGTGTCGATCGACATTTTCACAACATCCGCGCCCAGCTCCGCCGCCAGTTTCAGACGGTCGCGCGGGTCAATGTCCTGAATATTTTCCATCACCAGCGTCACCCCCATATCGCGGGCGCGCCCAATCGCCTGAGCAAGCGTTTTACGTACGCATGCGATTTTTTTCGCCCGCCCGTTCGACTTCAGGTCCAGATTGTTGTGATCCCACGTGGTGAACGGCGAGTGGATGACCATTTGCACGGCACCCAGCGCCTTGCAGGCGTCCAGCCCCTGATCCAGCCGCTTGATCACAACGTCGCGTATATCCGGGTCGCCGCTGTCCAACGTAAATCCAATAAACGGGCCGTGAAGACCCAATCGTCCGCTGTAGCCGTCGAGGTGCTTTTTGAGATGCGCCGCGTAGCCCGCAATATCGCCGCGAATAATCGAGGTGAGGGCAAAATCCTGCAGTTCAAGGTCGCGTTGTTTTTCCAGCAGCCACGGTCGGTAATTTGGCAAATCGACCATGGTGATCGCAGCGCCTATGACGGGTAAGTCTTTGGTCATAAAAAAACTCCGGGCTGTTTGGCCCGGAGTTTGTCAGGGGATAAAACCACTGGCAAGCGCCAGTTTCGCAGAGCAGTGCTTAAACCGGGTTGTCCATTCTCGCGGTCAGCTCAATCGTGCCTGTTACGGGTTCCGACCAGTTCAGCTTGATTTTGCTGGCATTGGGCCCCTGATTAACTGTTGCGTAGGGCAGCGTATACACACCGGCGTTCGAGCCGTTCTTGATTTTGCCGATCGGAACAACGCCCGCAACCGTGCGTGCGCGCCCGCCAAAGGGCAGGTATGTAGCCAATTCGACTTCCCAGGTATTGGTGGCCCCCGCCTCGCTGACCGATAGCGTCACGGGGTTCGAAATCCGGTCGACGATATTGGTGAACGTATTGCCGATAACCATGACGTTGCGCGCACGCGTCATGTCAAGCGGCGCGATACTGGCGTCCACCTTGTCCACGCGGTCGATACTGCCGCCGCCCGTGTGTTTGAACGTGTTGCCCGAAATATTCAGACCATTGATGAAATGGTCGGTCCCGTAGGGCCGAACCACGATAAACGCAAACCATGTGGCGCTGTCGATCGAAGTGAATATGTTATCGGCAATCGTCAGCGCACCAAACGAAAAACTGCCGGTGTTATCGGGGCTTTCATCGTGCTCGTTGGTCCACTCGATGAAACAGTTGTCGACGTAATTGCCGCTGATGGTGGTTTTGCAGTTGGGGCTTGTCAGGATCAACCCCGGCACACGCAGTGGCGTGCCCGCACTGTCGCCCTGAAAGAAATGGTTGCCGCTGATAATATGGCCGCCGCCATTCATCACACCAAAATGCAGGAAACGCACGGCGCGGTTGTTGCGGATTTTGGCGTCGTTGGCATTGACATTGAAGGCAATGGTGACGCGATCCTGCGGCTCGACTGTTTGTTCCTTGGACAAAAACTGGTTGCGATCCAGTTGCAGGCCAGAGCAGCCATCACCAATTGAGGTCACGGCGCGCTCGCCCGGCGACGAGAAAAAGCAGTCGCGAATGGTGAACGACGTGCCACCGAGCGGCAGCATCACACCGCTTGAAACGCTCTGACACAGAAATTCCATATCGGCGAGAATAAAGCGTTTGATCGTGGTGAAACCGCTGAAATCCAGCAGATATTTGAAGCGCTTGAACGTGTAAGTCTGTGACGTTGGTGCGCCGTAAAGCGGCTGGCTGATTTTTATCGTACTGGCGCTGACGTTTTTGGAGGTCACGTAAACTTCGCGACCCACGCCGGTGCCGGTGACCAGCGACCCCACCGGAATTTGCGATATGTTGGCAACATTACTAAGCTGCGTTTTGTTGGACGCCGCATAATTGGCGCTCGACGTGAATACATCGGTATCCCAAGCGGCACTCCCGTCGTCCTGAATCTGGCCGTTGCGGATCACGCGACGGTTCGCAAATGTATCTTTGTCCACGACCGCCGCGTGCACATCCAGCGGCGCACTCAGCGTGACCCGACGTCCGCACATGTCCAGCCCGCCGTGATCGGTGAAATTGAATATAGCCTGTATGGCTTTTTTCAGCGCCAGTTCCTCGTTACCGAACGCATCGATATAGGTGGGCAAATCAAAGTTGCGTGTGAGCGCCAGACGCACCGTCGTCGGCGTTGTCACTGTGCCCTCAAAACGCACTTTGGATTCGAACGTCACGTGGCTGGCCAGATTATATATCCCTTTGGAAATCAGCACGGTTCGCCCAAGTGCAGCCGAATCCGCGGCCTCGAACGCAGCGCTGTCGTCGGCCACGCCATCGCCAATGGCCCCGTAGTCGCGCACATCCACGATATCCATCATTTTGCGGTGGAATACATCAGTTGCGTCGGTGATTGAAATATCCTCGATGCGTACGACGCCCCCGTCGGGACCCGTCAGATCAAGCCCGAAATGGCCGTAAACCGGCGTTGTGCCCCAGATCATATCGACGCCTGTACGGTTCCCCGCACCGATGATCGCCTCAATTGTCACGACTTTGCCGTAAGTTGTCAGCGTGACTGACGTGCCTTCCTCGGTCAGGCCGGCCACATGATTGTCGTTGATGTCTGCCGCCCAGGCCGCGATGCGCACTGAAGGCAGGTTGCCGCTGATGGCTTTGACGCGCACCCGTACCCGCAAGTAACACCCCGGCAGAACCGGCGTGTCACCCATATAGCGCAGTTTTTGCGTCGCCGTGGTCTTCACCAGTTCAAGGCAGTCGCCAAAATCGCTGTCCGCAGGGACCAGCGCGGCGTTGGTCGCGCCGTCGTATGTATTGGATCCCGGCGTACCGTTTTGGGACGACCAGACATCCAGCCCGTCAAAAAAAACGGGGGGCATCAGCACCACGCCGTCCGTAATAACTTTGTTCATCAATAATTCCTTTCAGGGCAAATATCTGGTAATCCGGTCGCGATATCGACCGAAAGAAGCCGCGTTTTGCGCGCTCGGCAATAAATTCTCTCAAAATGAAGCTGCTCCACCAAAACAGCGGAAAATCCAATAACAGATGATCCTTAAGAAAGTATTACGACGTTAAGCCCCCCGTCTTGATTGACTGGCTGATCGAAATACACGATCAGTGATCAATCGGTCGAATTTTTTGACGAAATATGGAGTGATCATGCTTGTTGTTCTAAAATTTTTACATTTCATTAGCTTTTCGGTCGCCATTGGCGGCGGCATCGCCAACATGATTGTCGGCATACGCGCCTCCCGGCTGGAGCCTCAGGCGGCGGTGCCGCTGCGGCTGGCTCAGGGGGCGATCGGCAAGGCGTCCACACTGTCGCTGATCGTGTTATGGATTACCGGACTCTGGATGTGGGCTACTGTCTACGCCGGACAGGCCGCACTTGGTACGGCGTTCCACGTTAAAATGGCGGCGGTTCTTGTGCTGACTGCAATCAGTATCAACCTGAACGTCTCGGTCATGCGCGCGCTCAAAGCCAACAAACCCCCAAGCGTGCAACTCGTCAAGATTTCGGGCATGGGCATGGCTGCAATGGCGCTGGTCGCGGTCTTCGCGGCATTGATGGAATTTACCTGATCATTTCCAAATTCACGCGCCGGTTTCAGGAGGTGGAACAAAGCGCACGCCGTTGATTTTCCAAACCTCGCCCAGATCGATCATTTCGTACTCGAGCCAATACAACTGGCCCGCTTTACCACCTACGATCACGGTTTGGAAAAACCGGTTGGCTGTCACGCGACTGCCGACAAACACCACTTTGGTGGTGCGCCACACCATGGGAAACCCGGCCTGAACCATTTCTCCAAAGCGTTCGACAGAGCCAAAAACTTCGCGGATTCTGGGCGAGGCGTAACTGAAGGCCGTTTCGAAGTCATCAACCTGAAAAGCCCCGATTTGCGCGGAAATAACCTGTTTGACGGCATCATTCGCCACGTCCTGCGCAACCGAAAGGCCGCTCCAACAGGTTAAAATGATTGCCAGAAAAAAGTGTCGCATTCTAATTCCTCCACTGTGCATGCCCACGTTAGGACAAACGCCGCGAATATCAAAATCACGATATGTGCAGGTCTATTTGAGCACCCAATCAAACACGCGCCGCAGCTCTGCCACACCGCCGCTTTCAAACCAACGCCCGTGGGAAATCACCACTTTTTCAGGTGCCCAGTTGATCATGGTTTCCACTGATGCGCGCAGCGCCGCGCGTCCTTTGCGAAACGTGGCACGCATGTCGCGCGGCATCCCGCCATTATTGTCCAGAATCCCGACAATCCGGGCGAGCGGCAAAAACCACAGCGGAATTTTTGTGGCTTCAAAATTTTCTATCAAATCCGTCAGAATAAGCGTTTTTGATGTCTTGTGGAAAAATACCACTTCCCGGTGGATTTTGCTGCCCTCAACGACAATCTGATCAATCTCGCCCTGCCAGTCCGGCGCAGCCGTCGCTTCCAGATCACGGTCAAACGATACCCGTACGCCCTTTTTACGCGCCCGCTGCCGCACGCCGGGCGACGCCCACGCGATTGCCGCTGGAAACCTGTTCGCCCAGACACCGATGGATGCGTAGTGAATCCAGTTAGGGGAAACCAGATGCTTCACCTCGCCCAACTCTGCCAGCGACGCCACCAAAGCATCGTTCATGTCAATCGGCGAGTGCACGAAAAGGTCACCGTTCTGCAGGCGGATCACAGTCATCCTTGTGGGAAACGGCAGGCCGTAAAACCTGATCACCGGCCCGTCAATGATCCAGATGTTCGGACCGATTGTCTTGAGCGTATAAAGAGGTTCGTATCCCGTATCCATCTTACCCGCCTTGCACAAAATCCCCGCGCAGCGCCCCTTCGATCAGCGCGACGGTTTCAGTGACGCCGTAAAGCGCGATGAATCCGCCAAACCGCGGTCCCTGCGATGCGCCCAGCAAAACCTCGTAAAGCGCTTTGAACCAATCGCGCAGCGGCTCAAACCCGTGGGCTTTCCCTACCGCAAAAACCATGGTTTGCAGGGCGTTGGCGTCCAGTCCGCCGTCCCACGATTGCAAGTTCTCAGCCAGATCAGCAAACGCCGTGCGCTCGTGGTCGTCCGGCAATCGAAATTTGCGTACCGGGGCGACAAAATCCTCGAAGTATTTTAACGCATAGCCTGCCGCTGCGTCCAGATCGGGGTGAGTTGCGGGGGTGGCGTCGGGCGCATAGCGCTTGATAAAGCCCCACAGCCCTGCCTTGTCCTTGGCCGAGGCCACAGACGCCAGATTAAGCAACATGGCAAAGGGCACCACCAGATTTGACGCCGGCGGCTGACCGCCGTGCACATGCCAGACCGGATTGTTCAGCCGGGCAGCTTCGTCCTGATCCGCAAAAGCACGCAAATGCTGATGATATTCGTCAACGGCCTTGGGGATTACGTCAAAAAACAGTCGCTTGGACGTCTTGGGCTTCTGGTACATGAACAGCGACAGGCTTTCAGGTGCCGCATAGGTCAGCCATTCCTCCAGCGACAAACCGTTGCCTTTGGATTTGGAAATCTTTTGGCCCTTTTCGTCGTTAAACAGCTCATAGGTCAACGTTTGAGGTGCGGGTTTGCCCAGGACCCGGCAGATTTTTCCCGCCTGAGTGACGCTATCAATCAGATCTTTCCCGGACATTTCATAGTCCACGCCCAGTGCTGCCCAGCGCATGGCCCAATCGGGCTTCCACTGCATCTTGACGTGCCCGCCTGTGACAGGCAGTTCAACACGCTCGCCGTCCGGTTCAGTGTAGACAATAGTGCCCGCCGCTACGTTGCGCTCTAATGTCGGCACCTGAAGAACGTGGCCGGTTTTAGGAGATACCGGCAGAAACGGCGAATAGGTTTTTTGGCGTTCAGCCCCCAGTGTGGGCAGCATGATCTCCATGATCGCGTCAAAACGCTCCAGCGCTATAAGCAACATCTCGTCAAACCGCCCGGCCCGGTAGTATTCGGTGGAACTGGCAAATTCATACGTAAAGCCAAATTCATCTAAAAATGCGTTCAGTCGCGCGTTGTTGTGGGCGCCAAAGCTGTCGTGCGTGCCGAACGGATCGCGCACACGCGTCAGCGGCAGGTTCAAATCCTCGGTCATCTGCGCCTGATTTGGCACATTGGCAGGAACTTTGCGCAGCCCGTCCATATCGTCGGAAAAACAGATTAGCCGCGCGGGTATATCAGAAATTTCCTGAAACGCCCGCATCACCATAGAGGTGCGCGCCACTTCGCCAAAGGTCCCGATATGGGGTAGGCCGCTTGGGCCGTAACCTGTCTCGAACAGAACGTATCCCTTTTCAGGTGGAGATTTTTGCACCCGTTTCAACAGCTTACGCGCCTCGTCAAATGGCCAGGCTTTGGAATTCAAGGCGGCAGATCGATATTCAGACATTGTTAACCTGTTGTGAAAACTTAAGCGCGGTATAGGATCAGCTTCCTATTGCTCACCGCTGCATTGGTCAATAATCTGACGGAAAATTGACACCTGGAGCCACAATGAACGAAGAATCACCGACCGTATTCAACGAAGAGGACTGCCTTGTGGCTATTATGGTCGCGGTGTCCATATCGGACGAGCGGATAAAGACCGTGGAACTGATGAGCATCGAGCGTATCGTCAATCACCTGCCGGTATTTGCCAACTACGATGCCGACCGTGTTGCCGCAGTATCGCAAACGGTGTTTGATCTGTTTGCCGAGGAAGACGGACTCGACGCGCTGTTTGGGTTGGTGAGAAACGCGCTGCCCACAAGGCTGTTTGAAACAGCTTACGCGCTGGCCTGCGATGTGGCGGCGTCCGACGGTACGTTACTTGAATCCGAGTTGCGGTTTTTGGAAGAAATCCGCTACGAACTGAACATCGACCGCCTGCACGGCGCCGCCATCGAGCGCGGCGCCCGCGCCCGGCACATGACTCTGTAACGGCCCGGGCAAAATTTTTAACCTCTGAAGTCAGACGTCAAAAGTTGTGACCCACCGCCTGATCAAAGATTGTTGCAGCGCCTTTGAACGTCCACGCCACGCGCGCGCGCCACGGGGTCGTTCGCGCTCGGCACGGGGAATTTTGGAGCGCTGCACCAGATCGGCGGAAAAAAAGGCAAACGTCAGTTTGCGCCCGCCCGGTGCCTCGATATAGCCGGCCAGCGCCGAAACAAAATTCAAAGTTCCGGTTTTTCCTCGCACCTTGATCGGGCTGTTTTTCAGAGGCTTGCCGTCGTCGCCCCGCACGGCAATCGATTTCATCAGGACGTGCAACGAGCCATTCCAGCCTGCGGTCAACAGCACCCGGTTCAGGTCGTCGGCCGATACGCGCGATCCGTCGCCCAAACCGGAGTGATCGACAAATTTGGCGGTTTTGGTGCCGGCCTTTTCCTTCATCCACGCCGCCATGCGACGGCCGGACGCTTTCAAATTCGCCGGGCGGCTGCCCAGCCGCTGCGTTGCAGTCAACCCAACTGTTTCCGCCGTCATGTTATTTGAAAATTTCATCATTCCGCGCAGGATCTTTGCCAGATTAGGGCTTTGCCATTGCGCGACTACGGTTCCTTTCGGGCGCACTTTGGCGACACGAAACGCCGGAAGCTGAATACCGAAAGACCGCGCCAGCGTGTGAAATACATCCGCTGTATAAAGTCCCGGATGCCGGACAGGCAGCCAGCGCCCGCCTTTGCGCCCCAAAGCATTTTGCGAAACGGTCCAGCTGTCAATTTTTCCATCGGATTTGAACGCAAAAACCGGCCCCTTGCGATTGACCACACGAATTTTCACGCTGGCAACGCGCGGCCGGTATTTGATCGCGCGAGCGTCCATGCTCACGTCGTAGCCGTCAGCGCTGCGCTTCCACTCAAAATAGACACGGTTGTAATTCAGGTTCAGCCCCGACAAAGAAGGGTTATACCCCAAATGATCGGGCTGCCCCGGGTCAATCGACTTTGAATAGGGCAAAGCGCCGCTATAGACAAATGCGCGCCCCGAAATTTCACGTACTCCGGCCTCTTTAAGGCGTTTGGCAAACGCGCCCAATGCGTCGGTGTCCAATGTCGGATCGCCACCACCAAGCAGGTAGAGATCACCCTTCACCCTACCGTTTTCAATCGGACCTGTGATCACAATCTGGGTTTTGAAACGGTGCGCCGCGCCAAGGACGTTGAGCGCGTAAAGCGTCGTCGCCGTCTTGGCGACGCTGCCGGGCGGCAACGCCAGCTTTGGATTATGAGTTTCCAAAATCTCGCCGCTGATAGCGTCGGCAACGACAAATCCTATTTTGCCCGACAACCGCGAGGACGCAATGAGTTCAGTGACAGAGCCTGCCGCCGCAATGCGAATTTTGGCCGGTCGCAGTTTGGGATAGATCGACCGCGTCGGCGGTTTGGCCAGTGCGCTGGTTGCCGCCGTGCTCAGCAGCGCGCCCAACAAAAACCGACGTGTCACGGTCTTTGAAGTTGGCCGACAATTCATTTCAAAAATACCATTGCATCAGAATTACAAATACACTCAGCACGCGGTGTCAGTGGCGCAGCCTGCCTTTATTTCGGATATCTGTGGAGGATATGTCAACCGTCGCGCCGCCCAAAAGACACCACGCAGGAGCGCGGTGTGACGGTAATGCCCCCGCCTGTGCCGGATCGATCCGTGATGCGTGGTAAACCGACGCCATTCTGGACAGGCCTGCCTGCACCCGTTCACCTGAGCGCGCCATAACGCCAATCGGTACAGATTGTGCAATACCCCGCCAATCGCGCCACCGGTGAAACTCCGTCAGATTGTCGGCCCCCATCAGCCAGACAAACCGTACACCGGGGTAAAGCGCCAGCATCCGCGCCAGCGTCTCGGCGGTGAACGAGCTGTGCAACCGTGCCTCGATATCGCTGACGGTCACCCGTGGGTGGCGCATGATCTTGCGGCAGGCCTGCATCCGCGCTGCAAAGTCAGCCACCGGATCTGTCTTGAGCGGGTTGCCCGGTGACACGATCCACCAGACATGGTCCAACCCAAACCGCCCAAGCGCCTGACGCGTAATGTGCACGTGCCCCGCGTGCGGCGGATCGAATGACCCGCCCAGCAGACCAATACGCTGGCCGCGATACGCAAGCGGAAGGCCCCGTTTCAATAGCTAAACCATTTGAATGTTAACTTGTGTGGCAAAAGATGCTACCCTCCGAGCCAACGAACAACCACCGCGACGCGCGGTAGTCAATAACGTTCTGGGGGGCAGTTACCGTGGCAATCAAAAGACTGACGCACCCGTCGGGCCGGTTGACCGTAATCCTGCTGGTGGCGGCGTTAGCGAATTATCTGGTCATGGTTCTCGTCACTCTGCCTGCTCTGGACCGCATGTCAGGTGGGCTGGCGCCGTTTGATATGATGCCTTTTGGGTACGAACCGGTGCATACGTTTCATCTGCTTACCGACCTCAAAGCACAGGGGCGTGGGTATTATCTGTTCCGGCAAATCCCGCTGGATACGCTTTATCCGGCACTGTTCGCGCTGTCGTTTTTCATGGCAACCAACTGGCTGGCGGACAGGTGGATGGCAATGGCGCGACCGCTTCGTGTGCTGGCCATTTTGCCGCTGTTTGCGGCGCTTGCGGATTATACCGAGAATTTTCTGATCGTCTCAATGCTGCGCGCCTTTCCCGACACGCCGGATTCGTTGGTGCAAACGGCCAACATCGCCACGCTGACAAAATCCGGACTGACAACGGTGTTCTTTGTCGGGTTTATTTTGGCGCTTATAGGGTGGGGGATCAGCCGGATTAGAAATCGGTCCAAATTGTAGAAAGGCCGCGTTGCCTTGCCCATTTGAAGGCGCTAAACCCCGCACAACCACTTTTCAAACAACGAGCATCCCAATGGCATCCACCCAATACGTTTACCACATGGACGGCGTGTCCAAAACCTACGCCGGCGGCAAAAAGTGCTTTGAAAACATCCGTTTGTCCTTCCTGCCGGGCGTCAAGATCGGCGTGGTCGGCGTCAATGGTTCCGGCAAATCCACCCTGATGAAAATCATGGCGGGGCTGGATAAGGATTTCACCGGCGAAGCCTGGGCCGCCCAAGGGGCCAGGGTTGGCTACCTGCCGCAGGAACCCAAGCTCGACGCCAGCCTGACCGTGCGCGACAACGTTATGCTGGGCGTGGCCGACAAGAAAGCGGTTCTGGACAAATACAACGATCTCGCCATGAATTATTCGGATGAGACCGCCGATGAAATGGCCGCGTTGCAGGACCAGATCGACGCCGCAGACCTGTGGAATTTGGACGCATCCATCGACATCGCCATGGAGGCCCTGCGCTGCCCGCCCGACGACGCCGCCATCGGCACGCTTTCAGGCGGTGAGGCGCGGCGCGTGGCGCTGTGCAAACTGCTGCTTGAAGCGCCGGAAATGCTGTTGCTGGACGAGCCCACCAACCATCTGGACGCTGAAACCATCGCGTGGCTGCAAAAGCACCTGATGGACTACAAGGGCACCATCCTGATTGTCACCCACGACCGCTATTTTCTGGACGACATCACCAGTTGGATCCTCGAACTCGACCGGGGGCGCGGCATCCCGTATGAGGGCAATTATTCCTCTTGGCTGGAACAAAAGGCAAAACGGCTGGCGCATGAGGCGCGCGAAGACAAATCCAAACAAAAGACGCTGGAACGCGAACTTGAATGGATGCAGCAGGGTCAAAAGGCCCGCCAAGCCAAGCAAAAGGCCCGCATCAACGCCTATAACGAATTGGCGGGCCAGTCCGAACGTGACAAGGTCGGCCGCGCCCAGATCATCATCCCCAACGGCCCGCGGCTGGGTGGTAAGGTGATCGAGGTGGCGAATATGTCAAAGGCTTACAATGAAAACCTGCTGGTCGATGATCTGACGTTCTCCCTCCCCCCCGGTGGTATCGTCGGCGTTATCGGTCCCAACGGTGCGGGTAAATCCACATTGTTTCGGATGTTGACGGGGGCAGAGGCGCCCGACAGCGGCACGGTGGAATTTGGCGACACCGTGCAACTTTCCTACGTGGATCAGTCCCGCGACGCACTGGACAGCGCCAAAACCGTGTGGGAGGAAATTTCCGACGGTCAGGACATCATTAAACTGGGCGATGCCGAAGTGAACAGCCGCGCCTATTGCAGTTCATTCAACTTCAAAGGCGGCGACCAGCAAAAGAAAATGTCGCTGCTTTCGGGCGGCGAACGCAACCGCGTCCACATGGCCAAATTGCTGCGGACTGGCGGCAACGTCCTGCTGCTGGACGAACCCACCAACGATCTGGACGTTGAAACCCTCCGCGCGCTCGAAGACGCGCTGGAAAGCTTCGCCGGCTGCGCCGTCGTCATCTCCCACGATCGGTTTTTTCTCGATCGCATCTGCACCCACATGCTGGCCTTTGAAGGGGAGTCACACGTGGAGTGGTTTGAGGGCAATTTTGAGGATTACGAGGCCGATAAACTGCGGCGGCTGGGGGCCGATGCGTTGGAGCCGAAACGGGTGAAGTATAAGAAGTTTGCGCGATAAAGGTATAATAATGGTATTGTAATTATACTTTTTCTTGCCTATTTTGGCTCATGGATTTCGAATTCGATCCGGCAAAAAGCGCCGGCAATCTGGACAAACACGATATCGATTTTGAAGATATGCAAGCCCTTTGGCAGGCCCGTTCCTTCTGACGCCCCCGCCCGAACCACAGACGAACCCCGCTTTATCGCCATCGGTCAAATAGACGGGAAACACTGGTCGGCGACCTACATAATGCGCAGGAAAACTGTGCGTCTGATATCCGCCCGTCGCGCCCGCAAAGAGGAGATTAAAGCCTATGAAAGCCCATGAATTTGATCAGGCCTTTGAAGAAGGCGAGGACATCAGCGCCACCGTTGACTGGTCAGCCGCCAAGCGCCCCAACCTAACCGCGCGGCGCGTTAACGTTGATTTCCCCGCGTGGATGGTCGAAGGCCTCGACGCGCGTGCCGCCCATCTGGGCATCACCCGCCAATCTCTGATCAAGATTTGGATTGCAGAGCAATTGATGTAGGGCGGGGTTCAACCTGCCATCTGGCGCTTGCAGCGGGGTGAACACCGCCCTACCCGATCATGAAATTGCGGCTACAACCCCGTCCCTATTGCACCGCCTGCCTTGCCGCTTTACCCTCACCGCCATGTTTACCATCGAGCACGATTTTGACGCGACTGTTGTCACGCTTGTCGACGATGGCGCGGCACCCCTGGCCGAGGATGTGATCGTGGCGGCCTTCGCCTCTTGTGTCACCGTCGCCCAATACGACGCGCGCACCGACACCACCCACAAAGTGTCGCTCTCGATGACGCAGGTGCGGGATCTGGCGGCGGCGCTCGATCTGCCCGAAGGCAGCTACCGGCTGTCAAGAACCGACCCGAACTAAGTGCGCAGAATTTCAAATACCTTTTCGCGAGAGGTGGCCCCGCGCAACAAGCGCAGACGCGACGGGGCGACGCCGATTGCCTTGGCCAGCAGCTTTTGCGCCGCTTTAGTGGCCTTGCCTCCCTCGGGCACGGCAGTCACGTAAATGCGGATTAGGCCGTTGTTGTCCGGCGGGATTATCCTGTTTCGGGACGCCTTGGGGGTGACACGCACCGCGATCCGGTCGCCGGGCGCAGGTAAATGAACAAAAGGGGGTTCGTTAGGCATGGTCAGAAAATTAACAGATTGTTAACCAAATGGAAATTCAGTGTTCTCTAGCAAATGCGCCGTGTGCAGGTTTATAGCCATACTATGTATACGATCTGCCCGCTAAGCGCGATCCCTGACGCGCGCCCGATTTGTATCGGCTGGACCGACGCCGAATGGCGCGACGACACGGGATTCACGCTTGATGACTGGGACGCCGAATTTCAGCGCGTCGAGGACGATCCGGTCGACGAAATATTCATTGCGCTCAAAGATAATGTGCCGGTGGGCATGGCGTGGATGCTAGAACACGAAGACCCCGAAACATTGCGCCACCTTACCCCGTGGCTGTCAAGCGTGATCGTGAGCCGCGACCACCGGGAAAAAGGTGTCGCCCGCGCGCTATTAAAACACGTCGAGGCCTACGCCGCGGGTGGCGGTGACGAACACATCTTCCTGCTGACCGTAGACCCCGGTTACTATTTCGCCCAGAAATGGGAGGTCGTCGAAACCACGCACCTGGGAGAGCGCCGCGTTTTCGTCATGCGCAAAGACATCAGAACCGACGCCGCAGAGCGTAGTGCCTGACTCGGCTGACTGAAGGCTGAAGCCAGTTTTCGTCTCAGCCAAGCACCCATTGACACCCTGCTGAAAGCCCTGCACAAAACTTTGGTCGACTGGCCAAAGCGGGGCAATATCACATGAAAAAAACCTTTGATAGCGCCGAAGCAGCGCTAAAAGACGTGCTGTTTAACGGGATGCTCATTGCTGCCGGTGGATTTGGCCTGTGCGGCATTCCCGAATTGCTGATCGCTGCGATCCGCGACGCGGGCACCAAAGACCTGACGGTTGCGTCAAACAATGCCGGCGTCGACGATTTTGGCCTTGGCGTGCTGTTGCAAACCCGTCAGGTCAAAAAGATGATCAGCTCTTACGTGGGCGAAAACGACGAATTTATGCGTCAGTACCTTTCAGGCGAACTTGAACTGGAATTCACCCCCCAAGGCACGTTGGCTGAGCGGATGCGCGCCGGCGGCGCGGGCATACCCGGCTTTTACACCAAAACCGGCGTGGGTACGGTGATCGCCGAGGGAAAAGAGCTGAAAGACTTTGACGGCGAAACCTACGTTCTGGAACGGGGTATTGTGGCCGATCTGGCCATTGTGAAAGCATGGAAGGCCGATACCAGCGGCAATCTGATCTACCGCAAAACTGCGCGCAATTTTAATCCCAATGCCGCCACATGCGGACGGATCTGCATCGCCGAGGTCGAGGAAATCGTTCCCGCCGGCAACCTGGATCCCGACCTGATCCACACGCCGGGGATATTCGTGCACCGGATCATTCAGGGCCGTCACGAAAAGCGGATCGAACAGCGTACAACAAGGGCGGCGTAGGGGGCAAAAATGGCTTGGGACCGTAATCAAATGGCCGCACGCGCCGCGCAGGAACTGCAGGACGGCATGTATGTCAACCTTGGCATCGGCATTCCGACTCTGGTGTCAAACTTTATCCCGGACGGCGTTGACGTGACGTTGCAGTCGGAAAACGGAATGTTGGGGATGGGTCCGTTTCCCACCGAGGACGAACTCGACCCCGATCTGATCAATGCGGGCAAGCAAACGATTACGGAACTCAACCGCACGTCGTATTTTTCTTCCGCCGACAGTTTCGCCATGATCCGCGGCGGCAAGATCGCCATGGCCATTCTTGGGGCCATGGAAGTGGCTGAAAACGGCGATCTGGCGAACTGGATGATCCCCGGTAAGCTGGTCAAGGGCATGGGCGGTGCCATGGATCTGGTGGCCGGCGTAAAGCGCGTCGTCGTGATCATGGCGCAGGTCAACAAAGCGGGTGAAAGCAAATTGCTGAAATCCTGCACGTTGCCCCTGACCGGTCAGGGTGTGGTGGACCGGATCATCACCGAACTGGGCGTTTACGACGTGGTACAGGGCGGGCTGACGGTTGTTGAAATGGCCGACGGCGTCACCATGGCCGACATCCGCGCCGCCACCGAGGCCACATTGGTGTGAACGACGGAAACGCACCGCGCGGCGCTCTGACCATTCGAACTGTTGCCATGCCCGCCGACACAAACACAGCAGGTGATATTTTCGGTGGCTGGGTACTTAGCCAGATGGACATAGCCGCCGGTGTGGCCGCCGCCGAATACGCCAACGCGCGCGTGGTCACCGTGGGTATAGAGGCGATGAGTTTTCTCAAACCGGTGCGTGTGGGTGATATTCTGTGCGTGTATTGTGAAATCATCCGCGTTGGTCGCAGTTCAATGGCCGTCAACACCGAAGCCTGGGTTTCGCGCCGGTACAGCGCCAAACGCCTGCAGGTGACCCACGGTGTGCTGACCTTCGTGGCTCTGGATAACACCGGTGGCAAGATGGCCGTACCAAGTCTGAGCGCCGACTAGTGGCGGGACCTGCGCATTAAGACGTGGCAAATCACTTTCAATAACACTTGGTGAATGCTAATTAGTCGCGACCAAGTGTTCTAAAGGAGTACCCATGTTTAAGTTTTTCAAAACAATTTTGTTTGCGGGGTTCTTGATCGGCGCAGCTAATGTCGCGGCCGCCAAAGAATACCAAACCGGCGACCGGTTTCTCAGCCACGACCAACTAAGCGAAAGCGGCCCTGTAACCGTCAAAATTAGCGGCAAAGCCTCGCTGCGAATCCTGTCGCTGTCGCAGCCCTCGAACCCGTCCAACAATTGCAAACTGGATGTCCCCGCGTTTAAGAAAATGGTCGCGAAACGTGTCGGCTCAAAAGCGTGGACAAATGCGGTCACCACGAGCGAACCCATCACATTTGAGCTCAAGGCTATTGTGCGCAACGGCGAAGCATTTTGCATTCCCGGCGGCAAAGGCTGCGTTGTCAGAATAGAACCGACAGAGGATAAACAATGAACTATTTTTCCAAAACGCTAACAATTCTGGCCATCGCCGCACTGAGCACGGCGCCGGTTTTCGCAGCGGAGTCCAAACTAAAATTCAATAAGCGCGATTTTGTGTCTGCCAAGAAAATCGACCGCGCCGGTGGCGTGACGGTCATGGTGCCCGGCGTCGGTAAAGTTAAATTAAAGTCTGTTAAAACCCGTAAAAAGGGTGGCAGCCGGTGCTTTGTGCATATTCCGTCCGTGGTCAAACACCTGCAAGACAGCGGCGCGACGGCAGGTGTGGTCGTATCAATCAGTCTAAAACTCACCCTGATGCCCACAGACGACGACATGGGCGACATTCCGATCTGCGAGGGTGGCGGCGAAGATTGCATCGTCACAGTAGAGCTGTAGGGCTTTTCAGGTTCGGTCGTTCTCTGAACATTGGGACGATTTAAGAGACAATAGCGCTGAAATCGGTTGATCGTTCATAGTTCAGCCTTTTTTCTGCCATCATCACTGTCTAAGACGCACGCATGGTGGGTTATTCAGGTATAAAAACATCCCTTGTGGTTTTTGCGATCTTTTTGATCGTGATTGGTGTCGCGCTCAGCGTTGCCAGTGGCGAAGATATCCTGGTTCAGATCAACCGCCTAAGCTGGCAGGAAATATCGGTTCTGCTGGGCTTGTCGCTGGTGAACTACGGCCTGCGCGCCGGTCGCTGGATGCTGTATACGCGGGCTTTGGGCGTGTTCGGCGGCGTCGGCGCGTCATTGCGTCACTACATCGGTGGATTTGCGCTGACCATGACGCCCGCCCGTCTGGGAGAGCTGGTGCGCCTGCGTTGGGTCACCCGCGAAAGTGGCGTCGCAGCCGAGGCAATTGGACCGCTGATTCTGGTGGATCGCGCCGGTGATCTGGCCTCGACAGGTCTGCTGCTGGCTTTTGCACTGGCGATGGGTGCCAGCGGTGTGGCGGGCGCAATGCCCGTGGCCGTTATCGCCGTTTTTGCAGCCGTTCTCGCCACACGACCCCGGCTTTTTCAGGCGACGGTGACGTTTTTCTGGCGATTGACCGGATACCAACCCCGCCTATTTGTGCGTCTGCGCCGCGCCGCAAGGGCACTGACCCCGTTCTCGAGCCCTGTTGTGGTTATTCCGGCGCTGGTCGCCGGGGTGTTCGGCTGGTTCGCCGAGGGCTACGCCTTTTATTTGTTACTTGATTGGCTGGGCGCGGGTTTGCCGCTTTGGACATGCGTGTCGATATTTCTGTTTTCGATGATGACTGGTGGTGCCACGGGCGCGCCGGGCGGTGTGGGCGGAGCAGAGGCGGCAATGATCGCTTTGCTTTCGCTTCAGGGCGTGCCGCTGGACGTTTCGATCCCCGCCACAGCGGTGATCCGCATCACAACTTTATGGCTTGCTATCGGTTTGGGGGCGCTGGTGTTCCCCTTTGCCGAAGGCATAGCAGCAAGGACAAAACATGCGCTGGAAAAAGGCTGAATATTCCGGCTGGGGCCGGGTGCTGAAGGCGACAGGCAGTCGGGCGCGACCGGAAAAAGTCAGCGCATTGCGCGATTTGATCAAAGCAGGCGCGGCACCGGCCCTGGGCAATTTACGCAGTTATGGCGACGCTTGTTTGAACACCGATGGCAAAGCCATCGACATGACACGCCTGGACCGATTCATTGAGTTTGACGAAAATACCGGCATTTTGCATGCCGAGGCCGGAGTCACCATCGGGACCATAGCCCGCCTGTTTGCCCCGCGCGGCTGGTTTCCCACGGTCATGCCCGGAACCGGGTTTGCCACGCTCGGTGGCTGCATCGCCAACGACGTGCACGGCAAGAACCACCATATGCACGGCAGCTTTGGCCAGCATGTGCGCAGTATTTCGCTTTTGGGGGCAAACGGGCGACTGCGCAGGGTCACACCGCAAGACACCCCCGATCTGTTCGCAGCCACTTTGGGCGGCATTGGCCAAACAGGTATTATCGTGTCGGCAGGGATTCAGCTGGCCCGCTGCCCGTCCGAAGTGATGGAGGTGCGCGAACGCCGGTCCGAAACGCTGGAAGAGTTCATGGCGATGCTTGAATCCTCGACCGCCACATATAACGTTGGCTGGATAGACGCCACTGCAGAAGGTGCCGAACTGGGACGCGGTATTCTGGAGGAAGCCGAAATAAAAATTCAGGCTGACCCCCTGCCCGTCGCCAAGGCACGCTCCATTTCGCGCGATGCACCACGCTTCATGCTTAACCCCGCCGTGGTCCGCCTGTTCAACAGATATTACCTGCGTCGCGTGCCACCCCAAGGCCGGACGCTGGATCGTTCAATCGCAGATTTTTTCTTCCCGCTCGACCGGATCAGCGGCTGGAACCGCTTGTACGGCAAACCTGGGTTTCACCAGTTTCAATGCGTTGTACCTGACGCGAATGCCGCCATTCACCTGCGCAAGATGCTGCAAGCAATTGGCCGTTCAAAACTCGCGTCACCGCTGGCCGTTCTCAAACGGCTTGGCGACGGGCGCGCCGGACTGATGTCGTTCCCGATGCGGGGCTACACGCTGGCGGTGGATTTTCCCAACCGTGCAAAAGCTGCCGCATTGGTACAAGAACTCGAGGATATCGCCTGCGATGCCGGCGGCCGTGTCTATCTGGCCAAGGACGCGCTGTCGCGCGCGGGCCGGATCGCGCGCATGTATCCCGAACTGCCCGAATTCACAAAAATCATCAAAACCACAGATCCCAAAGGCGCGTTTGCCACCGACATGGTGCGCCGGTTGCAGTTGCGGGGAAAACCATGAAACAAAGCTGGCTGATATTGGGTGCAAGCTCGGCCATGGCGCGGGCCTTTGCGCGCCGTGTGTCCCAAAACGGTGACGCCATTTTTCTGGCGGGGCGCGATATGGACGACCTGGCCGCGAGCGCAGCTGATTGTCGGATACGTGGCGCAGACGAGTCTGCGGCGATCAAATTTGATGCCCGAAAACCAAACGGTTTCAAAGCGATCCACGACAGAATGGCGGCGCTGGACGGCGTTCTGAATGTGGCGGTATTCGTTGGCTCAATGCCCGATCAGGACGATATCGACAAGGACCCCTCGCTGATCGACGGCACCGTCATGGACAGTTTCACCGGACCGGCGCATTTTTTGCAGGGCTTTGTGCCGATGATGGAACAGCGCGGTTGCGGCACCGTTGTGGGCGTGGGTTCTGTTGCGGGTGATCGTGGGCGCATCGGTAATTATGTTTACGGTGCCGCCAAGGCCGGGTTTCACACCTATCTGTCGGGATTACGTAACCGCCTGACCAAGTCGGGTGGACATGTGGTGACCGTCAAACCGGGTTTTGTCGATACCGGCATGACGTGGGGGCTGGATGGCATGTTTCTGGTTGCCAGTCCCGACGACGTGGCGCGCGACATTCTAAAGGCCGTGAACAAAGGGCGCAACACCGTCTACACGCCGTTTTTCTGGCGTTACATCATGCTGATTATCCGCCACATCCCCGAATTTCTGTTCAAGAAAATGTCGATCTGATCTGTTGATCTAAATCAACGTCGCGGCGTGAAACATGATCGTCAGTGTCACCATGATCATCGACAGCCCATACCTGTCGCGCATTGCAAAAACGATGGGGTCGTAGTCCTGCTTACCGTTCCACCCCAAAAGGACCATCCGCAATAGCCAGCCGGCAATCGGTATCAGCGCCAGTTTTAGCTCCCACGTCGTGGGATAAAGCACAGCCGCCGCCGCGCTGTTGCTATAGAGAAAAAAGATCAGCAACGCGCCCGCTGCACCCAATCCCGCCACGTTAAGCAAATCACCCCTGTCCGGGCGCCCGTAGCCGCGCCCGGGCAGACGCTCATCCGAGGTGGCCAGCGTCAGTTCCGTCAGGCGTTTTACGCAGCCCAAAGTGATGAACATGGGAAAGATGAACGCGATCAAAAAGCCTGACGCCACCACGTCGGCAGCAATCGCGCCCGCGACAACGCGCAGGGTATAAAGTGAGGCAAGCGCTGCAATATCCACCCAACGCATACGTTTGAACCGCAGCGAATAGGCCAGAGACAAAGCCATATAAAGCGCAACAACCCACAGCATAGCCAGACTGATGAACGCGGCAATTCCAAGAGACAGGCCACCCACCACCAAAGACGTGATCATCCCGACACTAATCGGAACCTTGCCCGACGCGAATGGACGATTGCATTTGGTTTTGTGCAGACGATCGGCTTCAAGATCCAGCAAATCGTTGACGATATAGATCGAAGAGGCGGCTAAACTATAGGCCAGCATGCCCATCGCCACCAATGTCAAACCGGCCATATCAAAACGGTGCGCAGCAATCAGCGGCAGAACCAGCAGGACGTTCTTGACCCATTGATGCGGTCGAAGGCCTTTGATCAAATGACGCCAGTGCCAACCGCCATTGA
>CAZPQL010000033.1:0-33400 GCA_964588725.1 uncultured Rhodobacterales bacterium
CCACCGCTTCCGCTACCGCCGCCGCTGCCGCCACCGCTGCCGTTGTCGCCATCGCCATCGTCATCGTCGTCACCCTCGTCGTTGTCGCTTTCGGACTGCGCAAAATCTTTCAAGTCGGCGTGCGATATGCCCTGACTTTGCCAGCCGTGGTAGTGGGTGATCTTTGCGCCTTCGCCAAATTGGCTGTCCTCGCTGATCGGGGTCAGCGTGTATCCCAGACCGTTGACGCTCGAGATGACAAATTCCTCGGTTACTTCTTCGCCGTCGGCGGTGGTGAAAGTCAGCTTGTAGGTGCCGCTGCCGCCGATCTGGTATGTTGTGCCGTCGATTTCGGCAGTTTCCTTATCACCCTCGTCTTTGTTGAACCAATCCAGCGTGTCGTCGTCGTCGTTTATGGTTACGTCGAGCGGCGCACCGGTTGCGCCCGTGTTGGCCCACAGGTAAGAATTTACCGCATATTTTGGCATGTCACTTGTCCTTACAAAATGTGCAGGCAAGATGCTGGCCAGTGATTAAAATCGCGTGGACCCCGGGATTGGCGTATCGGAATTTTCGTCTAAAATTTTAAGGTTTGGCGCACGCAGCCCGCGCGCACTCATCAGCGCGACTCTGCCACGTCACCCTGTAACAACGCCTTCAACTGACAGAGAAACCCACAATGATCTGTCTGGTCGGCGAGTCTCGAATATATGGTGTGAATACCTCTTGTTGGCCTTGGTATTCTTTCCACCCCAAAGCCCCAAAATTACACTGCCGTGACGTGCATCGTGCACTCGCCGTGGCGCGGGCCGCACAAATCCCCGACCTGATGCAATCCGACGGATCGCGTTTGCGGACTGCTGCGCAAGAGATCATCTAGCGCAGGTTCGTTCCGATACTAAATTGACCAATATCCCGGATCAGCGCGGCCGAATGCGCAGCCCCACCGGCCCCTTCAGGTCGCGGTTCAGTAGCGGGGCCAAAGGTGCCAGTACGCGGCGCTCGGGGCGGGATTTGATCGACCCCGACCAATGACATACGTCACCGGAATTGACCGATATGCGCCCGGCTACCGGATGGGCCACGCGTATCTGCATATGGGTCATGGCGCCCTGTGCGTCACACATTGCCAATCTTTGCGGCACGACATATCGAATGGCGGGATCGTCCGGGATCAACCGAACTGTGCGACTTGCGCCGATGGGTTGCGCCAGATCCCGGACGACGCGCTGAGCGGTCTTCACCGCCTCGTGCCAGCACCACGACGAAGTTTCAACAGGCCGCAGCAAATTGCCTGTGCAGAAATAGCTGGGGTCAGAGGCGCGGCCATATTGGTCGATCTCCGGCCCACCGGTCGCAGGGTCAATCATCAGGTGACCTGCTGCGATCAGCGCAGATTCCGGTCGGAAACGCCCCGAGACGATGACGCCATCGGTCTCGATGACCTGAGTTGCGCCTTTGGCGTCGCGAAAAGACACCGACTCGACGGTTTTTTTGCCCTGTATCCGAAGATCGGAAATACCGAATTTCACCGGAACGCCCATTATGAACGGATACGGCCGCATGAAGTTGCGCACCGTAATCCGCGGGTTTTCCTCAAGCATCGCGACGGGTCGCATGCCCAGGTGGCGGCAGGTCATGATTGCCGAAAACGACACCAGTTCGGTGCCCAGAATGACCGGGCGGCGAAACGGGCGCGTCCTGTGCAAATACACCATGGATTGCAGCGCGCCGGTGGTAACAACGCCCATAGGCCGTGTACCGCCAATGAAACTTTGGGCGCGGCTGGATTCGCGCACACCCGTACACAGCACCACGCGTTCGGCCTGTAAGTCGGTCAAGCCGCCGGGTGTTGTAAGGCAGAGCCGGGCACCGGGAAGCAGCGCCGTTACAGTGGTGTCACGGCGGATATCAACACCGGCTTTGGTGGCACGTTTGACCAGCGCATGGGCATAATCCGGGCCTTTCATCAGGCGTTTGAATTCGCGCAGACCAAACGGGTAGTGTCCGCAATGGCGCGGTACGCCTCCGGCTTCGGGCTCGCGTTCCAGCACAACCACGCTGTCTATACCGAGGCGACGCAATTCGGTGGCCACAGCCAAACCCGCGGGACCGCCCCCGACGACAGCGACCCGACACTGCAAAATAGCGTCACTCATTACGCACTCCGATGGGCGGACTTAGGCGTCCCCCGGTGATTTCCGATAGCAATCCTGCACAGTAGAATCCCTGGCAACGTCCCATCATCACCCGCGTGCGCCGCTTCAACCCTTGCAGCGTCGCGGGCGGCATCGGGCCGTTAAGCACCGCCTCAATCTCGCGTCTGGTGACCAGTTCGCAGTGACAGACGATGCCGTCGTGTCCAGCGGATTGCCAGTCGCGTGGGTGGTATTCGGACAGGCGGTCGGGCGTCGGGCAGATCGGATTGTCAACGGGTGTGCCGCCAAATCTGCCGCCTGAATTCAGCGCGGCAACATGGCGGGCAATGCCCAGTGCAGCGCTGAGCCCGGTCGAGCGGATGCCGCCGACGGTGACGTAGTTTTTCGCGACATCACTTAGGATTTGGTAGTCCTGATATTCAGTTGCCGGTCGCAATCCCGCATAAGCTGTGGTGACTTCAAAATCGGCCAGACCCGGCACCATGGCGATACCCTGCGCGCGCAGGTCGTGCAAAGTTTCGGCGTCGGTTGCGGCCTCTGTCCGGCTTTGCTGTTCTTCCGCCGTGGGCCCGATGGCGAGATTGCCAAATATCGTCCGGAAGATCACAACACCTTTGGTGATTTTACTGGGTACAGGAAGAATAATCGCGTTGACCAGCTTTGAGGCCGGTTTGTCGAACACCACGAACTGGCCCTTGCGCGGCCTGATCGTAAAGGACGCGCGGTTTAACAGTCTTTGGTCGACCTGATCACCGTACAGACCGGCGCAATTGATGACCTGCGTGGCCTTCAGGTTACCGGTTGACGTTTGGATGTTCCAGAGGGTGCCGTCGAAATCGCCTTTCACAACCTCACAACTGCGGCGCAATTCTGCCCCGTTGGCCATGGCCTGAACGATATAGGCATGTGCAGAGGCCCATGGATCAATCAGAAATTCACCCGGCACAACAAACCCGCCGCGCAGCTTTGGCGACAATCCCGGTTCCTGCGCCAATATTTGGTTACGGCTGCGCATGGCTGCGCCGGTCACGCCGTTTTCATGGGCTTTGGCGATCAATGCTTCAAGGCCCGCCAGTTGTTCATTGTTCCACGCCAGAACCATCGCACCCGATTCCAGCAGCGGCAGGCCCAGACTGTCCCTTATCTCAAGGTATTCACGGTATCCTTTGGCGATGCACGATTGCTCCACTGAGCCGGGCGGAGCGTCAAAGCCGGTATGCAGTATTGCGCTGTTGGCTTTGGACGCACCATCCAGAACGTCGGGGGCTTTTTCCAAAACCACGACTTTCGCACCGTCAAGTGTGAACCGGCGCGCCATGGCGCAACCAACGATGCCCGCGCCCACGATAGCAACGTCGAACGTGTTTTCTGTGCTGTTCATCGGCATTGGAGATTTCTAGGGCGAAGGCGCAGACCTGACAAGCGATCCTTTCGCTGACTGTAAATTGTGCAGCCTTGTTATTGCTGAACATCGCCGCAGTTTTTAAGGCCCGTGATTTTCACACTACAAATCCAATATCACCGGCTAAAAGACAATCGGCGTATTCATCGCCGACCAGAGTTTGAATGTCGGCGGTTCTAAGGGCGTCATTGCCAAAAACGTCGCGGCCTCTTCACGAGCGGGCAATCTAACGATCACATACCGCTGGCTGACCCGACGTAACGGTCCCGCCATAGAGCAAGCGACTTGATGCAAACGGTCTTATTGTTCATGGTGTCCTGCAAATATAGCCAAAGCCGCGTAGCCTGAGGTTTTTGAAACCCTTTAGCGCACCGGAATTTTGGCGGGGAGATATATTTGGAAGTTCTTCAACTGCTGATCAGCGGACTGGCGAACGGCTGTGTGTACGGCCTGATCGCGTTGGGCTTTGTGTTGATCTATAAAGCAACCGAAGCCGTCAATTTCGCTCAGGGTGATTTCATGATGCTCGGGGCCTTTGTCACGCTTGGTCTGACCAACGCGGAATACATGGGCCTGCCCTTTTGGCTGGCCGCGCCGCTTGGCATTCTGATCATGGCAGTGTTCGGCTATCTGCTAAACTTTTTGGTGCTTCGGCATCTGTTTGGCCAAAGCCAAACGGCGGTCGTCATCCTGACGATTGCGCTGGGCTTTGTTCTGCGCTTTGTCGCCGGTGCCATATGGGGACACGAACCGCAAACCATGCAAAGCCCTCTGGCGATTGGCGACGTGAGATTGGGGGGTGTTGTGCTGGGGGTTGCAGACGTCGCCGTCATCATCGTCACCTTTTTGCTGACCTTATTTCTGTACCAGTTTTTTCAGCGTACCAAACTGGGTTTGGCGATGCAGGCGTCTTCCCAAAACCAGATGGCGGCATATTACATGGGTATTCCCGTTCGGCGCGTTCACGGGCTGATCTGGGGGCTGGCCGGTGCTGTGGCCGGTGTTGCCGGGATTCTGTTTGCGTCGCAAGGCGCGATCGACCCCAATATCGGCCTGCTGGGAATCAAAGCCTTTGCGGCGGCGGTTATCGGCGGTTTTGGGTCTTTGCCCGGTGCCTTGGCGGGCGGTCTGATCGTCGGCATTATCGAGCCGTTTGCCTCGCGTTATATGGCTGCCGGATATTCGCAGATTGCCCCTTATACCCTGCTGTTGCTGGTATTGATTTTCCGACCTCACGGGCTGTTTTCACAAATTGGGGCAAAAAAAGTCTAAGCTATGCGCATTCTGTTCAAAACCTCATACGAACAAGACATCCGGTTGTTTCCCGACCTGTGGACGGCGCTGGTTTATGGCGCTTTGCTGGTGCTGGCTTTTTCGCTGCCCTATATTTTTGATGATTTCTACATCGGCGAGGCGACAAATGTTCTGATCTGGGCAATTGCCGGTCTGGGGCTGATGCTTTTGACCGGACAAACCGGACAGGCCAGCCTCGGCCACGCCGCGTTTTTAGCGGTTGGCTGCTATGCCTGCGTCATCCTGATGGAGCAGGGGTTACCGTTTATCGTGGCCTTCCCGCTGGCCGGGATCATCACCGGTATTGTTGGCACTGTCGTCGCGATCCCCGTAGTGCGCATGCACGGAATCTATCTGGCGATTGCCACGATTGCGCTGTCCATTCTGGCCGACGACATCATTGTTCTTCTGGACCCGTGGACCGACGGCGTGAACGGCAAATTCGCGCCGGTCATCGACATTTTTGGCTTTCAGATCGAACGTTGGACCACTCCGGGGCGGTTTTATTATCTTGTGTTGTCTGTCGCGATTATCTGCACAATATTTTACCGAAACCTGCTGCGCTCGCCTTTGGGTCGCGCCTTTGCCGCTGTGCGCGATTCCGAGGTGTCGGCCACAGCCATGGGCGTGCATATTGCGCGCACAAAGGCAGTTTCGTTCGGGGTGTCCTGTGCAATCACCGGATTGGCCGGGGCCTTGATGGGGTTTTACGCGGGCACGTTTAACAACGAAACATTTTCGTTGGTGATTTCGATCACCTTGCTGATGATGATCGTGATCGGCGGCTTGGGGTCGATCCACGGTGCCTTTTTCGGCGCCTTTGTGATCGCGTTTCTGCCACAGGGTTTATCGATCCTCAAAGACAGCGTCGGCGGAGGGAGCGTCGCCATACCAGGGCTGGAAACCGGCGTATTCGGGCTGATCCTGATCCTGTTCATCCTGTTTGAACCTATGGGTATCTATGGACGCTGGGTCAAAATCCGCATCTGGTTCGAGCTGTTTCCGTTTGCCCGCAAGGATATGTTCAAGCGGCAAAAATCATATCTCAAAACCGAGCGCCTGCGATGAGCCTGCTGACGATCACAAACGCAACTTTGAAATTTGGTGGTGTCGTGGCCGTCAACGACCTGAGTTTCAGCGTTGATGAAGGTGAAGTTTATGCAATCGTCGGGCCAAACGGGGCCGGGAAATCGACGGTGTTCAATTTGATTTCGCGGATTTATGAACCCTTTGCCGGTCAGATCAGCTTTGAAGGTCGGGACTTGCTGAAGTGCCAGCCGCATCAGGTTGCCAACAGAGGCATTGCCCGGACATTTCAGAATATCGAGCTGTTTGAAAATGCATCGGTCTTGCAAAACCTGCTGGTCGGGCGGCACAGGCACCGTAAAACCAACCTGTTGGAAGAGATGCTTTTTCTGCCACGCGTGCGGCGCGACGAACACGAACACCGTCTGGCCGTTGAAGAGGTGATCGATTTTCTTGACTTGCAGCCCTATCGCAACAAGCTGATCGCCGGGCTGCCTTACGGAATCCGCAAGATCGTTGAACTGGGACGTGCCCTGGCCTCGGGCCCGCGTCTGTTGCTACTTGATGAACCGGCGTCGGGACTGTCGGTGGAAGAAACGCAGGAAATGCGCTGGTGGATCGATGACATCCGTAAACAAAAGGGCATAACGGTTTTGATGGTCGAACACGACATGGGATTGGTGTCCGGCGTGTCCGACCGGGTGCTGGCACTGGCAGACGGGGCCAAACTGGCCGAGGGCACGCCCTCGGATGTGCAATCCCACCCCGCGGTGATCGAGGCTTATCTCGGCAGCGGGGTTACGTGATGGGGAAAAGCCTGCTTGCCATCAACAACCTTGAAAGCTTTTACGGCCCGGTCATGGCCATTCGCGGTGCCAGCCTGCACGTTGAACAGGGTCAGGTCGTGACTGTGCTTGGGGCGAACGGTGCGGGCAAATCGACCCTGCTGAAAACCATTTCGGGTATCGTAGAGCCGGAAAAGGGCGAAATCGTATTTCAAGGTTCACCGATTCAGGGTCTGGAACCCCACGCCATTGTGCGCCAAGGCATCGTTCACGTACCCGAGGGCCGCGAAGTATTCCCGCTGCTGACTGTCGGGGAAAATCTCAGCATGGGGGCTTATACCCGGTCCGACAAAACCAAAGTCGAGCAACAGCGCCGACTTGTTTATGAATACTTCCCAATTCTGGCAGACCGGCGTGACCAATACGCAGGCACGCTATCGGGCGGTCAACAGCAAATGCTGGCAATTGGTCGCGGGTTAATGTTGCAGCCCAAATTGATGCTGCTCGACGAGCCGTCGCTGGGGCTGTCACCGATACTTGTGCAGGAAATATTTGCGATTTTACGGCGATTGAACAAAGATGAACACGTTACAATGGTTCTTGTGGAGCAAAACGCCGGTGTGGCGCTGAATTTGGCCGACATGGGCTATGTCATGGAACTTGGCCGCATTGTGATGGACGGAACCGCCGACCGGCTGATGGCAAACGAAGACATAAAGGCGTTCTATCTGGGCCATCAGGAAAATGCTCAACGCGCGGAACGCCGTTGGAAACGCAAGAAGACCTGGAGATGAGCCTGTGAACCTGCAGACCGTTAGCCAGATCCGGATCAACGACGTTTTGGTCAGCGCCAATCCGGCACAACGCCCGGCGCTGGTGGACGGGTGCGACACGACGGTCAAACTGTTTGCCAAACGCTGCGCGGAACTGGGCGCCAAAACTGCGCACCGCGAAAAAGAGTTCGGCATCTGGGAGTCTTATTCGTGGCAGGCGTACTGGGATCACGCCAAATGGCTGGGTCTGGGCCTGTGCGCACTGGGGTTGAAACGTGGCGAGGTGGTTTCGATTCTGTCCGAGGACCGCCGCGAGTGGGCTTATGCAGACATGGGCATTCAATGCGCCGGAGGTATCGCTTCGGGGGTCTATACAACAGATAGCGCTGCGCAGCTGGAGTATCTGCTGAACGACAGTGACAGCCGGTTCTTGATTGTCGAAAACGACGAACAACTGGACAAATATCTTGAAATTGCCGATCGCGTCGAGGGGCTGATCAAAGTCGTTATTCTGGAACGCGAGGGTCTTTACGACCTGCAAAACGATCTATGCATATTTTTGGACGCGCTCTACGATCTGGGCCGCGAATTTGATGCAGCCAATCCCGATCATTTTCAGTCAGCAATTGAACTGGCCAAACCCGGCGACACAGGTCTGTTGATTTACACATCCGGCACCACAGGCGCGCCAAAAGGTGCCATGCTTTCGCAGGAAAATATCGTTGGAGCCATGGTTGCCGGCGTACACGGTTTGCCGGTCATGGCCACAGATGAACAGCTTTGTTTCCTACCCCTGTGCCATATTCTGGAACGCGACGTGTCGATCTATTTTCCGATGGCTTGCAAATCCACGGTCAATTTCGCTGAAAGTCCGGAAACCGTTTTTGATAATCTGCAAGAGGTCTCGCCCTCTACATTCACCGCGGTGCCTCGGGTCTGGGAAAAGATATACTCGCGGGTGCTGATACTGGTGCAGGAAGCGACTCCGACCGGACGTCTGGCGTTCAAATTCGCCCTGGCTGCAGGAAGCAAGCGCGCCGCTTACCGGATCGCAGGCAAGCCGGTGCCGACGTTGGTTGGCATTAACTATGCCATATGGAATTTTCTGGTGCTCAGAAACCTGCGTCGCATGTTGGGCATGGACAGGATGCGCCGTGGCGGCACCGGTGCGGCGCCGATTTCCCCGGAATTGCTGAAATGGTACTGGTCGATCGGCGTGCCGCTGGTCGAAGGCTATGGCATGACCGAAAACGCCGGACTGACAACCATCAACACCCCCGAAGACAATTGTATCGGCACAGTGGGCCGCCCGGTGCCGGGTATCGGAATTCGGGTTTCGGAAGCGGGCGAAATCCAGACCAGCGGGCTTAACAATTTTCAGGGTTATTGGCGCAACAACGAGAAAACCGCCGAGACGTTCACCAAGGACGGCTGGCTTAAGACCGGCGACATCGGGCGGATTGATGACGGCGGATATCTGACGATCACCGGGCGTATGAAAGATATCATCATCACCGCCGGTGGCAAAAACATTGCGCCCTCCGAAATCGAAAGCCAGCTTAAGTTCAGCCATTATATTTCCGACGCAGTGGTGATTGGTGACAGGCGAAAATTTCTAAGCTGCCTGATCATGATCGATCAGGAAAACGTTGAAAAATTTGCACAAGACCGCAAAATAGCCTTTAGCGATTTTGCATCGCTTTGCGCGGCCGAAGATATTGTTGCGCTGATCCGCGCCGAGGTTGAAAACGCGAACGCGAATTTTGCACGGGTTGAACAGATCAAGGATTTTCGCTTGATCAACGTGCTGCTGACAGCCGAGGACGAAGAATTAACCGCAACCATGAAGCTTAAGCGCAGCTTTGTGGAGAAGAAACACAAAGCGCTTATTGACGATATGTATTAATTGCGGGCCACGCGGCCCGTGCAACCAACCAAAGGGAGAACACAATGAAAAACGTAAAATCACTGCTGGCGAGCACCGCCTTGGCGCTGTCAATCGGTGTCGGCGCATCGGCGCAGACTCAGGGTGTATCGGACAGCGAGGTCATCGTCGGTTCGGTCAATGACCTGAGCGGTATTTTTGCCGCTGTCGGAGTACCTGCCGTTAACGGCGCCAATATGAAGTTTGACGAAGTCAACGCCGCCGGTGGCGTGCACGGCCGTCAAATTCGTTTTGTGGTCGAAGACAACGGATATCAAATCCCGCGCGCCATGCAGGGCTATAACAAACTGTTGAACAAAGACAAAGTCTTCGCGATGTTGCTGTCGCTTGGCACACCGATGAACCTGGCAGGATTCAAACTGTTGGATCCCAAAGGCATCCCGAATGTGGGACCGCTTTCGGCGTCACAGGACATGTTACAGGACCCGATGGCCAATAAATTTACCGGATTTTCCAGCTATTGGGATCAGGTGCAGGCCGGCGTGACCTATCTGGCCGGTGAATTTGGCGCACAGGAAATATGCTCGATGTACATTCCGTCCGGATTTGGCGTCGAAATCGGCGACAGCAGCAAAGACGTGGCTGCAAGTCTTGGACTGACCTTTGCAGGCGAGACCACCCACAAGCCCGACGAGCTTGATTTTGTTGGCTCACTCAGCAAGCTCAAAGCGGCGGGTTGCGACATCATCACCATGGGGCTGGGTGTACGTCAGGGCATCACCGTTGTCGGCACGGCCAAAAAACTCGGCTGGACCGATGTCAAGTTCATGAATACGTCTGCCGGCTTTCTGGGTGTGGTCGCCGCTGTGCCCGGTGGCGTGACCGAAGGGCTTTACGCGTCATCCGGCTGGGTCGATCTTGCATCGCGCGCAGGTGACGCCGCTCCAGCCAAGTTCATCGCGGATTACGCCGCCAAATACGACCAGCCGGCCAGCGGATTTGCCATGCTGGGCTATGCGGCCGCTGACACTTTTGTGCGTGCACTGGAAGCGGCGGGTTCCGATCTGACACAGGATAGCTTTCTGGCGGGGATGGAATCTCTGAACTATCGGGACGAACTGTCCGACGCCGACGTCAGCTATGGTGCCGACGATCACCGGGGCGCCGACGACGTGGTGATTTCCGTGGTCGAAGGCGGTAAATGGAAATTGCTTAGCCGCCAGTAGACCGACCCGAAAACGTAAAAAAAGGGGCGGGGCTTTGCGCCCTGCCCTTTTTGCCGGTTATGTAAATTGATTGCAATTGGCGTCAATCACATCAACGAAACCAACACCCACCCGAACTGAAAATCACTTCCCTCCAGATCGGCCAGAAGTGCCGGGATTTCTTTGCTGTGCTAAGTAAACGGGCCGATACAAATCTGCAGTCCAAAAAAATCGAACCAATCCCTGACCCCTTCGATCAAAATGATTTACCTAAGTGTCAGGAATAAACTGTGACCCATGTGTCCGGTATGGACCCTGTGGCGGTTGGTAGGCCCGGCAGGACTCGAACCTGCGACCAAAGCGTTATGAGCGCTCTGCTCTAACCAACTGAGCTACAGGCCCGCCTGTGGTCCTGACTAAATGGGCACCATCGGGTGGTCAAGACCCCTGCAATAGGTGCGCAACGTGGGTTTTCTTTACGCGGAATTTGCTCTAGGTCGGCGGCAACATGCGACGGTTTGGGGGGCGTATCTGTTGGCAGACCACACGGGCGGACTAAGCTACAAAGATGCCGGGGTTGATATCGACGCCGGCAACGCGCTGGTTGACAAAATCAAGCCCGTCGCTGCCGCCACCGCACGACCCGGCGTCATGGAGGCTCTTGGCGGGTTTGGCGCGCTGTTTGACCTGAAAGCAGCAGGTTTTCGCGATCCGGTGCTTGTGGCCGCGACCGACGGTGTGGGGACCAAGCTCAAAATCGCGATCGACACCGGAATACTGGATACAATCGGGACCGATCTGGTGGCCATGTGCGTCAACGACCTGGTGTGTCAGGGTGCCGAGCCTTTGTTTTTTCTGGATTATTTCGCAACGGCATCGCTGGACGTCACGCGGGCACAGCACGTTATCCAAGGCATCGCCGCCGGGTGCACACAAGCCAACACCGCGCTAATCGGGGGCGAAACAGCCGAAATGCCGGGGCTGTACAGCGGTGATGATTTTGATCTGGCGGGTTTTTCGGTCGGAGCGATGGAGCGTGGCAACAGCTTGCCGCGCGGCGTTCAAAGCGGTGACATCGTGTTGGGGCTGGCTTCAAACGGTGTGCATTCCAACGGCTATTCGCTGGTGCGCACGGTGGTGGCGCGCAGCGGGCTGGGATGGGATGCGCCCTGCCCTTTTGGCGACGGCACGCTGGGTCAGGCGTTGCTTGCGCCGACACGCATTTACGTGAAATCAACGCTGGCGGCGCACCGCGCCAAGGGTCTGCGCGCGCTGGCCCATATCACAGGCGGCGGTCTGAGCGAAAACCTGCCGCGCGTACTGCCCGACCACCTTGGAGTCGACATCGATCTGAACAGCTGGGCGCTGCCGCCGGTGTTTGAATGGCTGATGGCGCAGGGTGGCATTGCCACAGTTGAGATGCTGAAAACTTTCAATAACGGCATCGGGATGGTGGCGGTGGTCGATCCGGTTCACGCCGACGGTTTAACCCAGACGTTGCAGCGCCACGGCGAACAGGTCATGGCTATCGGCACCATATCGGCAACTCCTGGATTCCGCACCAGCGGCACGTTGCGGTGACCCGTCTGCGGGTCGCAATTCTGATTTCGGGCAGCGGCAGTAATATGGTGAAACTGGTGCAAAGCATGACCGGCGATCACCGGGGCCGCGCGGTTTTGGTTATTTCTGACGTGGCGAATGCGCCGGGGCTTGGCAGGGCCGAAGAACTTTCCATCCCAACGCATTTTATCGAAGGGTGCGAAAAATTCGACTCTGCGCTCGACACGGCGTTGAACGAGGCGCGCGTCGACATCGTTTGCCTGGCCGGTTTTATGCGTATTCTTTCGCCGGAATTCGTGATGAACTGGGCTGGAAAAATGCTTAATATTCACCCGTCACTGTTGCCGAAGTACAGGGGCCTGCACACGCACAAGCGCGCACTCGACGCGGGTGACAGCCAACACGGTTGCAGCGTTCACGCGGTCACGGCGGCGCTGGACAGCGGACCGATTTTGGGCCAATCGACGCTGGACGTTGCGCCTGACGACACACCCCATTCACTGGCCTCGCGCGTGCAAAAGTTGGAACATGTTCTTTACCCAGCTGTTCTTAAACGTTTTTCCTGTGGCGACACCTCTCTGCTTACGCTGTCGTGACATCGATTTCCACACTTCGAAACCTTGGTCCGGCCACCGAGCGCATATTTTTGAACGCCGGAATAGAAACCGCCGAACAGCTGATCGAACTGGGCGCCGACGAAGCCTATCGTCGTGTGCTCGCCAACGGCACGCGTCCGCATTTCATCGGTTATTATGCGCTGGTCATGGGTCTGCAGGGCCGCCCGTGGAACGACTGCACCGGGCAAGAGAAAAAGACACTTCGCGCACGTTTTGACGCCTTGAAAACCGCAGTCAGCCCGGCCTCGAACGAGCGCGCAAAAATGGAGGCAGCGCTCGATGCGCTCGGCGTCATCAAACGCAACTAATATTCATTTTGCCCTAAATGCTCAAAATCCCGCACCGATCACGCGGACCGGGCAATCTTGTTATCCCACCAGTTCGAGCCCGGAAAAGAAAAACGCGATTTCCTCGGCAGCTGTTTCCGGCGCGTCCGAGCCGTGCACGGAATTTTCACCCATGCTCAGCGCAAATTCCTTGCGGATTGTGCCTGCATCTGCCTCCGCCGGGTTAGTCGCACCCATCACTTCGCGGTTTCTGGCGATGGCGTCTTCGCCTTCCAGCACCTGCACGACGATCGGTTCGGAAATCATGAACGTGCACAGCTCGTCAAAAAACGGGCGTTCTGCGTGCACACCGTAAAACGTCTGCGCCTGCGCCAACGTCAGGTGAATGCGCTTGGAGGCCACGACCCGCAGGCCTGCCGCTTCAAACTTGGCGATGATTGCCCCCGTCAGATTTCGCTTGGTAGCGTCGGGCTTGATGATGGAAAAAGTGCGTTGAATCGCCATGGAATGTCCTCTTTCGGGGTTGTCGTGGTACGCGGCAACCACGCACCCAATTCTGATTTCGCGGCCCAGCTATCACGCGTATGCGGCGTTGAAAAGTCATAGTTTGACGTCGTGATAAGCAGCGTTGTCGCCGATTGACAGCGCGCCGCGACTGTTGCATTCCCGCGCGCATGCTGCGCATTACCGACATCAGTTTTTCTATCGCCGGCGTTCCGCTGTTTGAAACTACCGGCGCATTGATCCCTACGGGGCACAAGGTCGGCTTTGTCGGGCGTAACGGCAGCGGGAAAACCACGCTGTTCAAGCTGATCACCGGCGAGCTGGCACTGGAAGGTGGCGCGATTTCGGTGCCGCGCGGTGCCCGCGTCGGCGGCGTGGCGCAGGAAGCACCGGCCAGCGATATGTCACTGCTGGATACGGTTCTGGCAGCGGATACCGAGCGGCTGAACCTGCTACACGAGGCCAATGACAATCCGCCGGCAGAGCGCATCGCCGAAATCTATACCCGACTGGGCGATATCGATGCCTATAGCGCCGAGAGCCGCGCCGCGACGATTTTGGCCGGGCTTGGCTTTGACCGGGCGGCGCAGGCACGCCCTTGCGCGGATTTTTCCGGTGGGTGGCGTATGCGCGTCGCATTGGCTGCAGTGCTGTTTTCCCAGCCCGATATCCTGCTGTTGGATGAGCCGACCAATTACCTGGATCTGGAAGGCACGATCTGGCTGGAAAATTATCTCGCCAAATATCCCCACACGGTGCTGGTCATTTCGCACGACCGTGCCCTGCTGAACCGCTCGGTCAATGCGATCCTGCATCTGGAGTCGCGCAAGCTGACGCTGTGGAGCGGCGGCTACGATCAGTTTGACGCCGCGCGGCGCGAAAAACTGGCGCAACAGGCCGCGCAGCGCAAGAAACAGGACGCGCGGCGCGCGCATCTGCAAAAATACGTCGACCGGTTTCGTGCGCAGGCCACCAAGGCCAAACAGGCGCAATCGCGCATCAAGATGATCGCACGTATGGCTCCGATTGCCGATGACAGCGAAGCCGCGCAGGTCGGGTTCAACTTTCCTTCGCCCGAGACCCTGTCGCCACCGATTATCAAGCTTGACGATATCGACGTGGGGTACGATGGCACGCCGGTTTTGCACAAACTGAACCTGCGTATCGATCAGGACGACCGCATCGCGCTGCTTGGGGCCAACGGGCAAGGCAAATCCACCTTGTCCAAACTGCTGGCAGAACGGCTTGCGCCGCTGGCGGGAAAGCTGCACAGCGCATCCAAACTGCGGGTTGGTTATTTTGCCCAACATCAGGTGGACGAATTGCATCTGGACGAAACGCCGCTTCAGCACCTGCGTGCGCAGCGCCCGCTGGAAACGCCGGCGCGGCTGCGCGCCCGTCTGGCCGGTGGCGGGTTGGGGTCCGATCAGGCCGATACAGTGGTGAAAAAACTGTCGGGCGGACAGAAATCGCGCTTGTCGCTGCTACTCGCCACGCTTGATGCACCGCATATCCTGATATTGGACGAGCCCACCAACCATCTTGATATTCAAAGCCGAGAAGCCCTGGTCATGGCGCTGAACGATTATACCGGGGCGATTGTACTGGTCAGTCACGACCCACATTTGATCGCGCTGACCGCCGAACGGCTTTGGCTGGTCAAGGACGGGCGCGTGACGGTCTTTGCGGACGATCTGGCCGCCTACCGCAAACTGTTGCTTAGCGAACGTGGCGGGGGCGGTGCAGACGTCAAGACGCGCCGCAAACCCGTCGCCAAATCAAAGCCCAAAGTCAAGACCGCGCACCCGCTCACGCCGTCTTTAGAGACCGAGGTCTTAAAATGTGAAGCATTGATCACCAAGTTGGAGGTAATGAAAACCAAACTGGATGCACAGTTGGCCGACCCCGATCTTTATACCGCCGCACATAAAAACCGCGCTGCCAAGCTGCAGCGCAAACACGTTGAATTGAAATCCGCGATGAAAAAGGCCGAAAAATTGTGGGAAGTCGCGGCACAAAAGCTTGAAAGCGAAAAAAAAGCCCATGGCACCTGACGGTAACGCCCGACTGATATATCTGGCCCTGCTTGGCGGGGTTTTGCTGGTGTGGTTCGTGGGACAGAATCGCCAGAAAATCAGCACGGTGCTGCAACAGGCGCTGCTGTGGGTCGTATTATTTCTGGGGGTGGTTGTGCTTTACGGGTTCAAGGATGACCTGCAGCGCGCAATTTTCCCAACCCATCAGGCGGTGTTTGACGGCGAACGCTTTGCGCTGTACCGCGCGCCCGACCGGCATTTTTATCTGACGCTGGACGTAAACGGCACCAATATCGACTTTGTCATCGACACCGGCGCCACGGGCGTGGTGCTGTCGCAGCAGGATGCCCGCCGCGCCGGATTTGATCCCGACAACCTGCTCTACCTTGGAGTCGCCAGCACCGCCAACGGCGAAGTACGCACCGCCAGCGTGAAACTAAAAAACGTGCGTTTTGGCGATGTTTTGGATAAAAACATCACCGCATGGGTCAACGATGGCCAGCTTCACACGTCGCTTTTGGGAATGAGCTATTTGTCACGGTTTTCCAGCATCGAGATCGCTGGCGATACGATGTTTCTGACGCGATGACCACGGCGGCGATTAGCGGTTTTGCCCCGTGTGAATGTCCGATATGACGCGTGTGATTTTGGGTTTTGCGCCCGGTGGCCGCGCACCCGTGTCCGCACAAAAACGGTTGCCTGCATTGCGCGCAACGCTTTAATAGACAGATCGACAATTCGCTAAGCTGGCAACACAAACAAAAGTGACACAATGAAAAAAATAATCTTGGCGTTTGGAGTCATTGGCGGGGCGGTCATTGTTTTTCTGGCATACGCCTATTTGAAAACCGGCGATGGCGCAGTGAATTCGCAATACGCACACACGGTAGAAGGTCGTTTTTTCACCGCACGCATCGCACCGGAAAATCCCGATTTTCTGCGCAATACCCTGCATGCATGGATTGCCAGTATTTCGACGAAAGACGGCGCGCCGGTGAAAAACGCGACCATGACCATTTCGGGCGGTATGCCCGCACATGGGCACGGTCTGCCCACCGCGCCACAAGTGACTGAAAACTTTGGCGACGGGCGGTACAGAATCGACGGCGTTCAGTTCAATATGGCCGGAAAATGGGAGCTGAAACTGACAGTAACAGCCGGTGACGCCAGCGAAACAGTCACCTTCAACCTGTCGTTTTGAAGGCCCGGCCCTTTATGCGTGCCGTCGTGTCCGGCGCGGTTGTGGCAGGTATCCTGATTGGCGTATTTTTGTTCTGGAACGCCGGTCGTCTGAGCGAACGCGAACTATCGATCGCCCGCGGCCTGAGTTTGGCAAGTCTGCCACCTGTTCCCCCTGATGCCGGCAACGCAGTCGCGGACAACCCGCAGGCGGCGGCCTTTGGGAAAGAATTGTTCCATGACACCGGCCTGTCGGCAAATAACCGGATTTCCTGCGCCACCTGCCACATCGAAGATCGCCAGTTTCAGGACGATCGTGCGCTGGGGCAAGGTATCGGCACAACCGAACGGCGCACCATGCCGCTGAACGGTGTGGCGCACGCGACATGGTTTTTTTGGGACGGACGCAAAGATTCGCTGTGGGCGCAGGCGATGGCACCGATTGAAAACCCCGCCGAACACGGTTTTTCCCGCAGCGAAGTTGCAGCGTATATCGCACAAAATTACCGCGCAAAATACACCGCCCTGTTCGGTTCCTTGCCCGATTTAACGGGAATTCCGCCAGCCGGCCCTTTGGGCGACGCCATCCAACAGACGGCGTGGGAACGCATGCCAAAAGAAAAACGCCAAGATATCAACCGTGTATTCACCAACGCCGCCAAGTCGATCGCAGCTTTTGAACGCACTTTGTTGCCGGTGGAAAACCGGTTTGACCGGTATATCGATGCGCTATTGAACGGCAGAAAACCTGATGGACGCTCGGCTTTGAACAGACAGGAATTGTCGGGCTTCAGGGTTTTTACCGGCCAGGGACGATGCATTGAATGCCACAACGGTCCGCTTTTGTCGGACGGTTTTTTTCACAACACCGGCGTGCCCGAACGCGCCGGTGTACCGGCTGATCGGGGCCGCGTCAGCGTGATCGACACCATCCAAAGCGACCCGTTTGGTTGCCTGGGACTCTATAGCGACGCCGCAACAAACGAATGCGCCAAATTGAAATTCATGCTGCGCGACAAGTTTGTTTTGACCGGGGCCTTCAAATCTCCGGGTCTGCGCGGTGTTGCCGACCGTCCGCCCTATATGCACGCGGGTCAGATCGACACGCTTGAACAGGTCATCGAGCATTATAACAACGCCCCGTTTACCTTTACCGGCAAATCGGAAATTCAACCTGTAAAACTGTCTTTCAAACAAAGGGCTGCACTGCTTGCGTTTTTGAAAACCCTGTAAGCAGGTACGCCGCTACCCCACCATCAAAAATCCGCGCTTGATGGCGTGGTCCTGAAATGCCTCCAGCACTTTGATGCCACCAAGCAGTGACGGGGTATTCATGCGCGGTGGTGCCTATTTTTAGGCCGGTACCGTTGGTGTTTTATCCTGCCACGACCCCGATTCCTGGGACCAGTATCGCGCGGGTACGCCTGCCTTGGCCAATCGCGCCCATTGTTGCCGGGCCGCGGTCAACGACGTCCCGGCATTGCCGTCAAAAATCAGGCACACGCGCGTGAAACGTGCGGCGGTCTCAGGGTCAATTTCCAGATCATCAAGCACAACCAACACCTTGGCCCTGTTCGGCGCATCGGTATGAGTGGATAGCAAAACCGGCTGATCGGCGTCGTATTTCTGCCCGGCCACGCCGTGGGGCAGGAAATCGTCAACCGATTGTGTCCACAACTGCCGGTCCAGCCGATTGAGGCGCTCCCGATCGGCGGCCTGAACAACCACAGGCCACCCACGTCCACGACATTTGCCAAGTATTTCCGGTAGTGTCTGCTCCAGCGTGGATCGCGTCTGGTGGTAAAAATAGACGTCGCCCATTAATGTTCGAACCTGTCCGCGATCAGCCGGTCAAGCGCGCGCACACCCCAACCGGTTGCACCCCTGGGGGCAAAATCGCTGGACTCTTTGAGCAGCGCGACACCGGCGATGTCCAGATGGATCCACGGTAATTCGGGCCGCACAAAACGGGCCAGAAACTGCGCTGCCGTGATCGAACCCGCCGCGCGTCCACAGGAATTGCGCATATCCGCCACCCGGCTCTTGAGCATTTTATCATAAGCCCGGCCAAGCGGCATGCGCCACGCGCCTTCGGATTCGTCTTGCGCAGCTTTCAGGAATGCGTTGCACAGGCCGTCGTCGTTGGAAAATACGCCGGCGTTTTCGTGTCCCAGCCCGACAATGATCGCGCCGGTCAGGGTGGCCAGATTGATCATGCCCGTAGGGCTGAAACGTTCCTGCGTGTACCACAGGATATCTGCCAGCACCAAACGCCCTTCGGCGTCCGTGTTGATTACTTCGATCGTGTCACCCTTCATGGATTTCACCACGTCTCCGGGACGTTGTGCAGCGCCGTCCGGCATGTTTTCGACCAGGCCGACGACACCCACGACGTTGGCTTTGGCGCGCCGCAACGCCAGTGCACGCATGACACCGGAGACGACACCCGCACCGCCCATATCCATGGTCATATCTTCCATGCCCGCCGCCGGTTTGATCGAAATGCCACCGGTATCAAAGACAACGCCCTTTCCGACCAGCGCAAACGGGGCTTCGTCGCCGCCGCCGTTCCAGCTCATGACCACGACTTTCGACGGGCTGCGCGACCCCATGCCCACGCCCAGCAGCGCGTTCATCCCCAGCTTTTCCAGCGCGTCCTCTTCCAGAATTTCAACCTCAAGGCCCAATTCCTGCATCGCGCCCAACCGGGCGGCGAAATCGGTGGTGGTCAGAACGTTGGCCGGTTCATTGACCAGATCACGGGTGAAAAACACGCCTTCCGCGATTGCCGCCAGCGGCTGCGCCTGCGCCGCGATGTCTTCGGGGTTCGACACGTAAAACCGGACGCTGCCAAAGTCTTTGCGACTTTCGTCATCGGTCTTGTGCCGCCCAAAACGATAGGCACGCAGCGCCAGTCCGAAAGACATATCCGCCGAACGGCTGTTGGGTCCGCTCAGCACAGTCAGCGCATCGGTTCCCATGAACACCGCCATGGCGGCACCCGCTTTGCGTGCTTCGACGCGCCCGGGCCGGGCTTTGAGCTTGATCACGAGAATTTCCTCGGCGCGCAGCCCGCTTGGAAACGCCAGAACACAGCCCTTACCGACGCCGAGGTCAGCGAATTTACCGCTTTTGGCCAACCGTTGCACGGCGCCCTTGGTCAGGCTGTTGACCTTGCGCGCCAACGCATTCATGGCGCCACCCGGGTCCACAAAAATCACCAGTTTGCCCGACGTTTCTTTGACAAGCGACAGGTCGGTTTCGTGAAAGCCGATTTCAACAGGTGCGCGCATTTATCTTTGTCCTTGTGAATTGATCCAAGCGTTACCCCTTCCTAGTCAAGGCGATGCACAATGACCAGATAACACTGTTGTCCCGCGCGCTTTTGCGCTATTTTATGCCCGAGCAATACGGGCAAAATTCACAGTGACATGGTGGGCACATCAGTGACGAGGCTTGACAGATATATCCTGTCGCAGCTCATGGGACCGTTTGGGTTCTTTGCGCTGGTGCTTGTCGGTATTTATTGGCTGAATCGCGCTTTGGTTTTCTTTGAGCGCCTGATTGGCGACGGTCACGCCATGTCCGTGTTTCTGAAATTCGGTGTGCTGCTTATCCCGCAGGTGGTGGAACTTTCGCTACCGGTGGTGTCATTCGCCGCAGCGATATACGTGGGCAACCGCCTGATGGGTGACAGCGAACTTGTGGTTATGCAGGCTTCGGGACTTGGCCCGGTGCGCCTGCTGCGACCGTTTTTTTATTACAGCATTCTGGTGGCGCTGCTTGCTGCTTTATTGAGCCACGTTCTGGTGCCGGCCAGCCGCGCTCAGATGAAGGAACTTTCAGCTGAACTGGAAAATGACCTTGGCGCACGTATCGTCATCGACGGCACATTTCTTCACCCGGCACCGGGCATCACATTTTTTGTGCGCAGCATCGACGATAGTGGCGCATTGTTCGACATTTTCATCCACGATCAAAGGCTTGAGGAACGTGTCTCAACCTATTCGGCCCAACGCGCGGCCTTGATCAAGGACGACGGAAAGGCCAAGCTCATTATGTTTGACGGCCTGATTCAGGTTCTGTCGAAAAACAACGGTCGCCTGTCAAAAGTGCAATTCAAAAACCTGAGCGTCGATCTAAGCGCGCTTGTGGAACTCAAGGGCATAGCGCGGCCATGGGTTTCCGACTATTCCACCTTCAGCACGATTTCACCCACCCCGGCCATGCTGCGGGATTCCGGAGCCACGCGTCAGAAATTCTTTCTTGAGACGCAAGAACGCATGATCAATCCATTGTTCGCGATAGTGTTCCCGATATTGGGCATGTCGGTCCTGATGGTTGGTGGTTTTTCCCGCATTGGGACGATGCGACACATTTTTTTCGCGTCGACCGCAATTATAGCGATTTTTCTTATGACGGGGCCGGTCAAAAACGCGGTCCTGAAGGCTCCGGAAAGCTGGCCGCTGCTTTATGCGCCGGCTTTGGTGGGGTTTGTCGCGGTTGCTCTGATCCTTGTTTGGATCAACCGCGCCGGTGGATGGCAGCGACGACGACCAAATGCCGGAGCGACGTCGTGACCCTGCATTTTTATCTTGCACGAAAATTTCTGTGGCGGTTTGTGCTGGTTCTCGCGGTATTTCTTATCCTGACCATCATGAACGAATCGCGCGGGATGCTTATTCGGTATTCGGGCTTTGGCGTCGGATTTGTCGAGGCATTGGGGCTTGGGTTGATCAGGGCACCAGCGCCGGTCTATGAAATCCTGCCTCTCATTGCGGTGATTGCGTCGCTGGCGCTTTTTATCGGATTGGCGCGCTCGAATGAACTTGTAATCGCGCGGGCAGCGGGCCGGTCAGCTTTTCGTACGCTCACCGCACCGCTGGC
Source organism: uncultured Rhodobacterales bacterium (assembly GCA_964588725.1). Classification (GTDB taxonomy): domain Bacteria; phylum Pseudomonadota; class Alphaproteobacteria; order Rhodobacterales; family Rhodobacteraceae; genus UBA5972. Next base: position 21,578 of record CAZPQL010000033.1, read on the forward strand.
GGTCGCATTTTTTTTGGGTATTCTTGCCGTCAGCGTGTTCAACCCTATTGTCGCCGCGACGCAAAAACAATTTTTGCGCGATATCGAAAAATATCAAAACGGCGGCATCAGCACATTTTCCGTCGGTCCGGAAGGGCTCTGGCTGCGTCAGGGCAGCGATGCCAAACAAACGGTCATTCATGCGCGGCGCGCCAACGCCGGGGCCACGCGTTTGTTTGATGTCGCTTTTTTTGAATTTTCAAGTCAGGGCCAGCCTCTGCGACGTTATCAATCGGCTTTTGCGGATTTGTCGTCGGGGGCGTGGGAGCTGCACGACGGCAAGGTTTGGAATATCGACCAACCCGAGGCCAATCCCGAACAGAGCGCACGCGAATTCACGCAGCTTTCGCTGGCGTCGGATATGACCAGCGCGGAAATACTTGATAGCTTTGGCGACCCGAAGCTCGTGTCGTTCTGGGACATGCGTTCCTTTGTGGCGCGGCTTGAAAAATCGGGGTTTTCGGCCAACACCCATCGTGTGTTTTTCCAGATGGAACTGGCGCTGCCGCTGACGATGATGGCGATGGTTTTAATCGGCGCGGGATTTACCATGCGCCACACGCGGTTTGGACGCACGGGCACCATGGTATTAATGTCGATGATATCGGCATTTGGTTTTTTTGCGCTGCGGAAATTCGCCCAGATTCTGGGCGCCAACGGCGATATTCCCATCGTAGCTGCAGCATGGGCGCCACCGATTGTGGCGGGGATGCTGGCGGTCAGTCTGCTGTTGCATCTGGAGGACGGCTGAGTGGGCCGTTTTATTCTGCTGATGTTCGTCGGTTTTGGACTGTTGGCATCCCCGCCACAATCGGCGGCGCAAAGCGATGGTCCTGCCATACTGGTCGCCGACCACATCAGATTTTCCGACAATAAAAACCTGCTTGTCGCCACGGGAAACGTGGAAATTTTTTATCGCGATCAAAGGCTTGTGGCTAAAAAGATAAGCTACGACAAGCGGCACAACCGCGTCACCGTCGAAGGTCCGCTTTATCTGGTTGATGGCGAAATATTTACGCTTGTGGCCGACTATGCCGAACTTTCGGGTGATCTCAGGAACGGCATTTTGCGCGGCGCGCGCATGGTGATGTACCAGCAATTGCAATTGTCGGCGGTCGAGATCAACCGGATCGACGGACGGTACACGCAATTTTACAAAACCGTCGCATCCAGCTGCCAGATCTGTGCTGAGCGACCCACGCCGATCTGGCAAATCAGGGCCCGCCGGGTCATCCACGACGCGCAAACACGGCGGCTGTATTTCGAACGCGCGCAATTCCGTCTGGGAAATGTGCCGGTCGCCTACTTTCCACGCCTCAGCCTGCCGGACCCATCGGTCAAACGCGCCAACGGGTTTCTGGTGCCCGATATTTCCTCGTCAAGCACGCTGGGTGTGGGCCTGAAAATGCCCTATTTCATCACGTTGGGCGACTATGCCGATATCACGCTGACACCGTTTCTGACCAGTGGAGGCACTGTGTCGCTTGGTGCCGCATTTCGTCGTCAATTCGCGCGCGGGCGTTTGGATGTGCGTGGTGCGATCACCCGTGACAGTCTCACGTCCCAGTCGGTCAGGGGGTTTGTCTTTGCCAGCGGTACGGCGCGGTTTGCAGGCGGTATGGTGGGGCGGTTTGACATCAAGCTGGCGTCGGACAAAACCTATCTGTCGCAATATGGCGAATCCGGTCTTGACCGCCTGGATAGCAGTATCGGGCTGACCAAGGTAATGAAAGACCAGTATTTTATCGCTGAAATCAAAGGGATACACGCGTTGCGCGCCGGGGTATCCAACTACACCAATCCGTATCTTCTGGGCGGGATCGCTTATCGCAAACAATGGCGGCCGACCCCACTGGGCGGGCAATGGGGGATTGGCCTGAGCAGTGATGGATTTGTGCGCCGCTCAAAAACCGACGGCGCAGCAGGGCGTGATCGCGGGCGCCTCTCTGCGGTGCTGGACTGGCGGCACGACCGGCTTTTGGGCAACGGAGTTATCGTTGAAACGCGTGCCGAACTGCGCGGCGACGCCACGCGCGTTTACGACGATACGGCCTTTGCCCAAAGTGTAACGCGACTGATTCCGGTTGCGGCTTTGAAATTGCGATGGCCGTTGTCGAAAACCACGTCAAATTCTGTGCAAACGCTTGAACCGGTCGCCCAGCTGGTTTGGAGCCAAAGCAGCCCGCCGGTCGTACCCAATGAAGACAGCACCCTGGTTGAATTTGACACCAGCAATCTGTTGTCACTGAACCGTTTTAGCGGCGACGACCGTTTCGAGCGCGGGTTGCGTGCCAATATCGGTGTCACCTACCGGCGTATCGCGGCAGACGGCTGGAACATCGCCGCCGCGGTTGGACAAGTTCTGCGCCAAAGTGATCAAGGGCAATTCGCAGCGGCATCGGGTCTGTCCGGGACGACGTCGGATTTTGTGACCGCCATGGCGTTTTATTTGCCCGAGCGGTTTTCGCTCAGCAGCCACACGCTGTTTGATCAGGGCTTACGTGTGCGCAAAACCGAGACCCGCATGCGCTATCGCGCCGATCGTTTCGACGTCACCGGCAGCCACGTCTGGCTGGACAAAGACGTCGCCGCAAACACGCTTGCGGCGCGATCCGAGTTGGGAATTGATGCCCGTATCACGCTAAAGCGAAATTGGAAAACCAGCGCCACGCTTAGTTATGACATTGTCACGCGCACCCCCAGCGCGGCGGGACTTGGCTTAACTTATGGCAACGAATGTATAAAAATTGATTTTTCGCTCTCGCGCCGCTTTACTTCCTCGACTACAATAGGCGCATCGACCAGCGCCGGATTTCGCGTCGCTTTGACCGGATTTGGCGGCAATTCAGACAGTTCGGTCGGCAAACGCAGATGTAGGGCCTATTGAAGGTGCAAAAACATATGAACGCCGTGACGAAAATATTCCTGTTGTGCGCCTTGGTACTGGTCGCGCTGATACCAGCCGAAACCCGCGCACAATCCAGCCGCTTTGCACCGGCTATCAAAATTAACGAATTCGCCATCAGCTATTACGAAATCGACCAGCGCGAATTGATGCTGCAGGTTCTTGGCACGATCGGGGATTTGCGCAAACAGGCCATCGGCCATTTGATCGATGACCGCCTGCAATCGCTGGCCGCCAAAGATCTCGGCATGACCGTAAGCCAGGAAGAAGTCGAAGCCGGCATGGCCGAATTTGCCCAGCGCGCCAACCTGACCACCGAGCAATTTATCACCGAAATCGCCAAAGGCGGCGTGGAACCGGAAACGTTTCGCGATTTTGTCGCTTCGGGGCTTTTGTGGCGCAAAGTGATTCAGGTCAAATTCCAGTCCAAGGCCCTGGTTTCGGAAAGCGATCTCGACGCGGCGATGGCGCTTGGAAACACAGCTGTGGGCGAAAGCGCATTGTTGTCGGAACTGATCCTGCCGCTTGGTACGGCACAGGACGCGCAGAACATGCAGCTGGCGCAGAACCTGTCACGGCAAATTCGCGGATTTGCGGCGTTCGAGCAGGCGGCACGCACCTATTCGGCAGCGGCGACAGCACAACAGGGCGGCAAGCTTGACTGGGCACCGCTGGCCAATCTGCCACCGCAGATCAGTACGAAATTGCTGGCACTTAACATCGGCGAAGTCACCCAACCGATTCAGCTGCCCAACGCGATCGCGCTTTTCCAGTTGCGTGGACTGCGCGCGGGGCGCAGCATCAAGGCCAAGACCGTTTCAATCGATTATATCCAATTTCTGATCCCCGGAGGGCGTACCGACGTCACCTTGGGTCAGGCGCGCCATCTCGCCGGTTTAATCGATACCTGCAACGACTTTCAGGCGCTTGTCACCGAAGAGGGAGCTGCACAATTCAGCCGCAATATCCTTCCGGTGCGCGCGATTCCCTCGGATGTCGCGCGTGAACTGGCGCAACTTGACGCCAACGAAACGTCTTCGGCGCTGGTGTCCGGTGAGAACAGTGAATTTCTGGTATTTCTGATGCTGTGCGGTCGTACGACCGAATTGGCCGAGGGCGCGCGCGAAGAGGTTCGTCTTGCGCTGTTCAACCAGCGTATCGAAGCTTTTGGTCAGGGGTTTTTGCAGGAACTCAAAGGCGACGCCATTATCATCAGAAAATGACGCGGCCCGTTGTTTTAAGCTGTGGTGACCCGGCGGGGGTCGGGCTTGAACTGGCGCTAAAGGCCCGCGCACGACTGGGGGCCGATCTGCCAATTGTGCTTATTGCCGACCGAAATCACATAGCGGCGCAAAAGAGCGACACGCCCGTGGTCGAGATCACCGATCTGGCACAAACCCACGACGCAATGCAAGCGGGATTGCCGTTGCTGCATCACGGATTTCCGGCACCGGCGACGCCCGGCGTGGGCGCGCCGCAAAACGCGCAAACCGTGATCGACGTGATTGCTCGGGGCGTTGAGCTGGCACAATCGGGGCGCGCGGCGGCGCTGTGCACCCTGCCCATCAACAAGAAATTGCTGCAGGTAGGTGCCGGCTTCGAATTTGCCGGCCACACCGAGTATCTGGCCAGTTTGCTTGGATCACCGCGCAGCGTAATGATGCTGGCGGCACCGGGCCTGCGCGTGGTGCCGGTGACGATCCATATAGCGCTGCGCGACGTTCCCACGGTGCTTAGCCCTGCGCTGCTGGAAGAAACGCTTTTGATCACCCACGCGGCTTTGCAGAGCGATTTTGACCTGAGTGCCCCGCGCATCGCCGTGGCCGGGCTTAATCCGCACGCGGGAGAGGGCGGCATGATGGGCACCGAGGACGCGGAAATAATCGCACCGGTACTGGCGCGGCTGCGTCTGAAAGGCATGTCGATTGCCGGGCCTTTGTCGGCCGATACGATGTTTCACGCCAAGGCGCGCGAAACCTATGACGTAGCCGTTTGCATGTATCACGATCAGGCGTTGATCCCGTTGAAAACGCTGGCGTTTTCCAACGGTACCAATGTGACGCTGGGCCTGCCGATCGTGCGCACGTCGCCCGATCACGGCACTGCTTTTGATATCGCAGGGCGGGGAATCGCGGACCCCGGCAGCGTCGTGGCTGCCATTAGGATGGCCGCCGACATGGCCCGGGTGCGCGCACGGTGACCGCGACCGGTGACGGCCTTCCGCCCCTGCGCGAAGTGATCGCAGCGCACGGATTGTCGGCGCGCAAGTCGCTGGGACAGAATTTTCTGCTTGATCTGAACCTGACCGGTAAAATCGCCAGGCAGGCCGGTGACCTGTCTGCCTGCGACGTGTTGGAAATCGGTCCCGGACCGGGCGGGTTGACCCGCGCCATTTTGGCCAACGGGGCCCGGCGGGTGGTGGTGGTGGAAAAAGATAGCCGATGCCTGCCCGTGCTTGACCGGATATCGGAACATTATCCCGGACGCCTGAGCATTATCAACGGCGACGCGCTCAAATTTGATGTGGCGGCACAGCTTAGCCCGCCTATACGCGTCATCGCCAATCTGCCCTACAATATTGGCACAGCGCTGTTGGTTGACTGGCTGACGCCCGCAGACTGGCCACCGTTTTGGGACAGTCTGACACTGATGTTTCAAAAAGAAGTCGCGCAGCGCATCGTGGCCACGCCGGGCAGCAAAAGCTACGGGCGCCTGTCGATCCTGACCCAGTGGCGTGCGAAAGCGCGTATTGTCATGGAAATTCCGGCCGCAGCCTTTACGCCGCCGCCCAAAGTGACGTCGGCGGTCGTGCAGATTACCCGCCGCGACAGCCCGTTATTTGCAGCGGACGCCAATACATTGCAACGTCTGGTGGCGACCGCATTTGGACAACGACGCAAAATGTTGCGCGCCAGTCTGCGGGGCCTGAACGGCGATATCGAAAATATCTTGGTACGGGCCAAAATCGACCCGACCGCCCGCGCCGAAGTTTTGTCGATCGAAGATTTTTGCCGCTTGTCGCGCCTTATCTGACGACGCCGCGTTATTCTGCGGCGCTGGCTTCGGGCTCGTCAGATTTCTTGGCGCTTCGTTTGGCCGCCGTGTTTTCAGGGGTTTCAACAAGCCCGCTATCCTGTTTCTCCGGTGCCGGAGCGCGAAGGTCGGGCTGTGCCTCTTCGTGGGCGTTGGACGCCGCCGTATTCTGATTTTGGCGTCTTTGGGCGTGCTGGGCCTGCTGTGCTTCGTGGGCTTCGCGTTTTTCAGTCTGTTCGCGCATAGCCTCGCCCAGGATGCGCGAGTAATGTTCGGAATGCTGCAAAAACGCTTCGGCACCGACACGGTCGCCGGACAATTGGGCGTCGCGGGCCAATCCCTGATATTTATCAATAATCTGTTGTGGAGTTCCGCGCACTTTGCCCTCGGGGCCGGAGCTGTCAAATACACGGTTGATAACGTTGCCACCTCCGGACGGACGGCGGTTGTGGTTTTTGCTTCGCGAACGCGATTTATTGCTGGGCCTCATGATGATCGATTTTCTGCCCCCTGGGGGCGTTTTGGGTGGTTTTGAAATTGGTCAGCGCGCCTATGTGCTGAAAGTCCCTAGTTGTCTATACGAGAACTGCGAGCGGTCTGAGATCCGTTTTCGGCTCTATCATCCGTGGGTTCAGCGTATACATCGCGCGGGCAATAAAACAAGCCGGAAACCTAATATTCTGTAACTTTTTGCCACATTTTGACAAAATTACCCAGATTCAAGGTGCACGGTGCAGCTGAACGACGCGGTCGCGTCCATCCAGATCGGCCACAACATAATCAAACGACAAACCGGCAGCAATAAACAGGTTCTTTACGTCCCCGGCCTGAGTCGGGCCGGTTTCCAACAACAAGCGACCACCCGGCGTCAGGTGTTCATAGATACCTGCGGCGATCTGCTCGTAGGATTCAAGCCCGCTTGGCCCGGGTGTCAGGGCCCAGATCGGTTCCCACATCCGCACCTCGGGTGACAGCTGTTCCATTTCGGCCATGGCGATATAGGGCGGATTGGCGACGATCAGATCAAAGGAACCCTCGACCGTGGCGAACCATTCGGATTCAAGCAGCTCGGTCCGATCAACAACGTCGTTATTCTGTGCATTCTTGAACGCAATTTCCAGCGCTTCGGCGCTGTTGTCGACCCCAAGACCGGTGGCAGAAGCATTGGATTTCAGCAGGCTGATTAAAATGCAACCCGATCCGACACCCAAGTCCAGAACACGGTCAAAGGGCTGTCGCAACGCGGTCTCAACCAGAATTTCGGTTTCGGGGCGCGGGTCAAGCACGTCCTGAGTGATGCACAGCTCGATGTCCCAAAATTGCCGGGACCCGATGATTTGAGACACCGGCTTGCGGGTCACGCGTTGCTCTACTGCGTCAAAAAAAGCCGTGCGATGCTCGGGATCCACGGCGTCAACAAGGCGCGCAGACAGAGCCGCCGCGTCGCACCCCATCGCAAAAGCCAAAAGACGCCGCGCGTCCCCTGTGGCGTCATTCACCCCCACGTCGCGCAATTCGTCCACTGCGGCACGAATCAATTGGTGGCCGGTTTCGCTCATGGTTCCATTTCCGCCAGTCTCGTGGCCTGATCGTCGGCGATCAGCGCGTCGATGACTTCGTCGATTTCGCCCTGCAGGGCCTGATCGAGTTTGTAAAGCGTCAGGTTGATCCGGTGGTCGGTGACGCGGCCCTGTGGAAAATTATAGGTGCGGATGCGCTCGGAACGGTCGCCCGACCCGACCTGACCCTTGCGCGCAGCCGAACGTTCGTCATCGACCCGCTGACGTTCCAGATCATAAAGCCGCGTGCGCAAGACCTGCATGGCGATTTCACGATTACGGTGTTGCGATTTTTCGGCGCTGACCACCATTATTCCGGTGGGCAGATGCGTGATGCGCACGGCGCTGTCGGTTGTGTTGACGTGCTGCCCGCCCGCGCCGCTGGCGCGCATGGTGTCGATGCGCAGATCGGTGGCGGGAATGACCAGATCGACATCTTCAGCTTCGGGCAGCACCGCCACCGTTGCCGCCGAGGTGTGCACGCGCCCGCCCGATTCTGTGGCCGGCACACGCTGCACACGGTGCACGCCGCTTTCAAACTTGAGCCGCGCAAAAACCCGATTGCCCTGCACGTCAGCGATGACCTCTTTATAGCCGCCAAGTTCGGTCGGTGTGGCGGATATGATATTGAATTTCCAGCCGGAATTCTCGGACAACCGCTGGTACATGCGCAAGAGATCCCCAACAAACAGTGCCGCTTCGTCGCCACCGGTGCCGGCGCGGATTTCCACAATGGCCGGGCGGTCGTCAGCGGCGTCTTTGGGCAGCAACGTCAGTTTCAAGGCATGTTCAGCACCCGGAAGCGCGGCGCGCACCCGTTGCAATTCTTCCTCGGCCAGTGCGCGCATTTCAGGGTCGCCCAGCATTTCGGTCGCGTCTGTAAATTCCTGAAGCAGATTTTGATAGGCTTTCACCTGCGCGACGACCGGTTTCAAATCGGCGTATTCCTTTGATATCCGGGCGATATCTTCGCCCGGGCCACCCGCCATCAGCGTCGCCTCCAGAAACTGGAAACGACCTTTGATTTGCTCAAGCTTTTCGACGGGTACCATGTTCGTGGAGTGCCCTAACGCAACCGCGTGGTCAAGGCGACGTCGGTGCGGTGGCCGTCGCCAATTCAAAATCTTTTAGCGCCCGCACAAGATCGCGCAGCCTTCGCCGGTTTACGCCCCCGTCGCCATAACCAAAGCGCGACCGCGACAGAACTGCGAAAGTCGACCGATCCTGATCCAGTTCAATAAACCGTACCGAAAGATAGTCAGGATAACGCATTATTTTTGATCGGATTTCATAACTTACCAACCGGCCATTTTCGCTGTCGGTCAGCCGTCTGACGCGCGACATAGATGTGATCGCCCGGTCAAATTCGTGGATCAGCTTGCCAATATCGAGGCCGTAAACCGGCGAAGGTCGCGAGGCGCTGTCTGGCAGTAGCCGCGCGAAATTTGGCGTGTTCGGCACCGGTGTTGTCACGGGATCGACGTGCCAGCGCGCCACGCTCACGGGTGCAAATCGCACGAACAGTGCGGCCGCGACAAATGTCGCAAAAAGGATCAATATTACAATTTGTAGCATTCTTTTGACAATTCTCACGAGGCGACGTCTTGCACCGCTGCCCTTTCAGATTCGATCTCAGCTGCCTTTTGTTCAACCAATTCAACAATATGCCCGACGAGTTTATCGTTTTTCAGTTTGTGATCCTGCAGACCTGCCAGATAGACCATGCCCGAATCGGCCCCGCCACCGGTAAAACCGATGTCGGTCATCTGCGCCTCTCCCGGGCCGTTCACAACGCAACCAATGATCGACAGCGTCAAAGGTGTATGGATATGGGCCAGCTTTTCCTCCAAAACCGCGACGGTTTTGATCACGTCAAAGCCCTGACGCGCACAGGACGGGCAGGATATGATATTCACGCCGCGGTGGCGCAAACCAAGCGATTTGAGGATTTCAAACCCGGCTTTGACCTCTTCCACCGGATCGGCGGACAGGCTGACGCGGAGCGTGTCGCCAATACCCATCCACAGAAGATTGCCCAGACCAATCGCGGTTTTCACGGTGCCCGACGTCAGGCCGCCTGCTTCGGTCACGCCCAGATGGATGGGCGCATCGGTCACATCAGCCAGCTGTTGATAGGCTGCCGCCGACATAAACACGTCCGAAGCTTTGGCGCTGATCTTGAAGTTATGAAAATCGTTGTCCTGCAAAATCCGAATGTGATTAAGCCCGCTTTCCACCATAGCGTCGGGACAGGGTTCGCCGTATTTTTCCAACAGATTTTTTTCCAGTGATCCGGCGTTCACGCCAATACGTATTGAACAGCCGTGGTCTTTGGCGGCCCTGATCACCTCGCGGACACGCTCGGGCGAACCGATATTGCCGGGGTTGATGCGCAGGCAGGCGGCACCGGCCTGCGCTGCCTCGATCGCCCGTTTGTAATGAAAATGAATATCAGCCACCAGCGGCACAGGGCTTTCGCGCACAATTTCGGTCAGGGCTTTGGTTGAACCCACATCTGGGCAAGACACACGCACGATGTCGGCACCCGCCGCGGCGCAGGACTTGATCTGGTTGATTGTCGCAGCGGCGTCCGACGTCAGCGTATTGGTCATCGTTTGCACGGTAATCGGCGCGTCGCCACCAATCGGTACGCCGCCCACAAATATCTGGCGTGATTTTCGCCGGGTGATTTCGCGCCACGGGCGCAGGGAATGCAGAGACATGATGCGGGCTTTACCGGTGATCAAAGGTGGATAACTGGCGATAGCGTAACCAGCGCGTCAAAGCAACGGCACGCCGGTTTGGTTCAGTCCAGATTCTCGGTGACAATTTTTGGACTGCCTATTTCGCGCAACTGATCCGTGTCATCGATCCGGGCAAAAACGTCGGCAATAGACGTTGCCGCCAGATCGACGTTCTTGACCACGGCCGTATTTGTCCCAACCGGTCCAAAGATTGTGCCGCCAACCGACAGGAATACCGATCCGGCATTACCAGCGCGCAAAATTGGTGCCTCTGTGCCAGCGGGGAGAACATAGACCTCGCCCTTGTCCAGAATTTTTTCAAACAGCACCGACCCGTCGCCTTGCGACACCCGCACCCACGCCGGGTTGCTGGCGAAAATGCGCACCACCGGAGTCCCGGGTTTACTAACAGCGGGCGACCCGGTCTCGCGGTCGGTGTCCCCTTCACCGTCGCCCCCCAGACGGGGCGCCAGCGCACCAACGGTGTCAGGGTCAAGCATGGAAATAGGCCCGTCGCGCGGGGTCAGAACCGGCACGTCGAGCGCCTGCAACCGGTACAGATTATCGACCGGTGCCTCGGCAACCGAGTCCGGCATTTCCGAAAAAGGTTCGTCACTGATTGTGTCCGCGGGCAACGCCGCAATTTCAGAGGCTGCGCCATCGGTGGTTTCGAAATCGACCCGCTGGATATCCTGCAGCACTGCCCAGAACCCATATCCGATTCCCAGTATCAGAATCAGCAGAACCAGCACTGAACCCAAAGCACCAACTGACATATGGCCGATCACCCCGACGCCTGCCCGCGCAAAAGGCGCGTGACGATCCGACAAAGGATCAATCGACAGACCCGGCGCTGCGTTGACACGGATTTCGCGCATGGACACGCGTTTGGGGTTCTTCTGCGATCGTGCGGTTTCGTTGACACCGGCAAAGCCGGCCTCTTCGCAAAATTGCGTAAACGCCCGATCGGGATCAAGGCCAAGATATCGCGCATAGGACCGCACGTGACCGGCGATAAATCCGGCGGTCTGGAACACAGTCGGATCGCTGTTTTCAATGGCGGAAATATAGGCGGCTTTGATGCGCAGATCCCGCTCCACGTCCAACAGAGATTTACCCAAAGTAGCGCGTTCACCGCGCATCAGGTCACCCAGTGTCACGGTGTATGAATCGTACCCACGTTCGCCAGAAATTTCAGCGCTCTCGCCCATGCAAACTGCCCCAATTTGCGTATCGGTCGTTCCCTTACCGAGCCTTGATTCGCGTTCAAGGCCTCTTGGGGTCGTGTTTTAACACATTGCCATTATACTTGCACGGGACTTTGCGCCTAGGCGCTCATTTCGGCGCGATTCAGCTCACACTGGCTCCACAGCGAATCCATCGCCCTGACCAATTCGTCCATCAATTGGGGCGTGTGGACGGGGGAGGGTGTAAATCGCAGTCGTTCGGTGCCCCTGGGCACCGTTGGGAAATTAATTGGTTGCACGTAAATACCAAAATTTTCCAATAAAAGGTCAGACAACATTTTGCATTTCACCGGATT
>CAZPQL010000034.1:0-32680 GCA_964588725.1 uncultured Rhodobacterales bacterium
TTCCTCGCGCGCTGCGAAGGCCTGCGCGGCGCGGGCTGAAAACACGATCATGCCCGTGGCCGCCCCGGGGCTGGCACCGATCCCGCGGGCCAGCGCAACCGTTTCACCGCCCGGATCGATCTGCGGGTGCAAAAGCTGCACCAGATTTTGCGGGCTGACGCGCAGCAGTGCCGATTTACGGCTGATCGCCCCGTCGCGCGCCAGATCGACGGCAATACGCACCGCAGCCCGCGACGAACGCTGTGCCGGTGCCGCGTCAAGCAGCCACGTTTTGCCGTCTTCGACGGTAAACTCCAACTTCACGGCGTCGTAGCAGCCACGGCGGGTGATCTCAGCGTAACTGCCCAAGTCGTGAACAGCACCGGGGCAGATGTCTTCCAACGACTCTCCGCGTTCGTCGAATGAGATGAAATTGGCGGGCCGCGCACCGCTTGCAGCATCGCGCCCCTGACTTTGCGACAGGTAGCGTCCGGTGATCTGTGATTCTCCGCTTGCGGGGCTGACGAACTGTACGTGTCCCGCTCCGCTTTCACCCTGACCAAGGCCCAAAGCCATGCGTTGCACGATCAACCCCAGCCCCGCGTCATCGGGCGCGCCACGCGCCGTGCGCAATATCCGCGCCGACGTGCCTTGCCATGCCCGTGCCATCGAGCGCAGGACCTGTGTCAGCTGCGCCACCGGGTCTTGGGGAAAAACCGTGTCGGTCTGCGATTCAAAAATGGCCTTGGACGCAGCCAGTACCTTGGCTTCACCCGGTTCACCGGCCAAATTTTCAAATGCTTCGGCGTCAATGCGCGCCACGTTCACCGCATAGTCTTGTACAAACCGACAATAAAGCGCGGTGGCCGCCGTATCGCCCAGCCGTTGGCACAACCGCCGGTGCAACGCATCGTTCAGTCCCACGTTCAGCAGCGTCGGCGGTCCGCCCCAGTCGCGGTTCTGCGGGCTTGACCGAACCGACACGATTCCGCGCGCGCCAAACCACCCCAGAAGCGTGGCAATATCGGGGTCTTGACCCGCAGCGATGGCGTGCACACACCCCACGGACAACCCATAGGCCAGCGGCACGGGCAGGCCCAGCGCGCGCAGCTTGGACAGACGTCGCGCGCGGGCACCAAATTCGGTCTGCAGGACCTTTGCCTTGCTCCCAAGCCGTTGTATTTGCGTATTTTCCGACATGGCATTCCTAATTCACGCGCCAGAATAGAGCGATTTGCCCGCAGGGCAAGAGCGTCTGAAGCCGCGTCTTTGTTATCTTGATCAACGGCACGACACGCGGGTAGATTTTACGCGCAATTTTAACCGAAAACCGGTGCCCGGTTTTCGGAATTCGCGCTACGCGCCCGTAATCTTTTCAAATGCGGCGACCTTGCCCATGGTCTCGCGAATGCGGTTGAGCAGACACAGACGGTTGCGGCGCACGATCTGGCTGTCGGCGTTCACCTGCACGGCCTCAAAGAAAGCGTCGATCGGGGCGCGCAATGCCGCCAGCGCGGTCATGGCGGCGGCAAATTCTTCGGCCTTAAGCGCCGCAGAGATCGCCCCCCCCGCCACATCAAGCGCGGCAAACAGGGTTTTCTCGCTGTCGTCGCGGGCGAACTTCACGTCCGGCTCGCCCTCGTAAGACACGCCGTCTCTGGCTTCCTCGGCGCGCAGAATATTATTGGCGCGCTTGAACCCCTGCAAAAGGTTCTCGCCGTCGTCGGTTTGCAGGAAATTGCTGAGGGCAGAGGCTTTTTGCGCGACCAAATAAAAATCGTATTCACCGAATGACTGATCCAGCAAGTCGGGAGCGTTCGACTCCTCCGACACTTGAAAGGCGTTGCCGGGCGCTCCGCCAGCAAAACATGCATCAATTAAGTCGTTGCGAACGCCCTGATCTTTCAGCGCCTGTGTTAACCTCTTAACGACAAAGTGGCATAGATCGTGCCTGATCCGTGGTGCAGCAATGCGTCCTAACAATAGTTGTTCAAAATCGAGTCTAATTTTATTTTTCAATATCAACCGAATAACCCCCAGCGCCGCCCGCCTTAACGCAAACGGGTCTTTGGAACCGGTGGGTTTCTCGTCAATCGCCCAGAACCCCGTAAGCGTGTCGATTTTATCCGCCAGCGCCACAGCCACCGAAACCGGCGCGGTTGGTACGGCATCAGACGGCCCAAGCGGCGCGTAATGCTCAGCACAGGCCGCCGCCACATCTTCGGGCAGACCGGCGGCGCGGGCATAATACCCACCCATGATCCCCTGCAATTCGGGAAACTCGCCAACCATTTCGGACGCCAGATCGGCCTTGGCGATCCTGGCCGCCTGCACTGCCATATCCTTATCCGCCGCCACCAGCGGCGCGATTTCACCGGCCAGCGCGGCGACGCGTTCAATCCGCGCGGCCTGTGTGCCCAACTTGTTGTGAAACGTCACGTTCTCCAGTTTCGCCGCCATATCCGCAAGCGGCACCCGCAGATCGTTGTCCCAGAAAAACCGCGCGTCCGACAGGCGTGCAAACAGCACCTTTTGGTTGCCCGCCAGAATGGTCGCGCCACTGTCCGCTGTTTCGCGGTTGGCCACGGTGATGAATTTCTTAATCCTGCCCGACTTCGGATTGCGCAGGCTGAAAAATTTCTGGTGGGTGCGCATTGATGTCTGCAACACCTCGGCGGGCAGGTCGGTGAAATCGGGCGCGATGTCTCCCATCAGCACCACCGGCCATTCGACCAGCCCGGCGACCTCGGCCAACAGAGCGGCATCTTCTACCACCTCCAGCCCTTGCGCAAAAGCCAGACTGTCGGCATCCGCCTTGATGATATCACGCCGCGCCACGCTATCCAGAATGACGTGGCGGGCCTTCAAACCGTCAGCATAGCCGTCAAACGACGCCACGCTGAACGCGTCGTCAGCCATAAAACGGTGGCCGCGCGTGGTGTCCCCGCACGGCACGCCCTCGACGTCCACGGGGACTATAGCCGCGCCGTTGTCGTCGTACAAAATGCACAGGATGTGGTGCAAAGGCCGCACCCAGCGCAGGTTGCCGCTACCCCAGCGCATGGATTTGGGCCACGGGAAGGTACGAATTGTTTCGGCCACTACTGCCGCGACCACGTCGGCGGCGTCGCGCGCCGGTTGGGTGATCGCGGCGTAATAGATCTGCCCCTTTTTGTCGTCGCGCACCTGCAACTGATCTGTGGTCAGGCCGGTGGCGCGTAAAAATCCGTCCAGTGCTTTTTGGGGTGCGTCCACGCGCGGGCCTTTGCGTTCCTCAACCAAAGCTTGGGTCTGCGCGGGCAGATCGCCAAGGTTCAGGCACAGGCGGCGCGGCGTGACGAACGCGGCGGCGGTGCTGTAGGTGATCCCCGCGTCGACCAGCCCGTCGCACACCAGCCGCTGCAAATCGCTGACGGCGCGCACCTGCATCCCCGCAGGGATTTCTTCGCTGAACAGTTCTAAAAGTAGATCGGGCATACCGGTTTATTCCGCGTATTTTTCATTAAGTTGATGCCACGCAAAAGCGCGCCCGTCGCCGTAAACCGCGATCACGCGGTCAACGCCGTCAACGATGTTGTGCTGCGACAGAAACGCCAAAGCCTCGCCGCTTTCCAGATCTTCGGTCAGGCGCTGATAGTCGAAACACCCAAACCACGCGGGCGGTCGCAGCGGCGTCGGCGTGTCGTAAATCACGTAGGTTTCGGTCAGCATGGGGATCGAGTTTTCAACCGTGAAACACGCCCGAAATTTCAGCGGGCTGGTATCGGCGTCCAGAATGGTAAAATCATTGGCCAGAATATCCAGCGTCTCCAGACTGCCTACATGGGTCATGGTCATGGTAAAATCAGCGGGTTCACTGACGTCGTAATACGCGTAATTCTGGCTGTACCACAGCCCCCCGCCCATGAGCGCGGCAACAAGCAGCAGTAAGCCCATCAGTAATTTCCCACTCATGCCGCCTGCCCTGCTGGCACCGCTGTCTGCGCATACGCTTTTGCACAGGCGCGGGCCAGCGACCGGACGCGGCCGATATAGGCCTGTCTTTCGGTCACCGAAATCACGCCGCGCGCATCCAGCAGGTTGAACAGGTGGCTGGCTTTGATGCATTGATCGTACGCCGGATGCGCCATGATGATATCGCGCCCACTGCGCGGGTCGGCTTTTGGCGCGGCCAGAATGCGGGCGCACTCGGCCTCGGCATCCTTGAAATGCTGCAGCAACATGTCGGTATCGGCCACATCGAAATTCCAGCGCGAATATTCCTGCTCGGTCTGACGGAAAATATCGCCGTAACTTAGCGCGGTATCGCTGTCAGGATCGTTGAACGGCATGTCCATCACGTGGTCGACGCCCAGAACATACATCGCCAGACGTTCAAGTCCGTAGGTCAGCTCGCCCGAAACCGGCGTGCAGTCAAAGCCGCCGACCTGCTGAAAATAGGTGAACTGGCTGACTTCCATGCCGTCGCACCAGACCTCCCAGCCCAGCCCCCACGCCCCCAATGTGGGGCTTTCCCAGTCGTCCTCGACAAAGCGGATGTCGTGCAAATCCATGTCGACGCCGATGGCTTTGAGCGACCCCAGATACAGGTTTTGCAACTCGGGCGGGCTGGGTTTGATCAGTACCTGAAACTGGTAATAATGCTGCAGCCGGTTGGGATTTTCGCCGTAGCGCCCGTCGGTGGGTCGTCGGCACGGTTGCACATAAGCCGCGGCCCACGGACGCGGACCAAGCGCGCGCAACGTGGTCGCCGGGTGGAATGTTCCGGCACCAACTTCGATGTCATAGGGCTGCAGGATCGCGCAACCGCGTCCCGCCCAATAGGCCTGAAGGCGCAGAATAATATCCTGAAAACAACGGGGAGGCTCGTGCGTCGCCATATGACTTTCCAATGCGGGCGCCAACTTAAAAAGCGCTCAGGGTAATACGCGTTCTCAATAGGCAACACTGTGGAATGCGTCAATCACGGAAGCCCCGAATGGGGGGTGCAATCCGATTGGAATTTGTTAATGTCCGGCAACATTGAGTCCAGAGCATATTGAAAGGTTCACAAAGTGCGGTTCAGAGTAGATTTGCCCAAAATTTTCAGGGCGGTTTTGATTTCAGTAAGTTTGATTTTCAGCGGGTTATCGGCCGCGGCAGCGCAGTCCTTCATTCAGGTGCAAAGCCACGCCACCATTCGCGACACCAAACAATCGGCGCAGGCTTTTGCGCGCGATTTTGCCCAGACCAAGGCCTTTCTGACCAAAAGCGGCTGGTACGCCATCGTCATCGGCCCCATGCCACCCGACGCGGCGCTGAGCGCTTTGCGTGACCTGACCGCCAGCGGGCAGATCCCCGGCGACAGTTTTATCTCCAGCGGCGACTCCCATCTTAGCCAGCTTTGGCCGATAAACGTGGCCACCACCGGATCGGCAGGCGATACCGTCGCGGCCGAAGAAACGCCGGTCATTATCCGCGATTCCGATCTCAAAGCCAGCAAACGCGTCGAAAAGGGCTGGAGCCGCGCCTACAAGATGCGCCTGCAGCGCTATATGACGTGGACCGGCGATTACGACAAGGCCATCGACGGCGACTACGGGCGTGGCACGCGCGCAGCGATCAAGTCGTTTCAGGCGCGCAATAAATTCGAAACCACCGGCTATCTGACCGGCGATCAGATTGCGCTGATGATCGGGCAGTACGATGCATTTTTCGCCCGCCTCGGTGTCAAGAAGGTGCGCGATCTGGACGCTGGAATAGAGATCGACATGCCGCTTGCGCTGGTGGCGTTCGAACGGTTTTCGCCGCCTTTCGTGCGGTACGGTGCCCGTGGTGACGGTAGCCTCAGCGTCCGGCTGATTTCCGCGACCGGCGGGCGCGACGCTCTGCGCGACCTGATCGAACCACTCGCCGTCGATCACGCACTCCCCAACGATTTTTTACGCCAGATCAAACGCGACTGGTTCGTAATCAGCTACGCTGACGACCGGCGCGCAACCTATATTTATGTCCAGCACGACAACGGGTTGATCAAAGGCTTTTCGATGGTCTGGTCACCCGAAAAAGACGGCGATCTGTTGTCTTTCGCCCAATCCATGCGCCACAGTTTTGTGCCCATTGCCGATTATTATCTCGACCCGACGCTTAGCAACAGCCAACCCGATATCGATCGCTCCGCGTTGACGTCAGGGTTGGATATCGACAGCCCCAAACACCAGGGCACCGGTTTTCTTATCAGCGCGGCGGGTGTTGTGCTGACCCATGTCGCTAATGTGCGGGACTGCAGGCGGATCACCACGGACGCCGGTGTCAACATGGCGGTTCTGGCCCGCGATCCCGCATTAAAACTGGCGGTGCTGAGACCCAAGCGGGCCTATACTCCGCGCTCGTTCGCGTTGTTTGCCGACGATACGCCCTTTACCGGCGCTGAAATCGCGGTGTCCGGTTTTTCGTACCCTGCGGAAATGGAAGTGTCTTCGCTGAATTTCGGCACGGTGACGGGATCGGCGACCACGCCAAAACGCGCCGGGCAGGTCCGGCTTGACGTCAGAGTATCGCCGGGCGACGCGGGCGGACCGGTTCTGGACAACCGCGGCGCGGTCATTGGCATGCAACTGATGACGCAAAGCGGATCAACGCGCCCGGGCTACGTGAATTTTGCTGCACAGGCGGATGGTATTACCAAGCTTCTGGACACGCGCGGGATCACCTACGGACGTATCGCGGCCTATGATCCGGTGGACCCGGAAGACATCGCCGCCATGGCGCGCGATTTTACCGTAAAACTGTCGTGCTGGTCGCCGTGAGACCCATCCAATAACAACGCCGCAACCCGTGAACCTCACACACAAGACCGGATCAACGTTCCAGTCCCTGATCTCCCCGAACGGGCGGTAGACTGAGGCTTTGCCCAAAGTTTCGGTGCCATCAGTGACAGTGCGCACAGAATTCAGCTGATCGGCGTGCACGTAGGCTTTTGTGGTGCCGTTCCGCAATCGCACTGAGGGGTGCGGGTTTTCCAATAGTCTTTGCTGCTCTAGCGTTCGCTTGGACTATTTCCAATGAGATTATTTGTTGCGCCTCGGACATCGTATAACCCTGGGCCATCAATGACTGCGCACGATGAGCCGAAATCATCATATTTGAAAAACCTTGATTCCCCCCGGGATCCATCAAATTCACCGGATCGTTACCCGCATACGCATACCGGTTCGTCCCAACCCCGGCCTGCGTCACCTCAAACCAGTCCGGCTGCAGGAACAGGCCGGGTTCGGGGTCAACGTGGCGGGCGTTGAGGTTGAGGCGGGATCAGGCAAAGGTCCGGGGGACTTTTACCCCTGCCGCACGACGGTCGGGTCTTGATATCTTCGGTCCACGGCTGGTCGTTGGCGGTTCAAAATCAGGCGTAATGGGGCAGACCGTCGGGGCTGTGATTGATTGTCATTGCCGGACCGGCAGCGTAGTGGTGGGCGACCCTGGAATCGAACCAGGCATGGGTCACCCCGGCGGAGTTACAGTCCGCTGCCGCACCTTGCAGCCCGTCGCCCTGTGCGCAATCGCGGCAAATGACCGAGACTGAGAACAGACGCGTGGATACTGTCGCGTCCCCAATGCGTCAACCATAAAATCCGCGCGGGTCTTGCGCCGATCTGTGCAGGCGTGCCAAGGGTCTTTAACATATCGAAAGGTGGTTGAACATGGCGTCGCGCGCATCAAAAAAGCCGGTTTGGGTGGTGGATAAGGAACGCCAAAAGCGCGGGGTCGACGCCCGCAGTCTGTGGCTGTTCGGCATTCACGCGGTGCGTGATGCGCTGAAAAATCCGGCGCGGCGCAAAGAGCGCCTGATCGTCACCAAAAATGCGCTTGACCGTCTGCGCGACGACATCGACGCCGCCGGGTTGACCCCGGAAATCTGTGACGCGCGGCAGTTTTCGGCGCCGCTGGAGCCGCAGGCCGTGCATCAGGGCGCGGCGCTTGAGGTCAGGCCGCTGGACTGGGGTTCGGTGTCCGAAATCTGCGCCCCCAGGGGCGACACACCGCTGGTCATTCTGTTGGACCGGGTCAGCGACCCGCACAACGTTGGCGCTGTCCTGCGCAGCGCCGAAGTGTTTGGCGCGCGGGCCGTAATCGCCACCACGCGCCACGCGGCACCTGAAACCGGTGCGCTGGCCAAAACAGCGTCGGGCGCGCTGGAACGACAACCGTATTTGCGGGTGCAAAACCTTGCCGGCGCCATGCGCGCATTACAGCAAATGGGCTATTACCTGATCGGGCTGGATGGCGAGGCTGACCACACATTTGACGATGCACTGGCCAAACGCCCCGACCTGCCGCTGGCCGTTGTTTTGGGCGCAGAAGGCCCCGGACTGCGGGCGTTGAGCAAAACCAACTGCGATGCGCTGGCGCGAATTGAATACGCCGGTGATTTTGGCTCGCTCAACGTATCCAACGCCGCCGCAGTGGCGCTTTATGCCGCGTCCAAACATCTGCGCGGCTGATCGCCACGCATCACAATTTTTTGAGTGTCCCTTTTATTGGCCGGGTGTGACATTATTTGTTTAAGCGAGGCGCAGCTTGGAACTCTGTGCCTCTCATCACTGTCCCTCGTTCCGAACTGGCGCCCGCCGCACCCCCCGCTGCGGGCGCTTTTTTATGGCGTTCCACCGGTGACGTGGTCTAAGTCAGGGCTATGAGCACTGAAATAACCGATGAATTGCTGCGCGACATTCTGAAGCCACCCAAGGTGCTGGCCTGCGTGGGGGTGTCGGTAAACCCGTTGCGACCTTCTTATTTCGTGGCGCGATATCTGTCGTTGCGGGGTTTTCGGGTGATTCCGGTCAATCCGGGTCAGGCCGGCAAAGAACTGTTCGGCGAGGTTATTCATGCGTCGCTCAAAGATATTCCCGCTGATATTGACGTGGATATTGTCGATATCTTCCGCCGCTCTGAACACGTCGTGCCGATCGTCAAAGAGGCACTGGCGCGGTTTGAACATCTATCGACGATCTGGATGCAAATCGGGGTAATGAATGACGAGGCCGCTGCATTGGCGCGTGCGCGCGGTCTTACCGTTATTCAGAACCGCTGTCCGAAAATCGAATATCAACGCCTGAACGGCGAGCTGCGCATGGGCGGGTTCAATACCGGAATTATTTCGTCAAAAATCTGACTTGGACAGTTGAAGACCGCCCCGCTTCGCCATAACCTTTTCGTGATAATTGAAAAGGAATCCCCATGTCCGATACACCAACCTACGGTTTTGACACGCTGCAAATTCACGCCGGTGCACGGCCCGATCCGGCCACCGGTGCGCGGCAAACGCCGATTTACCAAACCACGGCTTACGTGTTTCGTGACGCCGAACACGCGGCGGCTTTGTTTAACCTGCAGGAAGTCGGTTATATTTACTCGCGCCTGACCAACCCCACTGTCGCGGTTTTGCAAGAGCGTGTCGCCGCTTTGGAAGGCGGCGTCGGCGCAGTGGCCTGCTCATCAGGGCACGCAGCACAAATCATGGCACTGTTTCCGCTGATGGCACCGGGCCGGAACGTGGTGGTGTCGACGCGGCTGTACGGTGGTTCGGTGACGCAGTTTTCCCAAACCATCAAACGCTTTGGCTGGTCTGCGACGTTCGTTGATATCGACGACATGGCGGCCATCAAAGCCGCCTGTAACACCGACACGCGCGCGATTTTCTGTGAAAGTATCGCCAACCCGGGCGGCCACATTGCCGATCTGGATGCCATTGCTGCTGTCGCTGACGAGGTTGGGATACCCCTGATCGTCGACAACACATCAGCCACGCCGTACCTGTGCCGCCCGATAGAACACGGGGCCACGCTGGTAGTGCATTCGGCGACCAAATACCTGACCGGCAACGGCACGGTGACCGGCGGCGTTGTTGTGGATTCGGGGCAGTTCGACTGGTCGGCAAGCGATAAATTCCCGTCGCTGTCCGCGCCCGAACCGGCGTACCACGGGCTGAAGTTTCACGAAACATTCGGCAATCTGGCCTTTACGTTTCACGGTATCGCCATCGGGCTGCGTGATCTGGGTATGACGCTGAACCCGCAGGCGGCGCATTATACGCTCATGGGGATCGAAACGCTAAGCCTGCGCATGGAACGCCACGTTGAAAACGCCGAAATTTTGGCGGCGTGGCTGGAAAAAGACCCACGCGTCGATTTTGTCACCTACGCGGGCCTGCCCTCGTCGCCTTATCACGCGCGCATCAAAGACATCTGCCCCAAAGGCGCAGGCGCTTTGTTTACGTTCGCCATCAAGGGCGGCTACGACGCCTGTGTCAAACTGGTGAACAATCTGGAAATTTTCAGCCATGTGGCCAATTTGGGCGACGCGCGTTCGCTTGTCATCCACTCGGCGTCGACCACGCACCGGCAATTGACCACTGCTCAGCAAGAAGCCGCCGGAGCGGCCCCAAACGTCGTACGGCTATCCATTGGAATCGAAGACGTGGACGATCTGAAAGCGGATCTGGATCGGGCGCTGACCATGGCCACCGCTTAGGCTTGCGGCCCTTTGGTCCTAATTTAACAACTCAAAAACGATCGTCACTTTGGCGCTGACGGTCAGGTCGCCCTCTGCAATGGGCAGCTGGTCAAGCGCCAAAGCCTGAACACGGTAATTTGGGTTGGGTACTGATCCGGTTTCTTCGATTGAAAGTATATCGCCAACAGCGATGTTAGCCGCGCGTGCGTGGACGGCGGCTTTGCGGATTGCTTCCTTGACGGCCAGCACCCGCGCACGGTCCAGCAATGGCTTTGGGTCGGCGATGGCGAATCGAATTCCGTCGATCCGGTTGACGCCGGCATTGGTCATCGCGTCCACAATCTGTCCCAATTCGTTCAGATCACGTACGGTCACGTCCAACAGATTACCGGCAAGGTATCCGGTAATTTTCAAAGGCGCGTCGGCAGTGCTGTTTTGGGACTGCCACCTCGGTTGCAACGACAACTGGCTGGTGCGCATGTCGCCCTGCGCCACACCGGCAGTTGCCAACGCGGCAAAAATCGCCTGCAGCCGTACAATACTTTGGTCAAGCGCCTGCGCCGCCGTTGGCCCCGTTTCATCGACCCCAAGTACAATTGTTGCCATATTCGGCGGAATGCCGACCTGACCGACACCGGTCATCGTAATGGTGCCTGACTGCGCGGCAAAACCTTGCGCGGTCAATGACATAACCACCAGCAAGCAGGATATTATGTGTCGCATGGGGCGCTCCCTTGGTTCAAGACAAAAACCATTGCCGCGTCGGCCGTGAAATTTCAAGTCCCCGATCTTTGAATGCTGGCGCATTGGGCAAATTCTTGCTAAACTGTGGGCGGTGGATTAATCTTGGACTCCATTTGGGTGTCTGCAGCGCGTATACTGATCGTTATGAAACCAAATTTTGCCCTGAACCTATCACACGAAGGCATCGTGCTTTTGCACCGGTCGCCGCATGGTGCCTGGACAGAAGTTGGCGATGTGTCGCTCAACGACGCCAATTTTGCCGAAAGCCTGTCGTTTTTACGCAGCACTGCTGTCGGGCTGGAGGGCAAAGGATTCGGCACCAAGCTGATCATCCCTGCGTCGCAGGTTCTGTATACGATCGTTGACGCACCCGGTCCAAGCGATGCGGCGCGAAAGTCACAGATCACTGCGGCGCTGGAAGATCAGACACCCTACCCGGTCGCCGACCTGGTGTTCGACTGGCGAAACGTGGACGGACGGGTTGAAGTTGCGGTCATTGCCACAGAAACGCTGGACGAGGCCGAGGAATTCGCCGTAGATCACCGGTTCAATCCGCTGTGCTTTACATCCCACTCCCAGGAAGACGGCGACGCCTGGGAGCCATTTTTCGGACCGACCGATTACGCGATCGCAGTTCTTGGTCCTGACGTCGTCGTGCGCGACGCGCCCGACGCTGCACCCGCAGAGGCTGAGACCCACAGCGACGCACGGTTGACAGACGTTGAACCCGAACCGGATATCGGCGCGCCTTTTGTGTCGCGCCGTCCCGTACCTGCGACCGACAAAATTACGTCGCCAGATCCGACGCCAAAGCTGCGTGCCAGCCCGCGTTTCAATCTTGGAGACGGTGTTGACGGTACATCTGAAGCACCTCAGACTGCGGACGCCGCACAGGATAAACCCCAAAGTCCGGTCGTTAATCCGCCTGAAGAGACGCACGCCACACCCCCAAATACGCGTTCGCAAAAGCAGGCGGTCGCTGACAGGCTGCGCCTGACGGGTGCCGCGCTCAAAACTACGGCTGCCAGGCTGCGCGCGGCCCTGACGCGACGCAAAACGGCCAAACCGGTCAAATCACTGGAAGAGGCGATTACAACGCCGTCCGAGATCGCGACACCACCGAAAGCATTTGCCGCTTTTCTGGGCCTGAGTAGAACGGCGCGTCTGGTGATTGGCACCGGCGTCGCCGTGCTGCTGGTGGGTGCAGTTCTGGCGGCGCTATTGTGGACGGGCGTGCCGCTGCCGCTGACCCGGCAAGAACCGGCAACGACCGACGCGGCGTTTCCTGTGACGCAGGGACCGCCAACCATTGACCAGCACGCCCGACCACGCCCTGACAACCTTGACATTACCCACGCACCGACGCCGCCCTCACCAGAGACGCTGGCGCGCACCCGCCCCGAACCACGAAACGCAAACGAAGGCGGGTTTGACCCCGATCTGGGCCGACCGGACACCGTCGATCCGGTCACCGAACTCACGCAGCAAGAGCTGGACGACATTCGCTCGGCTGGTCTGGCGCCGCCCAGTCTTGAGGAATCTTCGGAAGGTCAAGAGGCCGACAGCACCACCACCGAATTGACACCGGCGCAAATTTCGCAACTTTACGCCGATAGCGGGATACTGCAGGCCCTGACCGGCCTGCGCCCCACCGACGCCAAGCCAGAACGCGACGACATATTCGTGTCACAGGTCGATCTGGCACTTGAATCTGACGATGCCAACGCGTTACCGGATTTCAGTACCGGCCCGCAGGACGACCGACCGGCGGCGCGTCTTTCGCCGGTGCCGCCGGACACGACATTCGATTTCGATCCACGCGGGCTGGTCATTGCCACCGCCGACGGCGCGCTTAACCCCGACGGGCTGTTGATTTTCAAAGGCCGCCCCGCTGTCGCGCCGCCCGACAAACCGGCGCGCGAAGCACTGGTACCGCCCGATCCGCTGGCCGACGCGAAACCACGTGCGCGTCCTGAAGACTTGAAAACCGGCGAGGACGCCATCTTTGTTCAGGGACGTCTGACCCTGTCACAGCTGCGCGCCAAACGGCCCAAACAGCGCCCGAAATCTGAACAAACCCTGCAGGACACCTCGGGCGGCGCCGCTACCGAACTGGCGGTAAACGCGTCGATCCAACCCGGCCAACGCCCCGGTGATTTTGCCGAAAAAGTCGAAAAGATAAAAACGCAGCTCGCCGCGCTGACACCTTCGGACACGCCTGACACGAATGCCGGACCAATCATTCCGACGCGTGCGTCGGTGGCCAAACTGGCGACAGACAAGAACGTGCTTAACCGAAGCAAGCTGAACCTCATCGGCGTTTACGGCACCACCAGCAAACGCCGCGCGCTGCTACGCCTGCCATCGGGGCGTTTCGTCAAAGTCGAAATCGGCGACCGTATCGACGGTGGCCGTGTCGCAGCGATCGACGAAAACTCGTTGCGCTATGTCAAAAGCGGGCGCAACCGGCTTTTGAAAATACCCCAGTAAAACCGTTTTCCTGTTGGCGCCAATATCCCCGCCGGTGCCATAGCAGCCCTACAACAGCAGCATTGCCGCGAGGCCCAGAAACGCCAGAAATCCGACGATATCGGTCACAGTCGTCACGAACGCGCCCGAAGCCAGAGCCGGATCGATGTTCAACCGATCCAGCCCAATGGGTATCAGCACCCCGGCCAGCCCGGCCACCAGCATATTGGCCACCATCGCCAGTGCCAGCACGACGCCCAGCATGGGTGAACCAAACCATAAAACACCGACGCCGCCGATCAACAGCGCAAACATCAGCCCGTTCAGCATACCCACAAACGACTCGCGGCGGATCACGCGCCACATGTTGGCCCCGGTCAGGTCTTTGGTGGCAATCGCGCGCACAGCCACGGTCAGCGACTGTGTGCCGGCGTTGCCGCCCATGGAGGCCACAATCGGCAACAGTACCGCCAGCGCCACAATTGCCTCGATGGTTTGGGTAAACTGCGCGATCACAACCGACGCCAGTATCGAGGTAACAAGATTGACCGCCAGCCACGGGAAACGTCGTCTCGTGGTTTGAAAAACCCTTTGTGTCAATCGTTCCTCGCCCAGCCCTGCAAGGCGCATCAGGTCTTCTTCGGCCTCCTCGTCGAGAACCTCCATCGCGTCGTCGATCAGAATAACGCCGACCAAACGGTCGTCGCTGTCGACAACGGGCGCCGACACCATGTGGTACTGGTTGAACGCATAGGCGACGTCCTCGCGGTTCTGCAAAACCGGTATCGTGCGAAAATCGTCTTCCATGATGTCCACGAGTTCCACATCGCGTTTGGAGGCCATCAGCGCGCTCAGCGGCACCATGCCCACCGGTCGCATGCGCGGATCGACAATCACAACGTTATAAAAATTTTCCGGCAAATCGACTTCTTCGCGCAAATAGTCGATCGCCTGCCCGACTTGCCAGTGCGTCGGTGCCTTGACCAGCCTGCGCTGCATCAGACGCCCGGCGGACTCTTCGGGAAAAGACAGTGACTGCTCAACCGCGACGCGGTCGGTGTCTTCCAGCGCATCCAGAACCGCAGCGGTTTGCGGGTCGTTCAGATCTTCGACGATCTCGACCAGTTCGTCGGTTTCAAGGTCTCGCACCGCCTCGCGCAGCACCGTGGTGGGCAGGTATTCAAGAATTTCCTCACGCGCGCCTTCGTCGAGTTCTGACAACACATCGCCGTCAAGCCCGGCATCCCAAAGCGTCAGCAGGTCACGCCGTTCGGTCGCGCTTATCTGCTCGAGCAGATCGGCAATGTCAGCGGCGTGGTAAGGCTGCAATAAACGCGCAAGCGCGGCGCGATCTCCGCTTTCAACCGTATCAAGAACGGCATCAATGGCGTCGCTGGCCAGCGCATAAGCGTCTTCGGATTCGGGCTGAACCGTCTCAACGGGTGTGGTCATGGTGCTGCCCTCATATTGCGGCCCGAATATCCAAGACGCGTAACATTCCGACGCGCGTGGGGCAACCAACAGGATTGCCGGTTTACGCCGCGCCGTCGGCCTTTTAGGCTTGGCCCATGGACACGCCCGACAAACTGCTCTTAGGCCAGACGCTCAGCTTCATTGCGGACCCGTTTTCGGTGGGGCCCGAACAGGCCGCCATACATGAACCACACGGTGCAGTTCTGGTGCGCGCCGGAAAAATCGCTGAACTGGGGGTCGGCGAAGACCTGCGCCGTGCCCATCCGCGTGCGACGGTTTTTGATTATGGTGACAAATTGATCACCGCCGGATTTATTGACGCGCACGTTCATTACCCGCAAACCGGCATCATCGCCAGTTGGGGCAAGCAGCTGATTGATTGGCTGAACACCTATACTTTCCCCGAAGAAGCGCGCTTTGGCGATCCCGGGGTCGCCGCGCAGGTCGCTGAGACCTACTTTGACCTGGCCCTGGCGAACGGCACTACCAGCATGTGCAGTTTTTGCACCATCCACCCGGCAAGCGTGAACGCCTATTTTGCTGCCGCGCGGGCCCGTGGTCTGCGTGTCGCCGGAGGCAAGACCTGCATGGACCGCAACGCGCCGGACAATTTACGCGATACGGCGCAATCGGCTTACGACGATAGCAAAAAACTGGCAGACAAATGGCACGGTATCGACCGCCTGACTTATGCAATCACACCGCGGTTTTCGCCAACCTCAACCGAAGAACAGCTCGCCGCTATGGGCGCGCTTTGGGTTGAACGCCCCGATTGTCTGATGCAAACCCACCTTAGCGAACAGCATTCCGAAATCGCGTGGGTGCGCGACCTGTTTCCGGACGCGCGCGACTATCTTGAAACATATGAAAAACACGGGCTGATCGGGCAAGGCGCAATTTTTGGGCACGCGATCCATTTAGAGCCGCGCGAAAAATCCCGTCTGCTTGAAAGCGGATCGGCGCTGGTGCATTGCCCGACGTCCAACACGTTCATCGGCTCGGGGCTGTTTGACATGGACGGGCTTAAAGCGGCCGGTCACACCATCGGGCTGGCCACAGACACCGGTGGCGGTTCGTCATTTTCGATGCTGCGCACCATGGCGGCGGCTTACGAAATCGGTCAGCTCAACGGTACCGCGCTGCATCCGGCGCAGCTTTATTGGCTGGCTACCGTCGGGTCGGCGACGGCGCTGGGCATGGCGCGAAACGTCGGCAATCTGGCCAGTGGAATGGAGGCCGATCTGCATGTCATCGATCTGGCTTCTACACCGGTTATTGCGCAGCGCGCAGGACGCGCCAGCAATTTCTGGGAGGCTCTGTTCCCGACAATCATGATGGGCGACGACCGCGCAACGCACGCGGTCTGGGTCAACGGGGCGCCCGTCTGACCGCTGCATTTCGACAAAACTTATTTACGCCTACACGATCTCGTGATAAAATTCGCATTAAGCCGCAAAATGTTTTGCGGCTTTTTTTCGACTCTGCCCGCCAAAGAGGCAGCGCACCAACGACAGGGGGGACACATGTCAACTTTAGATTCAGGGGTCTATTCGGACCCGAACGCCACACCACCATTGGCGCAAGCAGTACCGCTGGGATTGCAACATTTGCTGGCCATGTTTGCATCCAACGTGACCCCGGCCATCATTATCGCAGGCGCCGCGGGTTTTGCTTTTACCAGCCCTGAAAAAATCTATCTTGTGCAAATGGCGATGCTGTTCGCCGGAGTAGCAACGTTGTTTCAAACCGTCGGCCTGGGTCCGGTCGGTGCCAAACTGCCAATCATGCAGGGCACCAGTTTTGCTTTTGTTTCAGTCATGTTCGGGATTGCGGCTGCCAGCGGTATGGCAACGCTCATGGGGGCTATCATTATCGGTGGTGCCGTGCATTTCGTCCTTGGCGGAGTTATTTCACGAATTCGGTTCCTGTTCCCGCCGCTCGTCACAGGGTTGGTGATATTATCAATCGGCCTGTTCCTTATCCCCGTCGGCGTAAAATACGCCGCAGGAGGTGCCGCTCCGTTTCAGATGGAGGCCGAAAGTTTCGGTTCATGGGCGCATTGGTTTCCCGCGTTGACAGTTATTTTTGTGGCACTGGGTTTCAAGTTTTTTACCAAAGGCACCTTGTCGGCGGCCGCAATCCTGATCGGGCTGGTAGCCGGTTACATCGTAGCCTGGGCGACAGGGTTGGTGAATTTTTCCGCCGTTGGATCGGCCGCCGTCGTCGCTTTGCCAAAATTCATGCCTTTTGGATTTGAAGTGAACGCTGGCGCGATTGTCGCCGTGGTATTGGTCGTCGTTGTCTCGGCCATCGAAACCGTCGGCGATACCAATGCCACCACCAAAGGCGGCGCGGGACGCGAGGCTACTGACCGCGAAATATCTGGCGCGACCTATGCTGATGGTCTGGGCTCACTGGTTGCCGGTCTGTTCGGCGGGCTACCCAACACGTCGTTCTCTCAAAACGCCGGGATTGTGGCCATGACCGGCGTCATGAGCCGCCATGTGGTGACCATTGCAGGACTGCTTTTGATTGTCTGCGGGCTGATCCCCAAAATTGGTGCGGTCATCGCGTCAATGCCATTTCCGGTTTTGGGTGGCGGTGTAATCGTGATGTTCGGCATGGTAGCCGCCGCCGGTCTGAATATGCTGAGCGAGGTCAACATGACACGGCGCAATATGGTCATTATTGCTGTGTCACTGTCGGTTGGACTTGGCCTCAATCTGGTACCTACCGCCGTGCAGTATGTACCCGGCGTTTGGAAAACGTTGTTGGTGTCGGGCCTGTTGCCCACAGCCATCATCGCGATCGTTTTGAACCAGATGCTGCCGCAAGAAGATTAATACGGTTGCTTTTGGCCTGAACGGGCAAGGCATAGATCCAAAAAGGGGGGCCGTCAGCAAAGTGGCCCCTTTCCTATTCTGAAATCTCCAGGCGATTCAATTGCACCGGGCGGGCGTCATAAAAAATCAACGGGCGCAAGGTTGAACAGTTCATGCGGTGTCAAAACCAGACCGAGCGCCAGCTTGAAACACATTGACAGCACCAGAATAGACAACAGAACGCGCAAATATTCCGCTTTTAGTTTCAGTCCAAGGCGGGTGCCGATCTGCGCGCCGAAAACGCCGCTGATCATCAGGCATAACACCAGGACCACGTCGACAGAGGCGCTTTCGACCGCGTGCATGACCGCCGAAAACGCCGCGACAAAAATAATCTGAAACAGCGATGTACCGACCACGACTTTGGTCGGCATACCCAAAATATAGATCATCGCGGGCACCATGACAAACCCGCCGCCCACACCCATCACGGCTGAAAGAAATCCGACCAGCAGGCCGACAACGACCGGAGGTATCGCGCTAATATAAAGCTTCGACGTCCGAAACCGGGTTTTGAAGGGCAGTTCCTGAATCCATGTATGATGTTTGGCGCGGCGCACCGTGTTTGGGCTTTTGGCGCGGCGGATGGCCAGCAGGCTTTCCAACAGCATCAACCCACCAATCAGCCCCAGAAAAACCACGTAAAACAGATTGACCATCAGGTCGACCTGGCCAATTTCCGCCAATAGCGTGAATACCCTTACACCGGCAAACGCGCCGGTCAGACCGCCTGCCAAAAGGATCACTCCCATTTTCAGATCCACGGTTCTGCGTTTGAAATGCGCCAGTACACCGGAAAATGAAGAAGCGACGATCTGATTGGCACCCGAGGCAACCGCAACTGCCGGGGGAATGCCGACA
This sequence comes from uncultured Rhodobacterales bacterium, assembly GCA_964588725.1. GTDB lineage: Bacteria > Pseudomonadota > Alphaproteobacteria > Rhodobacterales > Rhodobacteraceae > UBA5972. Next base: position 18,900 of record CAZPQL010000034.1, read on the forward strand.
AAAAACAAAAGCGGCGTCAGGATAAAGCCACCACCGACACCAAACATGCCAGACAGCACACCCACCAACCCGCCAAGGCCGACCAAAACGAAAATATTCACCGAAACTTCGGCAATAGGCAGATAAATTTGCATGAGTCCAACCTCAATAGGTCTGTGGCCGTGCCTTACGCCCGGTGCGCCTTGATTGCCAGACCTGTTCTTGCGCAAAAACAGCGCAGGCAGGTGCGGTCGCCGTGCGCGTTACCGGCGGTTGAAAGGCACAGGCTTATTATTCCGCCAGTTTTGCCGCCAACCGGTTTTGCTGCGCAATCACCTGACCAAGCTCGACCGTCACCATCCGTCCGCCGCGCACCACGTCGCGCCCTTCGACCAGCAGATCGCGCACCCTCTGCGGGCCGCACAGAACCAGCGCCGCCACCGCATCCCACGCACCCGCATTTTCGATACCCGCCATGTCCCATATCGCTATATCGGCGCGCTTTCCCACCGCAAGCGACCCCAGATCGGGCCGCCCCAGAACCTGCGCGCCGCCCCGCGTTGCTACGCGCAGGGCTTCGCGCGCGCTCATGGCAGTGGCACCGTTTTGTACGCGTTGAAGCAGCATCGCCTGACGTGCTTCACCAATCAGATGACCGCCGTCATTGGACGCCGAACCATCGACGCCCAGTCCCACGTTCACGCCGGCATCAAGCATGGCGCGCAGCGGCGCTATCCCCGAACCAAGGCGGCAATTCGAACAGGGGCAATGGGCAACTCCGGTGCCGCTGCGTGCAAACAGATCGATTTCCCGCGCATCGAGTTTCACGCAGTGGGCGTGCCACACGTCGTCCCCCGTCCAGCCCAGATCCTCGGCGTATTGGCCGGGGCGGCATCCGAATTTTTCCAGACTATAAGCAACGTCCTCGTCGTTTTCAGCCAGATGCGTGTGCAGCATAACGCCTTTGTCGCGCGCCAAAATCGCGCTGTCGCGCATCAATTCACGGCTGACGGAAAACGGCGAACAGGGCGCCACACCAATGCGAATCATGGCGCCGTCGCGGGTGTTGTGGAACGCATCGATTACACGAATGGTGTCGTTCAGGATATCAGCCTCGGGTTCGACCAGCGCGTCGGGCGGCAGACCGCCATCGCTTTGCCCGATACTCATCGCGCCGCGAGTCGCGTGCAGGCGCACGCCCAGCGAATTTGCCGCTTCGATCGTGTCTTCCAGACGCACGCCGTTGGGATACAGATACAGGTGATCGCTTGACAGCGTGCATCCCGACAGCGCCAGTTCGGCCAAACCCGCCTGCGCCGACACAAACATTTCCTGCGGTCCCATGCGCGACCAGATCGGATAAAGCGTCTGCAACCAACCAAACAAAAGCGCGTCCTGCCCACCCGGCACCGCGCGTGTCAAAGATTGGTACAAATGGTGGTGGGTATTGACCAAACCCGGCGTCACGACGCACCCCTGTGCGTTGATCACCCTATCCGCAGTACCCAGATCAGCCCCGACACCGGCGATCACACCGTTGGCGAACTTAATATCGCCCCCGACGATTTCGCGCCGGTCGTCGTCCATTGTCACCAGTACGGCGGCATTTTTAATGATTGTTGTCGCCACGAAATCCCCGCCAGACGCTTTGCCACAAAGCTAACATCCAGCGTCGGCACATCCAACTTCACTTTTGCAAAAAATACTCAATTTCCGGAGAAATGCCCAAAACGGGCGCGTTGGCGATTTCACGCCTCACGGCCAAACGACACCAGTTTGGCCTTAAAGTGCGCGGCGTTTTTGTCACCGGCGTCCAGCGCAAAAACATAGGCATGCGTGTAATAAAAACACGCCGCGCCGATCTGACCGTCTTGCAGGAGCAATTCAGCCGCCTGCCCGTACAGCGCGGCCAAAGCTGTTAAATCGTCACGCGCGTGCGCGGCCAGTATCCGGCCGTCCAGCGCCGCCAAAGCGTTTTTACTGGACTGTTTCGCCACCGTCCCGCGCTAATTTTTCGCCGACCCACTGATGAAAATCATAAGTCGGCGTGTCCATCACCGGCGAGAATTTCCCACCATCGAAATAGATACCGTGCCGGCCCTTCTGCATACCCTCAACGACGCAAAGATCTTCCTCCAAAACTGATTTCCATTGGGATTTGTTCTTTTCCATCAAAGGTTTGAGGTCCGCCCGCGCCTGAGGTTCAAACGGATAAAACAGCTCGACCCGTTCAATCGACCGGTCGGTCGCGCAGGGCTGCACAATCAGCACGTAATTGTGGTCGCGCTGAAACGCCAGCAGCGTATTTGGGAACAGAACCGGGTATTCGGCGCCCTCGTTCCAAAAATCACCTAGTCCGGCAAAATCGGGGAAGGTTTCGCCTTTGTCACCCTGAATCTGGCGATAAACCGTGGTGCCCTGCCCCGCACAGGGCCCGCCCGCGTCGATGTGATAGTGATCTTCAAGGCGCGAATAACTGTTCAACCCCGGGTGAATCCAAGGCAGGTGATAGCTTTCGCAGTAGTTTTCCACCGCTAATTTCCAGTTGCACGCCACGTCAAACCGGAACCCGCCCCCGCCCGGATAATGCGGCGCGGTGAAATCCTTCATGCGGGCGATCAACGGTGCGGCGTAGTCCTCAAATGCCGGCGCCTGTTCGTCGATATTGACAAAAATGATATCGCGCCAGACGTGCGAACGGATGCGTTTCAGACCCAATGTCGTGCGATCGATGCTGTCGTGCAGATTCTGCCCCGGCCCGCCCACGTGAGGTGTTGAACGCAGTTCGCCTTTCAGCCCGTAGCACCACGAATGATATTTGCAGCGAATGGTGCCGCGCAGGTTGCCTTTTTCCGCGACCAGGATCATGCCCCGGTGGCGGCAGGTGTTTTGAAAAACGCCGATGTCGCCGTCATCGTCGCGCACAATCAAAAGCGGCATACCCATGAATTCGATCGGCATGACGTCGCCTGCGTTCGGACAATCAAAGGCGAACCCTATGCTGGGCCAGCTGGCAAACATCACAGCGCGGGCCTCTTTGGCATAAACCTGTGGGTCGATATAATGGGCGTTCGGCAAGCCGCGCGCGGTTTCAATTGGTTGCAAAACCGTGCTTACATCGAAATTTGCGGGACGCGTCATTGTGTTGCCTCTGATCAGGTTGGACAACAGGTTCATACAGAAATCGTTTAGCTGCACGGATTATTTCGACGCAAATATTCTGTTTGCGACCCGCTTTGGTGTTTTCACCTTTGTGTGACAAATTTCGCGATGCGGTTCCAACCATGACAAAAAGCGCGCATAATGGGTGCATAAATTTATTAGGTACGGGAGTTCACCATGAATAGACGCTTTGCATTGAAATCATTGCTGGCCACAGGATCGGCGCTGGCGCTGCCCATGTGGACCACGACGGCAGCTTTGGCTGCCTCGACCCACAAAGTCGAAATCAGAGGATTCAAATTCAAGCCCAAAACGCTGAACGTCAAAGTCGGCGATACGGTGGTGTTTACCAACACCGACGGTGCCCAGCATACCGTGACCGCAGTTGACCGCAGTTGGGATTCCAAGAATCTGGGGCGCGGCGATACCTTTGAACTTAAGATTTCCGCCGACATGGACACGAATTATTTTTGCCGTATCCACCCGAATATGAAGGGTTTTCTTAAGATAGACGGGTAGGCCCAGTTATACTTCGAAGCGCTCGTCAATAAGGTCGGGGCCTTGCGCGCGGTTGGAGTTCACAGTGGCGGCTACGCGGTGGTAGGCAAATCTTTCCTCTGGCGCGCTGATCATTAACCGCGCCGCACCCTGCCCCGCCTCGCCCAGCCAAAGACCATAGTCGACCGGTGCCAGCGTGACCGGCATCCGGTGGTGGATGTGCGCCAGATGATCGTTGGCCGCAGTGGTCACGATGGCGCATGTAGTAATATTTTGGCCGTCTCCGCCCTGCCAGTCCTGCCAGATTCCAGCCAGTGCGATAACCGGCGCGTCCGCGGGATAAATGTACCACGGCAGTCGGGCACCGTCTTTGTCTTTGGTCCATTCGTAAAATCCCGTGGCCGGTATGATGCAGCGTCGCGTCCGACACGCAGACCTGAACGCCGGCTTATCGGCAATCGATTCCGCCCGTGCGTTGATCAACAATGGTCCGTCGGCGGGCATTTTGTACCACGACGGCAAAAATCCCCAGCGCATAGACATCAGACGACGACCATTTTCGCCCGCGCGCACGACGGGGATCTGTTGCGTCGGACAAATATTGTAGCGCGGCGTCGGCATCAGCGCCTGACCCGGCGTCGCATCGAACAAATCGGCCATCGCCTCGTGTGGCAGGGTCAGCGCGAAACGTCCGCACATAGTTGGCGCATCCTTTCAATGGCGCGCGACGGCATTGACGCGGCTTGCGAACTGTGGCCCCAATTGGCCGGGGCTGTAAAGCTTTGAACTTTTGAAACCGAAACGCCGAATGACGTCAAACCTGCCTGTCGAACCCGCCATCAAACCGCTGCTCAGGGCCTTGGCGCAGGGTGGGCAAGCGGTTCTGCAAGCACCGCCGGGTGCGGGGAAAACCACCCGCGTCCCTCTGGCGTTGCTGGAGCACCAGCCAACGGGCGGCAAGATCATCATGCTGGAGCCGCGTCGTCTGGCGGCGCGCGCCGCCGCACAGCGCATGGCTGATACTTTGGGCGAAAGCGTCGGGCAGACCGTGGGCTACCGTGTGCGCGGCGACAGCAAAACATCGAAAGCCACCCAAATCGAAGTGGTCACCGAGGGAATCCTGACCCGCATGATTCAATCAGACCCCGGCCTGAGCGGTATCGGCACCGTCATTTTTGACGAATTCCACGAACGATCACTGCACGCCGATCTGGGGTTGGCATTGGTTCTGGAAGCACGCGCCGCGTTGCGCGATGACCTGCGCCTGTTGGTGATGTCTGCAACTCTGGACGCGGCGCCCGTGGCCGCATTGATGGGCGACGCGCCGGTGATCACAGCCAAGGGCCACGCCTTTGACGTGACGACGCACTGGCTTGACCGTCCCTGGGCCAAATCGGGCGACAGACGTGTACGTTTTGACGCGGCGCTGGCTGATCTGGTTTTGCGCGCGCTTCGCGAAACCAACGGAGGCCTGCTGGTTTTTGCGCCGGGCGCGGGCGAAGTGCACCGCGTCAAGGCACGCCTGCTTGGGCAAGTTCCCGCAGGCGTGATCATTCACCCACTTTACGGTGCCATGGATTTCAAATCGCAACGCGCCGCACTGGCCCCCGTAACGTCGGGGCGCAAAATCGTGATCGCCACTTCAATCGCCGAAACCTCGCTGACAATCGACGGGATCACCTGCGTAGTTGACGGCGGGCTGGCGCGTCGCGCCCGGTTTGATCCGGCGTCGGGCATGTCGCGTCTGGTCACCGAAAAGGTCACCAAATCCGAAGCCACCCAGCGCCGGGGGCGCGCCGGGCGGGTGGCACCGGGTCACTGTTACCGGCTCTGGACCAAAGGCGAGGACTCGGCGTTATCATCCTTCCCGCCGCCGGAAATCCAATCCACCGACCTTGCGCCGCTTGTGCTGGAACTGGCGCTGTGGGGCGCGCGCGACGCGGACCAAATGGCGTTTCTGGACCCGCCCAACGCCGGTGCGTTTTCAGAGGCTCAGGCGCTGTTGCGGACCTTAAACGCGCTTGATCGGCAAAACCGTATCACCGATCACGGGGGCAGGATGGCGCGCATTCCCTTACACCCGCGACTGGCGCATATGATGCTGGCGGGTGGGGACGATGCGGCGATACTGGCGGCTTTGCTTGCGGATCGCGACCCTTTGCGTACAAGGGACGCGGGGGCGGTTCCCGCAGACTTGGGGTTGCGTATCAAACTGCTTGGGCGCGCGGACAAAGACCTCGATCCGATCCACCGTCTTGAAACTTCAATGGCGCAACGCATTCGCGCCGAAGCAAAACGGTTGAAATCAGTAGGTGACAGCGGCTATAGCGTCGCCGAGCTGGCGGCGCTGGCGTATCCGGACCGTATCGGTTTGCGCCGCGAAGGCAGCACCACCCAATTCGTTTTGTCCAACGGCAAAGGCGCTTTTTGCACCGACGGCGACGCGTTGGGACATCACCGGCTTATTGTGGCGACCGATCTGGACGGCGATAAAACCAACGCAAAAATTCGTCTTGGCATCGGGTTGCCGATGGACGCGATGCGCACACTTTTTGCCGATCAGATCACGACGCAGAATGTTTGCCTCTGGTCCAGACGCCACAAAAAAGTCGAAACAGGCCAACAGGAGCGGTTTGCAAATCTGGTACTACGTGAGCGCCCGTGGCCGTCGTGCCCGCCACAGGAAATTGCTAACGCCATGATCGCCGGGATCAAAGACATGGGCATCAGATCGCTGCGCTTTGGCAAACCTGCGCAACTGCTGCGCGCGCGCGTCGATTGGCTGTCGCCGCGTGTGCCCGGGTTGCCGGATTTCAGCGATGCGGGACTTACCGCCTCGTTGGAGATGTGGCTCGGCCCGTTCCTGGGCAATATCCGCGGTGTCGGAGACTTGCAAAACCTTGACTTATACCATCCGCTTTTGGCAGTGCTTGGCGGCGCGCAGGGCCGCACGTTGGACCGTCTGGCCCCGGCGAAACTGACCGCACCGACCGGCACAGGACTGACCATAGATTACAGCGCGGGTACGCCTCGTATTTCGGTGCGTATTCAGGAAATGTTCGGGCTAAACCGTCACCCGACAGTTGGTCCCGATCAAACGCCGGTATTGATCGACCTGTTGTCACCGGCACGGCGCCTTTTGCAGACCACCAGTGATCTGCCCGGATTTTGGATGTCATCCTACAGCGATGTACGCAAAGACATGCGCGGGCGCTATCCCAAACATCCGTGGCCCGAAAACCCGATGGGGGCAAAGCCCACGCGGCGCGTCAAACCGCACAAAAAAAACGCGCCTTGAACAGCGCGTTTCGTTTGTTCCAAGATGCGTGGATCAGGCGGCTTTGGCCTGATTTTGACGTTCGCTTTCCTCGCGCGACAGGGCGACCGAGGTGCGGACACCACGACCGACAAACTCCATCATGCCTTTGACGCAGCGCTCGTTGGGGTCAATCCCCGCGCACATCAGTACCTCGCGGCCGTCGCGCGACCGCGCCCAGCGCGCAATCACTTCGGGGCCGTTACGATATTTCTTATCGTCGGCTATGGCATCGTCGAGTGCCGCAAGTACCACGGCGGCAAATAATTTTCTCGACCTCGAACCCTGGTCATTGGAAAATGCCGCCGCATCAACGTAATCAAGCATACGCTGTCCTTTTCTTTTTGCTCTTGTGTTTTTGGCTTGAAGGCCAATATGACCATTTTGTGGCGATTCGGGGGTGTAATTATTGCATACGACCTATGCAAATATTGCATAGGTCGTGGTTGCGCCAGCGCGGGAAACTTCGCTTGTAACGCAAACGATATCGAGATATATCTGGCCTTCGACTTCATCCAACACATTGAAAAGGTTACTGTTAATGCCAAAAATCAACGGCAACGAAATTCGCCCCGGCAATGTGCTCGAACACAATAATGGGCTGTGGGTCGCGGTCAAAGTCAGCCATGTAAAACCCGGCAAAGGTGGCGCATTTGCGCAGGTCGAGATGAAAAACCTGCGAAATGGTTCAAAATTGAACGAAAGATTTCGCGCCAACGACAAAGTCGAAAAAGTGCGCCTTGAGCAAAAAGATCAGCAATTTCTCTACGAAAGCAACGGCATGCTGGTGTTCATGGATATGGAGACTTATGAGCAGATCGAGCTGCCCGCCGATATTTTGGGCGAGCGGCGACCGTTTCTACAAGACGGCATGACGATCACCATCGAATACCACGAAAGCGAAGCGCTTAGCGCCGCCCTGCCCCAGAAAGTCACCTGCAAGGTCGTCGAAACAGAGCCGGCCGTCAAAGGCCAGACCGCCGCCAACAGTTTCAAACCCGCCATTCTGGACAATGGTGTGCGCGTGATGATTCCGCCGTTCGTGGGACAGGATGAAGACGTCGTCATTCACACCGAAACCATGGAATACTCCGAGCGGGCATAGGTCGGGCTGCGTTTGGGTGAATGGCGGCCTTTCGTCGGGCTGGCGATCAGCGTGGTCTGAAAAATTTGGGCGCGCCGCCGCTGCGGCACGTGTCTTCACCATTGATGCTGCAAAATTAGTCGCCACTTTCAAAACCGTCTTTGGGGGCTGGGCCGGTGCGGGTTGGCGTGACTTTTATTGATTTACCACGCACACCCGGGTTCAGGCGACGGCCGGAAGTCGCGGTCGCGGATTTTTCGTCGGCGCAATTTGCTTGTGCAATCGCAAAAGATCGTGGCGCGGCGTGCTGCCAGAAAGGCAGGCCGCGACGCCGTGACAGTCATAACGCAGGCCCTGAAAACCCCGCGTGCAAGATTAAGGAGCGGGTTCGTAAAGCCCGATCGAATTACCATCCAGATCAAGCGCATAGACGAACCGCCCGGACGGCGACGAAATGACCGGACTTAACACAGTGCCCCCCGCCTGTTCGCAGCGGGCTATGGCCTGTTCAACCGTGTCCGGGATCGCCAGATGCAGCGTCGTACCGCGCCCGTCGCCCGCGCCTTTGCCGGGGTAGAGATGGCCAAATTTGCGTGGAAACAACCGCCCGAAGCCGCCCTCAGCAGCGCCCTTGCTGGGAATAAGGGCCATAGGGTTCGGACCCTGTGTCAGCAGTTTCAGATCATAGCCAAATACCGCCTCGTAGAAAGCCGTGGCCTTGTCCATGTCGCTGACCGGGATTTCTGTCCAGACGACAGAGTTCTGCGGGTTAAAAGTCATTTGAATGTCCGTTTGTTGTGTGTTCGCGCGCCTGCTATTTCACAGACCTCCTGACAGCATTGTGTCAGCAGCAAACATTTTGTGACGCATATTTTTGGCCACAAACAATACTCAATCTGTCTTTCACAACCACAGCGCGCCTCAAACTGTCAAAGCCGTGCGGCCACTCCAACATAGGTGACGCAAATTCACAATTGCGCCAGCTTGATTGGATTGCTCGACTTTTTAGACGGCAATCGCGTAGGATATTTCAGGCAGAAACATGAATTGGGCCGCGCAGGATCGTCCAAGCCACCGCTTTACAGATCAAGAGTATATTATTGCCCATAGCAAAGGAACGTCAGCCATGCCCGGGGATACAACAACGCGCGAAAGCCTGCCTAAGGCCGACGATCTGGTCGCCCGCCACCGGCTGTCAACGCGCCTTTGGCACTGGGTCAATGCAGGCACGGTGCTTATTCTGCTGATGAGCGGATTGATGATTTTCAATGCGCACCCACGGCTGTACTGGGGACAGTTTGGTGCCAACAGAGATCACGCTTGGCTGCAAATCGGCGTAAACGATGACAAGGGATATCTGCGGATTGGCAGCAAGCAAATCAGCACTGACGGTGTGCTTGGCCGCTGGGAGGACGCCGACGGGCGTAGCCGTAACCGCGCGTTTCCGTCATGGTCGACAATCCCAAGCAATTACGACCTTGCGCTGGCGCGGCGCTGGCACTTAAGCTTTGCCTGGCTTTTTGCCATTGGAATCACAGGCTATAGCCTGTGGAGTCTGCTTAACGGCCATATCTGGCGCGACCTGCGGCCAAGACGAAGCGAACTGTCGCCACGTCATATCTGGACGGAAATCAGACACCACGCGCGACTTAATTTCCCCAAAGGTGCAGCAGCGCTGCGTTACAATATACTGCAAAAAGCCAGCTATATCGTCGTAATTTTTGGGTTGATCCCATTGATGATCCTGAGCGGGCTGACCATGTCGCCATCGATGGACGCGACGTGGCCGTGGCTTTTGGATGTGTTCGGCGGGCGGCAATCGGCGCGTTCCGTCCACTTCATCGTTGCGGCGCTGTTGGTCGGCTTTTTCGTCGTACATATCGTCATGGTCGTTCTGACCAACCCCTTCAACCAGATACGCGCCATGATCACCGGCGCTTTTCGCGTGCCAAAGGAGAAACGCTGATGTCGCGATTGATCACCCGCCGCCGGATGCTGACCGGCATTGGTCTGGCCGCACCAGCTGTGGTCATCGGCTGTGACCGTCTGGGTTCAAGCCCAAGCTTTCGCGACATAGTTCTGTCGTCCGGCGAATGGCTGTCAAGCCGCGTTCACCGTCTCATCGGTTCAAACGCACTGGCGCGCGAATTTGACCCCGACCAGATGTCGCCGGTATTTCGCACCAACGGCAACACGCAACCGCGCTCGCCTGTCTACCGACAGCATCAGGTCACGCGCTTTGTTGACTGGCGGCTGGACGTTGGTGGCTTGGTGAATACGCCGCGCAGTTATTCACTGGCGGACCTGCGCGGCAAAGCATCGCGCACCCAAATCACCCGCCACGATTGCGTCGAGGGCTGGAGCGCCATTGGGAAATGGACGGGTGTGCCACTGCGAACTCTGCTTCACGAGGTGCAGCTAAAACCTGCGGCGCGTTTCATCGTCTTTCATTGCGCCGACGATTTCAGGGGAACCGCCTATTACGAAAGCATCGATCTGATCGATGCTTTCCACCCACAAACCATCCTTGCTTACGGTATGAACGACGGCGTTTTGTCGGTGGACCACGGCGCGCCCGTCCGCCTGCGTGTCGAACGCCAGTTGGGCTACAAACAGGCCAAATTCATCATGGGAATAGAGGCTGTCGCGTCGATCGCCGATATCGGGCGCGGCCGTGGCGGCTATTGGGAGGACGTCGGATTTTATGACTGGTACGCCGGCATTTGAAGCGACACCGACCGGTGCAGCTCGCGAGCCTGTCGCGCAGCAAACACACCCGGTCAATTGAAAATGATACAGGTGGTTGATCCGGTGGCGTAGGTTTTGCCGTCTTCGACGCCGATCATCCGCGCATCGGCCACGCCAGTTGAGCGCCCGACGTGCGATGTTTGTGCCGTGGCGCGCACCAATGTTCCGACAGGAATAGCGCGGGTGATATTTACCTTGTATTCCAGCGTCGTATAGCCGGTCCCCGCGGGAAGTTTTGTCAGAATCGCACAACCCAGCGCACTGTCGAGTATCGCGCCGTACCAGCCGCCATGGACGCTACCCATTGGGTTGCAGGCCCCGGCGGCGGGCCTGCCTTCGAACACCACGACACCCGGTGTGGCCTTGACCGGTGCGAAGCCCAGTAAATCCGCAATCGGCGGTGGTTTAATTTTACCGGCGATCATCGCATTCATCAGATCAAGACCGTTCATGCGGGACAGGTCGACCGAAGATTTCTGATTTGGTGGGGCCATATCCATCGCTCCAGTAAATTGGCTGGGTCGATGTTGCGCAGGTTTGGCACCAGGGTGAAAGCCTTGACGTTACGCCACTTGTTGCAGCGCAGATTTCGCATCGATCCCCAGCGCCTTGCATATCTGGCGGGTCAGATGCGGGCGGTTGAGCGTGTAAAAATGCAAATCTTCAACGCCTTCTTCCATTAGATCGGCGCAAATTTCGCTGCAGATCGAAATCGCCAGCAGATCCTCGACATTGTCGCGTTTGGCCTTGGCAAAGGCCTGATCCATCCAGTCCGGCAAATGTGCCTGACAGCGCGCGGAAAACTTTTTGGTCTTTTCCCAGTCCTCGATCGGTAAAATACCGGGAATGATTGGCGCGGTGATGCCACGCGCGGTGCATTTATCGCGAAACCGCAAAAAGCTGTCGATATCAAAGAAATACTGGGTAATCGCGCTATGGGCACCGGCGTCGATCTTGCGCCACAGGTGGTCGACGTCTGCATTTTCATCCTGCGCTTCGGGGTGTTGATCCGGGTATGCACCAACGCGAATGTGGAATGCATTCAAATCGGCCAGTGCCGCCACCAGGTCAACAGAGCTTTTGAAGCCATCTTTGTGCGCCGTGAATTTCGCAACCCCTTTTGGCGGATCACCACGTAGCGCCACGATTTCCTTGACGCCTGCATCTGCATAGCGTTGGGCAATCTCCAGCGTTTCATCGCGGCTGGCGTTCACGCAGGTCAGATGTCCGGCCACCGGCACGCCGTAATGATTGATAATAGTCTTGAGCGCCTCGTGGGTGAGTTGCCGCGTCGCGCCCCCTGCCCCGTAAGTCACCGACACGAACGACGGATCAAGCGGCGTCAGCGTGCTGACCGATTCCCAAAGGCGGAAACTGGCATCCAGCGTTTGCGGCGGGAAAAATTCGAATGAAACGCGCGGGGTCTTTAATGTCATGATGGCCTCTGGAATAATGTCTGCCCCCTTGTGTCATTTTCCTAATTGTGAAACAAATTCATATTAATCATCATCATTATGAAATCGACTCATCATGCACCTTGAACTTCGTCACCTGCGCAGCATACAGGCCATCCACGCGGCCGGGGGGCTGGCGCGCGCTGCCGACGTGCTGAACATCACCCAATCGGCGCTGTCGCATCAGATCAAGGGTCTGGAGGAACAGGCGGGGCTGCCGTTGTTTGTGCGCCGCTCCAAACCCATGACGCTGTCGTCTGCGGGGTTTCGGATGCTGAAACTGGCGGAACGGGTGTTGCCCGAGATTGCCCAGCTCAAGGACGATTTTGACGCGCTTAAATCCGGGCGCTCGGGTCGGCTGCACATTGCGATTGAATGCCACGCCTGTTTTGAATGGCTGTTTCCTGTGCTCGAACTGTTTCGCCGCGCGTGGCCCGATGTGGATGTGGACATCCGCCCTGGGCTGGCGTTTGACGCCCTGCCCGCGCTGATGCGCGAAGACGTCGATCTGGTGATTTCGTCCGATCCCACGACAGCCGAGCGTGTCGATTTTACGCCGCTGTTTGACTATGAGCCGGTGTTTGTGGCGGCGTCGTCGCATCCGCTGGCGAAAAAAAAATTCATTACCGCCGAAGATTTCCGCGACCAGACGCTGATTTCGTATCCGGTGGACAAGACCCAGCTGGATGTTTTTACCACGCTTCTGACTCCGGCAAAGGTTGAACCGGCAACCATTCGGCAGGTCGAGCTGACCGCTGTCATTCTGCTTCTGGTGGCGTCAAAACGCGGGGTCACAGTGCTGCCCGACTGGGTATTGCGCGAAATCCGCACCAGCCACGACTATGTCACGCGGCCATTGACCAAGGGCGGGATCACCAAGCGGCTTTACGCCGCCACGCGCGCCGAATCCACGCAGCAACCGTTTGTTTCAAATTTTATCCGTCTCGCGCGCACCGAGCCGCCGAAACTGCAACGAAAGTCCCCTGATCAAAGTTGAATTGCCACTTGGCCTTGGTCAGCGCGCGGCCTATAGAGCGGGCCAGCTGACGGGAAACGGACACGCCATGGCGCAGGCATCTGCCAATATTAACATCATGATCAAAGCCGCCCGCCAGGCGGCCCGCGGTCTGCTGCGCGATTTTGGCGAGGTGGAAAAGCTGCAAGTGTCCAGTAAGGGACCCGGCGATTTCGTGTCACACGCAGATTTCAAGGCCGAATCGATCATCCGCGAAACCCTGACCGAGGCGCGACCGAATTACGGGTGGCTGGGCGAAGAATCCGAAGAAGTAAAAGGCGCCGACCCGACGCGCCGCTGGATCGTTGATCCGCTTGACGGCACCACGAATTTTCTGCACGGGCTGCCGCATTGGGCGATTTCGATTGCGCTTGAGCATAAAAAGGAAATCGTCGCCGCCGTGGTGCTTGATCCGGTCAAGGATGAAATTTTCGTCGCCGAGAAAGGCGCGGGCTGTTGGATGAACGACAGCCGCATGCGGGTGTCAGCGCGGCGCGATCTGATCGAAATGATTTTCGCCACCGG
>CAZPQL010000035.1:0-32626 GCA_964588725.1 uncultured Rhodobacterales bacterium
AAGTCCGTCCGTCGAAACGAAACCAAACCGCCCACATATCTCTTCAGATACTATCTATTTCAAAGAGCGCAGAGACAAACGCACCGGTTGCGCCCAATTTTCTGGCGCGCCCGCCGCTCGATGTCTGTCTCTGTTTTGACCGGCCGCCCCAAGCAATATTTGCCATCCGCCTCCGGTGAAGCGCTGTTTAGGCTTAGTGACTGAGTCCCGCAAGGGCTTTTTTCAAAAATGATGAAGTTTTTTTGAAACCCCGGTTCTGCCTTCTATATATGGGGTCACGGTTGTTTTTGCGACTATCAGCCAGCGCCGGCGGCACGCAGAAATTGAACGGGGCAAAACTGTTAATCGAGAATCCGATTTTCCAGTGAAGAAATCCAAAGAGCCGCTATCCGTTCATTGAATGCGACATGCTTTTTGTCGCCAACGTTGTTTACCAAACGAGTGATTCGCTCAATTATGGACGCAGAGCAAAGCTCAGGCCAGAAATTCGAGGATGACCCCCATGTCTGAAATGCCCGACACGCCCGATTTTGACTTCTGGCCGGTTCACCAAACGATCAGTAAAGTGGCCCACGCAGCCGATCACGTCACGTTGCACTGGAGCGACGGGAAAACCTGTCAGATGGATGCAGTGCTGCTGCGGGAAAACTGTCCCGCACCCGAGACCACGCACCGGCTGTCGCGCGAAATGGTCATTGCACCGACCGACATACCGGCCGAGCTAAGGATAAAGGCCTGCAAGATCGACGCCGTGGGAGCCTTGTGCGTCCACTGGATGCCAGAAGACATCCATAGCCGTTATCACCCCGGATGGCTGCGCGCGCACAGCTATTTTGATGAAACCACGCACCGGACGTCAACCTGTGTTCTGTGGAACGCCGCATCGCAACCCGTTCCGCCAACATTCGACGGGCCGACGGCGCTTGGTTCGTCAAAAATATTCCTGTCCTGGCTGGAAGCCCTGCGCGACTACGGCGTCTCACGTCTGGAAAACCTTCCGCTGCAGGACGGAATGCTGGAAGACGTCGCACAGAGGGTCGGCTCGATTCGCGAAACAAATTTTGGCCGAATTTACACATTGGCGATCAAAGACGTACCTGATTCAAACGCGTTCACGTCGCTGGCGCTACCCCAGCACATTGATTTGCCGACCCGCGAAACCCCGCCCGGGCTGCAATTTCTGTTCTGTCGCGCAAACACCACTTCGGGCGGCGAAGGTTCTTACTGCGACGCCTATAAAATCGCCGAGGATATCCGTACCAACGATCCCGATATATTTGAATCGCTTATCACGGATGTCTGGCATTACAACAATCGTGCAAAGACTACCGACTACCGGGCATCTGGTCCGCTGGTTGAATTGGATTCAGACGGTGCGATTTCCAGCGTGCGCTTCAACACGTGGCTCCGTAGTCCGATGCGTGCACCGCTCGACATTCAGTCCCGCGCCTACCGGGCCTATCGTCACTTTACCGCCATGGCCCAAAGCCCCACATATCAGATGAAGGTTGATTACCGCGCCGGGGATCTTTTTGCCTTTGACAATCGCCGTGCGCTTCACGGGCGCCGCGCCTATGATGCCGGCGGAGGAGAGCGCTATATCGAAGGCGTCTATTCAGACCGTGACGAGCTTTATTCGCGCATACGCATACTGGGGCGCCGAATGCGTGCCCAACATTAGGCCTCGGCACGGCGAAATCTGCGCCACTTGACCCGCATCAGCAATAGCAATGCCGTCCCGATCACATACGTTATCGGCTCGGAGGCCAGGCCTTGACTTCAAGCAGACAAGGCGCGGCTCTTTTTGCTCGTTGTTGGCAATGGCCTTCACAGGGGGCACTGCGCCTTTAACCCGCTGCGTAGGATTACAAAAGCTTGAAAGCGCCAAAGGTGCGGCGACACTTCAGCAAGCTGAACCCTGTAGATCTGGGCGAAGGCATCAACGGCAGCGTCAGGATCAGCACTTGCAAGGCCCACAAGCCCCACTTTTGAAACCGGTTCAGTCTTTATCCTTGGCCACCTCACGCAACCATTTCTGAAACTGACGCAGCCCACGCGGTTCGCGCATTGACAGCGTCACCATATAATAACCGATTCCCGGCTGGCTGATCTCGCAGATTTTTACCAGCGTGCCCGATTTGATCTCATCCTCTACCAATGATCGCGGCTGCACTGTCAGTCCAAGTCCGGCCAGAGCCGCTGATAAGACCAGGCCATTGGTATTCAGAAAGGTGACATTCACCTGCGCAAAATCTATGCCTTCTCGTTCCACGATGGCGCGACGCTCCATCATGTATTCTTCCAGCAG
This sequence comes from uncultured Rhodobacterales bacterium, assembly GCA_964588725.1. GTDB lineage: Bacteria > Pseudomonadota > Alphaproteobacteria > Rhodobacterales > Rhodobacteraceae > UBA5972. The sequence continues at coordinate 2,309 of CAZPQL010000035.1, forward strand.
CCACGGCAGGTCCGCCACATCCGAAAGGCAATCAACAGTGCGGTCCCCAATCAGATCAGGCCGCGCGACGACAAGAAAATCACCACTTGTCAAAGGTTCCGACATCACCCCCGGCCAATTGCCATCGCCATACCGCAACGCCAAATCATAACCATCACGCGCCATATCCACGATGCCAATGCTGGGATTGATACTGATTGGTATCTCCGGGTGTTTGGCCCAGAACCCACCCATGCGAGGCATCAGCCAGTTGGCGGCAAAAGCTGGAGTGACCGTAATATTGAGCGGCCTGTTTGCACTGCGGGCACGCAGCAAATCAACACCGGCAGCAATCTCTGAAAATCCGGAATTCAAACTTCGGGCCAATTGCGTCCCGGCCTCTGTCAGTGCCAACCCCCGCCCCTGTCGAACAAGTAAACTTTCGTTGAATTCTGCTTCCAGTGCCCGCACATGCTGAGCCACCGCCGCATGGGTGACATTCAACTCACGTGCTGCATGGCTGAAATTCAAGTGCTGCGCTGCCGCTTCGAACGCCCGCAATGCCGCAAGAGATGGAATTTTTGACCAGTTCATATATTTATAGTTCAGCTATCATTTCAACAATCATACAAACTCGCTTTTTCGAACGCAAGCCTGTTTAACGGGGGTACAAATGAAACAGCTCAACCAAAATAGGTGATAAAATGTTAGGAATACTTTCACAATCAATCAGAACTGCCAGCCGCGAATCCCGTTGGTCAAGGTCAGACCCGTTCATGACCCATGAAGAAGCAATGCATCGCGACGAATCCCGCAAGCGGAAAGAGCTGCAACGTCAGCTCGCTCACGCCAAACGCTTCTGGTATTATTGATCGGCTGGGCGGGGGTTTCCCCGCCTTTGCCCACACCCACATATTTTTCAGGCTGAGGAAGCGAAACCTGTGAATTTGCTCCAGTTCACTCGCATCAGCAATAGCAATACCGCGCCGACCACATATATTATCGGCTCGGGCGGCCAAGCTTTGACCACCAAAAGGTAGTGTACTGCGCCCGCCAAAACAGCGACGTAACTCAACTTATGCAGCTTGCGCCAGCGCAACGGGCCAAGTCTGCGTAAAAAATAGTTATGCGACGTGATCGCAAGCGGCAGCAAGACCAGAAAATTGACCATGCCGATGATGATATACGGGCGTTTGATCAGGTCTTTGACGATCTCGTCCCAGAAAAACTGCTTGTCCAGAACGAACCACGTCAGCAGGTGAAAACACACGTACATGAACGCGGTCAGCCCAAAGGCCCGCCGAAATTTGATAAAATTGACCCCGCTCCAATTCCTGACCGGCGTGACCAGCAGCGTGATCATCAGCATTTGCAGCGCCCATTTGCCCAACTGCCGTTCCAATACCTGCAAAGGGTCAGCGCCCAACTGATTGGTCGCCGCCCAATAAAAGAAAACCAATCCGGGAACTGGCGCGATCACATAAAGCGGCCACGTGGGAATTTTGCGAATTTGCGCATTCAAATTTTGAACAAGCGTCATTGGGGTTATTTCCTCTTCGCAAGGCGCTGCCGACAGCCCTTTGGAAATTGTGTTTAGCCCGCTAAGAAACCTTCCTGCGGCCCGGTGTTCAGAAATTTTTCTGCAGGTCCATGCCCGCGTACAAATCTGCAACCTGATCGCCGTACCCGTTGAACATCAGGGTTTTCTTGCGCCTGGCAAACAGACCGCCACCTATCGGGCGCTCTGACGCCTGCGACCAGCGCGGGTGATCCACGTTGGGGTTTACGTTGGAATAGAAACCGTACTCGCGTGCATTCTGCATGTTCCACGTCGCCTGCGGCTCGCTGTCTGTCAGCGAGATACGCACAATCGACTTGATCGACTTGAATCCGTACTTCCACGGCACCACCAGACGCAACGGCGCGCCGTTCTGATTGGGCAGGTCTTCGCCATAAAGGCCGGTGGCCAAAATCGTCAGCGGGTGCATGGCTTCGTCCAGACGCAGGCCTTCGCGGTACGGCCAGTCCAGCAGGCGGCGGCCCTGACCACGCATTTCTTCAGGGCGCACAAGCGTTTCGAACGCCACGTATTTGGCGCTGCTTTGCACGCCGATCCTGCCTAAAAGATCGGACAGTTGAAACCCAACCCACGGCACGACCATCGACCACGCCTCAACACAGCGAAGACGGTAAATCCGTTCTTCCATATTGACGCCTTTTATTATGTCTTCAAAACTGTAATTGCCCGGCTTGTCGACCAAACCGTCAATTTTTACGCTCCACGGCGTTGTTGTCAGGTTGTGGGCGTGTTTGGCAGGATCGTCCTTGCCGGTACCAAATTCGTAAAAGTTGTTGTACCCCGTTATATCTTCCAGAGAATTGGGTTTTTCATCAGTTGAATACGCGCTTTTCTGGAAAGCAATAGCTGCCGCCGAAACAGGTCGGCCGGCCATCGCCGCTATTGCCAATCCCCCAGCACCCGCCATCAACGTACGACGGTTCATATAGTCGGCACGCGGTGTGACGTCAGAATAATTGAGGTCGGTCTTGAAACGGTACATCATTGTCAAAGCTTTCACATATGTTTTTTTATTGTCCCCTAATTTCGCGCGCGCACAAAGACAAAACAACTGAGATCACAAACATGTTGGAATTCTTTCAACCCGGGACGCGCAACCAGCTTTGCGGAATGATATCGGGATTATGTAGCGGCCCTTTGCCGAACCAACGGTCCGGCGCGATCACGATTTTATCACGGTTTTCGTTGCGCCACGCGCCCCACCAGGAAAACGAAGAATTGGCGATTATGTTGTGCTGACACAGGCTCATCAGGCGCAAATCCTCGAAATCCGCCTCTGGTCCGTTGAAATCGACAACTACTTTTTCACACGGAAGATCAAGATTGTCTTTGGCCCAGTCGGGATCGTCGGAAAATACGAAAACTGTTGGGTCGATGCCTTTCTTCTCTGCCATCGTTGCTACGGCATTGCGATAATATTTTTCTGTGCAGACCTGATGCGCGGCCAGCCCCAGATAGTCGCCGCGACGCACATGCAGCGATACGGATTGTGCTTTTTGTATACGCGCAGCCATTTTGTCGTTCTGCTTTGTGGACGAGGTTATCATCCGCAGGTCTTGCCGAATCTGACCCTGAATATCAGCGAAATACCGGTCAGTCTGCCAATATCCGTGCAGGTAGCTGTTGTCGCCCCACGCTGTGAACGCCGAGTTGAACCCCAGCCCGCGTTCGCGCCGCATTTTTGGATTTTTTCCAAAAACCCGCCACGCGCCATAGCGAAAGACCGAGTCACTGCGCATCGGCGGCAGTTCAACCGGCGGCACGGTGCAAATATCAAAATGCTGCAACCCCAACCGAAAGCCCTTGGACGGCGCCAGCCTTGGATCAAGCGCCACGTCAACGCCCAAACGTACCGCCAGCGCTCTGGCCGCGGCATATTGAAATAGCTGATTACCCATTCCACCGTGGAGGCGCGCAATAATTATGGCTGTGGCTCCTTTATTGGGTGGCGCGCCGACAGGTTTGCGATTTTGCGCCGATAGGCAAAACGCGCGTACTCGCGCCGGAGCCTTTGCGCACCGGGCACCTTTTGTTGAATCACGCTGCCCCCGACGCTGGCCGCGATATCCGACACGCCCGACGGGTAAATTGTGAACACAGTTTGCCCTGTGATCCAACGCATTTGCAAAAAAACGTCAATAGGGCGGTCGCACGGGGTGGTCTTGTCCAACAATTTTGACGCAGCGGCGCGCGACACCAACTGGCACGACGTGCGTAGCGGCGTAATCCGATGGCCGACGATCCGGACGTCGCCGTGCGTGGCGACTATTTTACCGCTCTTTTGGCTTGGTCTTGTGTTGAACTGGATATAGCCCAGCCGCGCCACATGGGCGCGAGCAAATTCAAGAGACTTGCGAAAGATGTCTTTTTGCAGCGCTACATCATCCTCGACGATCAGCGCCGCTTGGGCGCCGGATTCAACGATTTTGGCCCACGCCGCGCGGTGGCTGAGCGTGCAGCCGATTTCACCGCCGCGCAGCCCAAATGGATAACCTGGTTCGTGAAGCCCCACGCGGTAGGCGTCGGTCAACGCCTTGCCGTGCAGATGCGTACCGTCCACCGCGTCCAGCAACTGGGTTTCCAACGGAATTTCAGCGGCCAATCTATCAGCGTTGCTGCGCCGCGACGTTGCGCGCACCAGATGGATGACGTACCCGCGCGTGCCCTTCATCCTGATCTTTTCTGGTGCGATCTATTCAGCCGCCCAGCCGCTGACCGATTTAACCTCAAGAAAATCTTCCAGCCCCCAGATACCGCCTTCGCGTCCGTTGCCCGACTGTTTATAGCCGCCAAATGGTGCGCCGGCACCCCGTGTCGTGCCATTTATTTCAACCATACCGGCCCGCAACTGTCGCGCCACGCGGTTTGCTTTTGTACCGTCACCCGATTGCACGTAGTCGGTCAGGCCGTAGGCTGTGTCGTTGGATATTTGTACCGCCTCTTCTTCGGTATCAAAAGGCAGGATCGACAGCACCGGGCCAAAAATCTCTTCGCGTGCAACGGTCATGGTGTTGTCAACATCGGCGAATATCGTCGGGCGGACGAAATAGCCGCGATTAAGCCCCTCGGGCCGCCCCAGTCCTCCGGCGATGACGCGCGCACCTTCCTTGATTCCCTCTTCGATCAGCCCCTGAATTTTGTTGAACTGAAGCTCTGACACAACCGGACCAATATGGCGCCCGTTTTCATTGGCGCGACCAACGGTCATCGCGGACGCGACTTCGGCAGCGGTATCCAGCGCTTCGTCATAAATCTCGCGCTGCACCAGCATCCGGGTCGGCGCATTGCACGACTGTCCCGAATTATTCATGCACCGGATGACACCGCGTTTGACCGCTTTTTCGTCGGCGTCAGCAAAAATCACGTTTGCGCCTTTTCCGCCCAGTTCAAGCGCCACACGTTTCACCGTATCCGCAGCATTCTTGGTGATCGCGATGCCCGCGCGGGTCGAACCTGTGAACGAAATCATGTCCACGTCTTTGTGGCCTGAAAGCTGTGTGCCCACGCCCAGTCCGTCGCCATTCACCAGATTGAAAACGCCGGCTGGAAAGCCAGCCTCATCCACCATTTCGGCAAACAGATGCCCCGATAGCGGCGCGATTTCCGATGGTTTCAAAATCATTGTGCACCCTGCCGCCATAGCCGGAATCACTTTGAGCGCAATCTGGTTCATCGGCCAGTTCCACGGTGTGATCAATCCGCAAACCCCGACGGGCTCCATCAGAATCCTGTCGTCAGGCGCGTGGTTGCCAAGCAGCTGATCAAAATCAAACTCTTTGGCCGTGCGAATGATATTTTTGATATGTCCCAAACCCGCCCCGACCTGCTGGCTGTTGGACATATCGATTGGCGCGCCCATCTCCATTGAAATCGCCTTGCCCATTTCTTCGGCACGGGACTGGTAGATTTCGGCCAGCTTTTCGATCAGCGCGATCCGATCCGATGCAGGCGTGTTCATCCAAGGTACAAACGCCGCGCGTGCCGCAGCAACAGCTTTGTCCGTATCCGCAGCGCCGCCCAGCGAAATCACCGCGCAGGCTTCTTCTGTCGACGGGTTGATCACATCCAGATCGCTCGCCACAGCGGGATCAACCCAGATCCCATCGATATAGAATTGACGTTTGTCCAACATAGCGCGACTCCTTGGTTAACGGTGGATGAATTTGCGCCAGTGTTTTCACTGTGGATGAAAGGATGCAAGGGGGGTGTTCAAGGAAAAGTTCAAATTCTATTGCTAAATTTTATTTATTGCCCTGCGCCACGAAAAAGGCCCCCCAAAAAGGGAGGCCATTTCGATTTGCTTCAAGAAAAATTTACGCGTCTTCGCGCGCGATCTCCTCACCGGTTTCCTGATCGACCACTTTCATGGACAGGCGCACTTTGCCACGATCGTCAAAGCCCATCAGTTTGACTTTGACTTCCTGACCTTCTTTCAGGACGTCCTTGGGGTGGTTGACCCGTTCGTTGGCCAGTTGGCTGACGTGAACCAAACCATCGCGTTTGCCAAAGAAATTCACGAATGCACCGAAATCCATCAGCTTGACCACCGTGCCGGTGTAAATTTTACCGGCTTCGGGTTCCGCTACGATCTCGTTGATCATGGCGTATGCCTTTTTGATGCTTTCACCATTGGCCGAAGCGATTTTGATGATACCCTCATCGTTGATGTCGACTTTGGCACCCGAGACTTCGACGATTTCGCGAATAACCTTGCCACCCGATCCGATCACTTCGCGGATTTTGTCGGGGTTGATCTGCATGGTTTCGATCCGTGGCGCATGTTCTGAAAATTCACTGGTTTCAGACAGGGCTTTGCCCATCTCACCAAGAATATGCAAACGACCGGCTTTCGCCTGATCAAGCGCTTTTTCCATGATTTCCTGCGTGATACCCGCAACTTTGATATCCATTTGCAGGCTGGTGATGCCGTTGGCAGTCCCGGCCACCTTAAAGTCCATGTCGCCAAGGTGATCTTCGTCACCAAGAATATCGGTCAAAACGGCATAGTCCTTGCCTTCCAGGATCAGACCCATGGCAACACCGGCAACCGGGGCCTTAAGCGGCACACCGGCATCCATCATCGACAGGGAACCGCCACAAACCGACGCCATCGACGAAGAGCCGTTTGACTCGGTGATCTCGGACACCAGACGCAGAGTATAAGGGAAATCCGTAGGCGCGGGCAGCACGGCCTGCAACGCGCGCCACGCCAGTTTTCCGTGGCCGATCTCGCGACGTCCCGGACCCATGTTGCGACCGGCTTCACCTACCGAATAAGGGGGAAAGTTGTAATGCAGCATAAAGTTGGAGCGGTAAGTTCCGTTAAGTGCGTCGATCATCTGCTCGTCGTCACCTGTCCCCAACGTGGTGACCACCAGTGCCTGCGTTTCACCACGTGTAAAAAGCGCGGAACCATGCGTGCGGGGCAAAAGCTGCACTTCCGATACGATCGGGCGCACAGTGTCCAGGTCGCGGCCGTCGATACGCTTGCCGGTCTTGATAATGTCGCCGCGTACAACTGCGCTTTCAAGTTTTTTGAAGCAGGTGCCCAGATTGCCGTCGTCGCGATCTTCGTCAGAAAGCGCCTCGGTGATTTCTGATCGGGCTGCCGATATCGCGCTGGTACGCTCCTGTTTGTCGGTCAGCGCAAAGGCTTTGCGCATGGATTTCTCGCCGGCTTTTTCGACCTTCTTATACAGATCCGAATAATCGGGTGCCTGAAAGTTAAACGGCTCATTTGCGGCGGCTTCGGCCATGTCGATGATCAGATCGATCACCGGCTGCATGGCATCGTGGCCGAATTTGACCGCGCCCAGCATTTCAGCTTCGGACAGCTCGTAAGCCTCGGATTCAACCATCATCACGGCGTCTTTGGTACCTGCCATGACCAGATCAAGGCGTTGATCCGGATTGTCGCGCAGCTTGTGCATGTCATCGACGCGGGGGTTCAACACGTACTCGCCTTCAGCGAAACCGATGCGCGCGCAGCCGATGGGACCCCGGAACGGTGCGCCAGACAGCGTCAGCGCCGCAGAGGCCGCGATCATCGCCACGACGTCCGGATCATTATCCAGATCGTGAGACAGGACCGTACAGATCACTTGGGTTTCGTGCTTGAAACCGGGTACGAACAACGGGCGAATTGGCCGGTCGATCAGACGCGATGTCAGGGTTTCTTTTTCGGTTGGGCGGGCTTCACGTTTGAAGAACCCACCGGGAATTTTACCGGCGGCGTAGTATTTCTCCTGATAGTGAACCGTCAGAGGAAAGAAATCGAGGCCAGGCTTTGGCTTTTTCTCGTACACAACGGCGCATAGCACCGAAGTTTCGCCAAGCGTGGCGATGACGCAGGCGTCGGCCTGCCGGGCAATCTTGCCGGTTTCCAGAGTCAGAGTTTCCTCACCCCACTGGATGGATTTTTTCACTTCGTTAAACATTTAGTTTTCCTAACACGGAGCAAGCCCGGGCGTTCCCGGATCTCCATTTTTAAATGGCGGCCCCATTGCCGCCGATCCCTGTTCTATCAATCGTGGGTGCGGGGATCAGGGCACCACGTCTCAGATTTCGCGCGTCTAGCGGATATTGATAGCGAAGGAAAGCGGCAATTCGCGCCATGTTTCAGAATACTTTCCATGGGGACCCGTGAACCAATCTGCGGCCAGCGGTGCGCTGCGCGCGGGCAGATGGTTCATGATTTTTCGATCAATTGCATTTTTGCCAGATCAACCGCAGCCTGCAGTGCGTCGCCACCGGCCCGTGATCTTATCATGACAAACATGCCGATCAATGTTGTGGTCAAAGCCGCCGCCCAATCATCTGTTTTGAATTCTTCAGATACCTCTTTTTTGTTTTTTGCGCCGTTCAGGGCGTGCGCCAGCGAGGACCGCATCAGATCAAAATACCGCTCAACCAGCACATGGACCGCTTTGTCCTGATACGCCGTTTCCGCCGCCGCATTGCACAACATGCAACCCCGTTCCGGCCCGTCCCGACCAACCGCACCGGCAAATCTGTCCAGCAGTTCAAATACGGCGGGCAGGCCGGCGTCTGGGGCATTCAAGGCCACAAACCTTTGCGGAACCTGCTGACACAAATACCGGTCCAGTGACGCCAGATACAGGTTTTCCTTGTTGTGAAACTCCGCATAGACGCTCTTGCGGTTTATGCCCATGGCATCCACCAGGATCTGGGTCGTTACCCCGTCATACCCATGTAGCCAAAAAAGCTGCATGGCTTTCTCAAGCACGTCGTCCCGACTGTATAGTTTGTTTCTGCCCACGTCTTCATACCAGCCAGCAAATGCCTGCAAAGGTCAACAGCGTACGGCCATGTTGTTTTCCCGGGTTGAATTCAGGGGTTGTTCACATATTCTTTGACTTGCGCCCTGATGCCTTTGTGTAAACCGACATGTCCGTCCGCCATTTTGGTAAACGGATAATTCAAAGCTTTCGCAACGCCGGGGCGTATCTGATCATAGTTATCTGCGGTGCCTTTGGGTATTTCATTGACGTAATCACCGCGACCAACGATTGAATCGCCGCTGAACAACACATCGTTCCAGATATACATTGCACTGCCACCCGTGTGCCCCGGGGTGTGAATCGCCCGTATCGCGAGGCCGTCAACTGTCAGCATCTGTCCATCCGTAAATTCGATAACCGTTGTGGGATCAGGTACAGGTGGGGCCATCATCTTGGTAGACATTCGGGCCATCCAGCCTTTGGGGTCGACCTGACGCCTCAGCAGCGGTTCTTCACCCGGACCAAGATAGACCGGCACGTCGGGAAAGGCAGAGATGCCGCCGGTATGGTCGAAATGACCATGGGTCAGCAGCACAGCCATGATTTTTCTATCACCGACCTCGGCCAGAATTTCCGCAGCATCTTCGGACCATCCGGCATCTACCAGAATAACCCCTGAATCCGAGGGAATAATCCAGGCAAATGAGCCACCGGCGTTAAGACCCACCAGCGGCCCATCCTGGACCCGGTCGGCCTGCGGCGACGGCATGCGTGCGACGACGGGCGCCATCACCATGACGAGCCCCAACACAATGACACCCAAGGCACCGAGAATTATTTTGGTTCGTCTTCTTAGTTTCATGGTGTCCTCCTGATCATCAAAGCGACTGGGCAAGCGTGATGTCAATTTTGGCAAATCCGCGATCCCTGATTGGAATCAAGTTCCTGTAGTCTTCAGAGTCCAAGGCTGATTTGGCCGTAGCGATGTTTTCAAATGCCATCACCATGGCCATTTTATAATCAGCCGTACCGGCCACTGTTTCCTGAACCGCGCCTCTGCCCAGCAAGGTGCCGCCAGCGGCCAAAAACAGGGGCATCACACGTTGCAAATATTCCTGCATCGCCTCAGGTTCAGCGGGGTTTGGACTTGCGGTCACAAATAGAAGGGCCTGATTGGGCATCTATACCTCTTTCGTCTGTATGGGCTTATAAGTAACAGTACGATTACTTATAAGCACCTAAAAGACGTAAGCAAGGCAGAAAACCCGCCAATGCAAACAAAAACGCGCCAAAGCGGCGCGTCTGAAATTGTTGTGCAGTGAGATCGTATCGCTTAGCGGCGAATGCCCAGACGTTTGATCAGGGATTTATAGCGCTCTTCGTCTTTGGAGCGGGTGTAATCCAGCAATTTGCGCCGCAGGGCGACCATTTTCAAAAGACCGCGACGCGAGTGGTTGTCTTTTTTGTTGGTTTTGAAATGTTCGGTCAGGGTGGTGATCCGCGAGGTCAGAATGGCGACCTGGACTTCGGGGGATCCTGTGTCACCTTCCTTGGTGGCATATTCTTTGATCAGCGCGGCTTTCGCCTCTGGCGTTATCGACATCGGGGTCTCCTTGTCTAAGGTTAAATAAATGGCGCAAACCGGGATGTCGTCCAGATAGGCCCATGGAGCACCCGCCCTTTTTCGGCAGATGCGCGCGTATAGGCGCGATTGTTTGAGAAAGGAAGCGGAAAAATTGGCCTAACCTTATTCAATCATTTCCCGGGTGCTCCCGCCAAGAACAAGACCTGAGGTCGGTTTTTGTTGGGCCGGGCCGACGGCGCCAAAGCGGCGCGCAGTTTTATGAGTATTTTTGCAAAGATGAAGCGGTTTGATCGCGGTGCCGACTACGGTGTTTTGATCCTGTCAGCAATTTCCTTCGCCCATTCACCAATGATCGGGATAAAGTCGATGTTTGATAAGGTATAGACCAGAACCGATACCAATATTGTAGCCCCAAAAACCGAGCCCAGACCAAAGGCCAAGCCACGCAGCAATTGCAATCCGGTGAGCTTCCACAGCGAATTGTGTAAATGGATAAAACGGTGCCCGTTCAGGGTACTGACCTCTGCGCGCAGGGCTTCTATTTCGGCCACAAGATCGGCGTTTGGCGACGGTTTTGGTGAATCTGTCATCCCGAACGTTTAACGAATCAATGATAATTCCGTTAGTCCCAATTTTTAGGTTGCACGGCATAGCCGATATAAAGCGGGTGCTTTGGGTGGCCAGCTTTAGACAGGCCTAAATGCATCAAGGGCAAGGTCGTACCGCGCATCAAGCTTTCCACCTCTGGCCCACGATTGCGATGTTCGCCGTGCGTACCCCAGGCGCAGACAATGGTGTCCGACCATGTGCAGCCCTCCAGAATGGCGGCGTCGTTGGCAGGTCCGATCGGATCGACTTGCGCGCGCATATCCTTTGGGTTTGTGGCGCGCCACGCAAATATATTGCACACGCGAAACGCGCCATATCCAAGGGCGCGGGCGCGGCGTTCGCAGCGTTCGACAGTCGGGTCGTTCTGGATTTCCGTTGCGGTCGAAGGGTTTAACATGACAAACAGGGCTTTGGGGCCAATTTCATCCCATATCCGCGTGAGCGAATAGCGGTATCTTTCGCAATCAGAGTAAACCGCCACACTGGCGGCGTCGCCCTTTAGATGTTCGCGGGTGATCATGTGGGCGGGACGACAACGCGCGACGGGTGCAGCTCACCCGCGCGGTACCGCCCGATTGCCACGGCTTGCCCGTCCAGTGACGCCCAGGCCTCGTCGCCATAATTCACATCTGCCGTCAGTACCATTGCGGGGTTGCCGTTGCGCATCTTCGCCGCCGCTTCCGCAGTGCACCGCAGTTCGGGCAGACTGGACAATCCGGTTTCAAGCGGCAGCAAAAACTGATCCAGATCGGGTGACTTGGCCATTTTGTCAAACAGATCAAAATCGATCGCGTCGCTGACCTCGAACGGTCCCGACCAAAGCCGACGCAGTGTTCTTACGTGGCCGAAACACCCCAGCTCCCGCCCCAGATCGCGGGCGATGGCACGCACATACCCGCCCTTTCCACAGACCATTTCCAAAGTTGCGTGATCGGCGTCGTCGCGGGTGATCAGATCCAGTGACTCGACCCACAGCGGCCGTGGGCTCAGCGCGATCTCGTCTCCGGCGCGCGCGCGTTTATAGGCACGCTGCCCATCGATTTTCACCGCCGAAAACTGTGGTGGCACCTGCAGAATATCACCCACGAACGGCCCCAGCGCCGCGTTGATCGCTGAGTCGTCAGGCCGTGTATCGCTGGTTTTCCTGACCTCACCCTGCGCGTCATCGGTATTGGTTTCCTGCCCCAGCCGCACGGTGAAACGATAGCATTTCAGCGCATCCGTGATATAGGGCACCGTTTTGGTGGCCTCGCCAAAAGCAATGGCCAGTACACCTGTGGCATCGGGGTCAAGCGTACCCGCGTGACCTGCCTTTCTGGCGTCAAATGCCCATTTGGCTTTGTTGACGACGGCGCTTGACGTCAGGCCTGCCGGCTTGTCCACGACCAGCCAGCCAGAGACGTCTCTGCCCTTTTTTCCCCTGCGCCCCATGTCTTATGCAACGTTTCCGGGGGCCACGCCCCATTCGGAATTGACCTGTGTGTAATGCGCCGCGTCTTCAGCATAAATTTCGCTGACCAGTGCTTCGATTTCCGGTGTAACGACGTCGCTTTTAGCGATCGGTTTGGGTGACGTGTTGCGGGTTTTCACGACATTCATTTTTGTGGCGATGTCGGGGATCAGCGGCGACAGCAAAGCAGGCAGTTGCCAGTTCAGACCGTCGAGCGTCACAAACCGCAGGCCCATGTCACCGGCCCGCGCAATCCGCGCCGATTGGCGTTGCCAGTGCGGATTGATTTTAAGCCGCGTTTCACCCGCCATGTTGCTGTCCAACCACCGCAACATCTGCACACAATTGTGCTGGTGTATTCCCAGCTTGTTGCGCGGGTTTCGTTTTAGTCTGGCGTTCTTGAACATGTTCTTCTTGATCTTGACGTCGGTGGTGTTGTGCGGATTTGCTATCTTGTCAAAATAGAGCGACAAAAACCTGTCCATCGGGTCACGTACCACAGTGAACATATAGGGCGACTGTTGCAATTGGGACCGCGGAACCAATGCCGCCTTTATGAAGTCATCCTCAAAAGTATGAATACGCCCACCGTGAGGATGTTCCTGATCGTGATCAAGGTAATAAATCAGATTACGCAGAAATGTGCAGCCGCATTTGGTGATTTGCAAATAGAACAGCGGGTAGCGGTCGGTCGTAAAAAACAACCGCCCCTGCCCCGGTTTTTCGCGCGCCCCGCTGTCCAGCCAAAGAGGTGCGCGCTCAGTCATCCGAAGCTCTGCGTTGAAGCAAATCCCGTTTGACGTTTTCGTCGTCAAGCAAACGCTTGGTTTCGTCCATCTGGTCGAAAGTCGTGTCACGCACAAATCGCAGTTCGGGCGAAAATTTCAGCTGGATGGTCTTGTTCAGAAGACGCCGCAACTCGCCTTTGTTGCGACGCAACGCATCGATCGCCAAATGAGCATCCTGCCCGCCCAGCGGCATCACGCGCACTGTGGCAACTTTGAGATCGGCACTGGTACTCACCTCGCCGACGGTGATCGACATGTGGGCAATGTCGGGATCATAAAGGTCTCCGCGCACCAGAACGTCTGATAGCGCCCGACGGATCAACTCCCCCACGCGCAGCTGGCGCTGGGTCGGCCCGCTTTGCGAACTGAATCTGTTCTTACTCATAACCGCTCCACTTTTGCGCAGAACTATGGCAGAAAAGAGGCTGTTGCAACATGGCGTGCCCTCTGACATTTGTGGCGCGAAATCAACACGGGAAACGGGTATGGGCGACAGGATATCCATAGCAGTCACGGGGGTCTCTGGCCGCATGGGTCAAATGCTTGTGCGTACAATAACAGACAGCGACAACGCCTTTATTGCGGGGGCAACAGAGCGCCCGGGTCATGACTGGGTGGGTCAGGATCTTGGCACCTGCATGGGGGGCAGCGCTACGGGGATCATCGTCACCGATAACGCGCCCGCCGTTTTTTCGGACGCAAATGCGGTGATCGACTTCACGTCGCCCAAAGCGTCTGTGGCGCACGCTGAAATCGCAGCCAATTGTGGCGTGGTTCTGGTGTTAGGCACAACGGGTTTTGCTGATGACGATCTGGCGAAAATCAAAGTCAGTGCGCAACGAACGGTTATCATTCGCGCGGGAAACATGAGCCTTGGCGTCAACCTGCTGATGCAACTCACAAAAAAAGTGGCCGCCGCCTTGGACGACGATTTCGATATCGAAATCATTGAAGCGCACCACCGGCACAAAGTGGATGCACCGTCGGGCACGGCTCTGATGCTGGGTCAGGCCGCCGCCGAAGGACGTGGGGTTGAATTGGCCACCCGTACCGAAAGCGGGCGCGACGGCATCACCGGCGCACGCAAAACCGGTGCTATCGGCTTCAGCGCCGTGCGCGGCGGCGACGTGGTCGGAGAGCATGACGTGATTTTTGCCGCTGTCGGCGAACGTATCGTGCTGCGCCATCTGGCCACCGACCGGGCGATTTTTGCGCGCGGCGCGCTAAAATCGGCGCTGTGGGGTCAGGGGAAAAAGCCAGGCGAATATACCATGCTGGATGTTCTGGGGTTGTAGACCGAGTTCAAAAATCCGAGGTCAGACCTTTCTTCTCCCAATCGCCAAAGCGCGTGGGTTCGGGGCCGTCGCGACCACCCAGTTCTGTTGGCGCGATTTCGTCAGGCCCGGTGTCGCGCCGTGCCTGTGCTTCTTTCAACGCCCGGAGGGCCGGCGCCGACAGCGGTTTTTCCTTGGGCTTGGACATTTCCAAAACTTGCCTTGTTGCAGCCTATCTTTGCATCCTATAGGCCGTGATCCGGTGACAGCAAGCCGGTGATTGGAATTTAAACATGGCCAAAAAGGGTATGGAGGCACGCGCAGCTGCCGCCGCGCTTTTGCACGGCGTTTTGTTTGACAAACGCATGATATCGCAGCTTCTGGACAATGAAAAAGGCCCGCTGGCGGGTCTGACCGGGCCGGAAAAGGCGCGCGCGCAATCGCTGGCCGCCAATGTCTTGCGGTACCTGGGACGAGTCGACGCCGTCATCGATCAATACGTGGAGAAAAGCACACCGCTCAAGGCGCGCAACGCTCTGCGCATCGCCACCGTGGAAATGCTGGTCGACGGCATCGCGCCGCATGCGGCGGTCGACGGCGCGGTTGAAATCGTGCAGCGGTCGCAAAAAACTGCGCGGATGGGGGGGTTGATCAACGCGGTGTCACGCAAAATCGCCGCTGACGGCCGTGAAATATGGGAATCTCTGTCACCCCAACCCTTGCCGGGTTGGCTTGCCAAACCTGTTGCCAAAAACTTTGGCCGCGAAATCGTCGCCGATATCGAAAAAGCGCATGAAGCGGGCGCGCCGCTGGATTTAACGCTGAAGTCGCCACAAAATTTACAGACGCTGGCCACATCGCTGGATGCGGCTGTCCTGCCAAATGGCAGCTTGCGACTGTATAAACCCGCCCAAATCACCACGCTGCAGGGATATGAATCCGGTGACTGGTGGGTACAGGACGCGGCGGCTTCTGTTCCGGTGCGTTTACTTGGTGATCTGGACGGTCAACGCGTTCTGGATTTATGCGCCGCCCCCGGAGGTAAAACCATGCAGTTGGCCGCAGCGGGGGCAGAGGTCACTGCGCTTGATATATCGCTGAACCGTATGGCGCGAACAGGCGAGAATTTGCGGCGCACCGGCTTGCAGGCGGGGACCGTCATTGCCGATGCGACCGCTTGGGACACCGATCAGCAGTATGACGCGATTGTGCTGGACGCGCCGTGCAGCGCCACAGGCACCATTCGCCGCCACCCCGATCTGACGATCGTCAAAGCGGGTGCCGATTTGTCTGAGCTGTTTGCATTGCAGGAAGGCCTGATTGACAAGGCAGTTGCCTGGCTGCGTCCCGGCGGGAAACTTGTGTATTGCACCTGTTCATTGCTGCCCCGCGAAGGCGAACGCCAGACGACTTATGCGTTGGCGCGGCACGGTAACCTTGAAATTGTTCCACCTGATTTATCTGCAATGGGTCTTGATCCGGACTGGATTGACGATCAGGGCGGCCTGCGCCTGCGTCCCGACTATTGGCCGGAATTGGGTGGAATGGACGGTTTTTATATGGCGGTATTGCAAAAACTATGACATGCAAACGCGCGGCCCCTGATCAGGTGACTGCCCGCTTTTGTCGGTTAATGCTAGGTTAGAAAATCAAGGGACGGCAATTCTGCCATGACGGACCATACCCAGATCCCCGGCGCATTTTCCGCGAGATTGAACCGCACCAAAAAAAATCTGCTTGACCGGATCTATGCAAGACTTAGCGGTTTTTCCCACCCTGTCACCGCATTTATCTCGCAACCCGAACCCCGCACTATCGGCTCTTATGCGCGGGGCCAGCAGCTCCGCGCCGGTAATTTCATGTTTGCCGGGCGATTGGTCGTCGACAATGTCAATTCCATCTGGGAGATCGAGCGGCCCGACGGAGCGTTCGAGGCGTATTTGCACGGGTTTTCATGGCTGGATGATCTGGCCGCAGTCGGCGACGTTGCCACCCGCCGGATCACGCAAGATTGGTTGATAGGCTGGATCGACAGGTATGACAGCGGACACGGTTCCGGATGGACCCCCGAACTGACCGGCCGTCGACTGATCCGCTGGATCAATCACGCGCTTTTTCTGCTGAAAAATCAGGACAAACCCACGTCGGACCGGTATTTTCGTTCACTGGCCCGCCAGACCAAATTCTTAAGCCGCCGCTGGCATTCGGCGCCGGTCGGACTGCCACGATTCGAGGCCCTGACCGGGCTTATCTACGCGGGGCTGGCGTTGGAAGGTTCCGACCATCTGGTGGTGCCCGCGATGAAAGCCATTGCGCAGGAATGCGATCGCTGCATTGACGAGGCCGGCGGAATCCCGTCGCGCAACCCCGAAGAGCTGATGGAAGTGTTCACTCTGCTCAACTGGGCAGCTTCGTCGCTAAGCGAGGCCGGCCACATGCCGCTACGCCCGCATCTTCTGGCGATCGAGCGGGTTGCCCCCACGCTGCGGGCCCTGCGCCATGCCGACGGGACATTGGCGCGGTTTCACGGTGGCGGCATCGGCATGGAGGGGCGTTTGGATCAGGCGCTGGCCGCGTCCGGCGTACGCGCCCGCACCGGCACCGGGTTGGCCATGGGCTTTGCGCGGATGTCCGGCGGGCGCACCTCTGTAATCGTTGACGCGTACCCACCGCCCTCCGCCGCGCATTCTTTTAACGCACACGCGAGCACTTTGGCATTCGAGATGACTTCGGGACGTCGACCGATCATTGTCAACTGTGGATCCGGGGCGCAATACGGCGAAGAATGGCGCCGCGCCGGACGGGCCACGCCGTCGCACAGCACTTTGTGTATCGATGGATATTCGTCGTCGCGGTTCGCGGCCCCGGGACTGGTTGGTGACATTTTTTACGAAATGCTGATCGACACGCCCAGAGACGTGCCGGTTCAACAGTCGTCCGGCACAGAAGGCAGCCGGTTTCAGGCGTCGCACGACGGATATATCGCCACTCACGGCTTATCCCATGTGCGCCAAATCGACATGTCGATCAACGGGCGCGAAATTATCGGGACCGATACGTTGGGCGCGCTGTCGGAAAACGACCGCATTGCCTTTGAAGCCATGATGAACAGCAATCAGGGACGCGGCGTAGCTTTTGATATCAGATTTCACATCCATCCGGACGTGTCCGCCGAACTTGATCTCGGGGGTACAGCGGTGTCGTTGTCGCTAAAAAGCGGCGAGGTCTGGGTGTTTCGCCACGACAGCGAGGCGGTCCTGGCGCTTGACCCGGGGGTCTATCTGGAAAGTGGCCGCCTTAAACCACGTGCGACCAAGCAGATCGTTCTCTCGGACGTTGTAATGGATTATGCCAGCGTCATCTCGTGGTCATTGGCACGCGCACAAGACGGCCAGCGTCATTTCCGTGACCTCGAAGATACCTTTGCTACGGATAATTCATGAACCTTAAAGGACGGCCGACCGCATGACTGAAACTTTTGCGCCCATCCGCCGCGCGCTGATTTCCGTATCCGACAAAACCGGACTGATTGAACTGGCCACGTCCCTGCACGGTATGGGTATCGAGCTACTGTCGACCGGCGGCAGCGCATCCGATCTGCGGGCTGCCGGCTTGCCGGTCCGCGAGGTCGCCGATCTTACCAAATTCCCAGAAATGATGGATGGTCGGGTCAAAACCCTGCACCCGGCGGTGCACGGTGGTCTGTTGGCACTACGCGACAACGATAGTCACCTGAAATCAATGTCGCTGCACAACATAGAGCCCATCGATCTTTTGATCGTCAATCTTTACCCGTTTGAACGCACCGTCGCCGCTGGCGCCGATTTCGCCACCTGCGTTGAAAACATCGACATCGGCGGCCCGGCGATGATCCGCGCGGCGGCCAAGAATTTTCGTTTCGTCACCGTTATCGTCGATCCTGACGACTACCCCGCGCTGCTTTCCGAACTGGCTGCTCATAAAGGTGCCACTGGCTCTGCGTTGCGCGAACGCCTCGCCCTGTCCGCCTATGCCCGTACCGCTGCTTACGACGCCGCCATTTCCAACTGGATGGCCGGGAACAGTCCTGACAGACCACCGGCGCGGCGCATTTTTGCCGGTGCCATGCAACAGGAACTTCGGTACGGCGAGAACCCCCATCAGCGCGCGGCTTTCTACAGCGACGGATCAAATCGCGTGGGAGTTGCCAGTTCCCGTCAGATCCAAGGTAAGGCGCTGTCATACAACAACATCAACGACACCGATGCCGCGTTAAATCTGGTCGCTGAATTTGACCCGGCCCATGGGCCTGCCTGTGCGATCATCAAACACGCGAATCCGTGTGGCGTGGCGCAGGGCACCACTCTGGTTGACGCATACCGCGCTGCGTTCAATTGCGACAACGTCTCGCCGTTTGGTGGTATTATCGCCTTTAATCAACGCCTTGACACAAAAACCGCCACCGAAATATCCAAAATATTTACCGAGGTCGTCATTGCCCCTGGTGCCGACAAAGGCGCGCTGGAGATTTTCGCGCAAAAGAAAAACCTGCGCCTGTTGATTCTCGACCGACTGCCGGACCCGCAGGACGGTGCTGTTGCATTCAGACAAGTTGCCGGCGGTTTTCTGGTGCAGGACGAAGATCATGGTTTTATTGCGCCAAAAGACATGAAAACTGTCACGAAACGCGCACCAAGTGCCGCGGAAATGGCCGATCTGGTATTTGCATGGCGGGTCGTCAAACACGTAAAATCAAACGCCGTTGTCTACGTCAAGGACCGCGCTACCGTGGGGATAGGTGCCGGCCAGATGAGTCGCGTCGATTCAATCCGAATCGCAACCCGCAAGGCCATGGATATGGCCGACGTTTTGCGGCTTGAAACGCCACCGACACAGGGGTCGGTCGTGGCGTCCGATGCGTTTTTTCCGTTTGCCGACGGATTGCTTGCCGCCGCAGAGGCCGGTGCCACAGCCATCATTCAGCCCGGAGGCTCTATGCGCGACGACGAAGTCATCGCGGCCGCCGACAACGCCGGTCTGGCCATGGTTTTCACTGGCATGCGCCACTTCCGTCATTGAATGCAAAGGCAACACCTGTGAAACCCACCGCCGCCATTGCCACTATGATCGTCGTGCTCGATCAGCTGTCTAAACTGGCTGTCGTGCACTGGCTTGATCTCAAGTCGCGCATCGTCATCGAAATCTGGCCGGGGTTGCTCAATTTTCATATGGCATGGAACCGTGGCGTCAATTTCGGACTATTGTCCAACAATACGGAAATCATGCGCTGGACTCTCGTCGCTTTGGCGCTGGGGGTATCGATCTGGCTGCTGATGTGGTCGCGCCGGTTTTCGTTTTGGCCCGGGAAATTACTCAGCGGTTTGGTGGTTGGCGGCGCGCTTGGCAACGGGTTTGACCGTGTTATTTATGGCGCGGTCGCGGATTTTCTGAACGTCACCTGCTGTGGCCTGATTAACCCGTTTGCCTTTAATATTGCCGATGGTGCCATTTTTGTTGGTGCGATCGGCCTGGTGTTGTTTTCAAATAGACTGGATATCAACAGGTGACGCCGCAGGATTTCTGCGCTAAACCGCTGTTACACATGTTAAAGAGGGCCCATTGGTGCGTTTGACCCCACTTGTATTGCTGATGTTTACGGCCGCGATCGCGGTTTCCGGTTGCGCGCGCAATCTTGAAGGGGGGCTATTGCATTTGCGAACCACCGGCACCGGGCCTGACGAATTCGCGATTTTGCCCACCAAGCCTCTGACAATGCCTGAAAATCTGACCGCGTTGCCGGAACCTACGCTGGGTGGTGAAAATCTGGCCGATCCCACGCCCGAGCTTGACGCGGTGGCGGTGCTTGGTGGCAATCCAAAACGGGTAACGCGCCCCGGCATCACGCGCGCGGACCAGGGCATCATCAACGTGACCGGACGTTACGGCGTCGCACCGGATATTCGCCAAACTCTGGCGGCCGAAGATCTGGAGTACCGCAACAACAACCGTGGCCGCCTGCTTGAGCGCTTGTTCAAAACGTCGGTGTATTTCAAGGCCTATAAACCCTTGTCGCTGGACCGTTACAACGAACTGCGCCGCTTGCGCAAAGCCGGGGTCCGTACGCCAGCCGCGCCGCCCAATCCCGACGAAGGTTAACCTGAACTTCATTTAAGTGCTCACATTGCGTCACAACTTTGTAGTGAAGCCTTGCAAGATACGCGCTGCGCCGTAATCTCTGCGTAAGAACATGCCTCTGGAGACACGAAATGCGTGCCATTTTTATCAGACTTTCGACTATTGTTTTATTCCTGATCCCCGCGACCGCTTTGGCACAGGCCAACGTTACAACTTTTAAGTTGCGCAACGGGCTGCAAGCCGTGGTGATCGAAGACCACCGGGCGCCGGTGGTCACCCATATGGTTTGGTACCGCGTTGGTGCCGCAGACGAAGTGCCGGGCAAGTCGGGAATTGCGCATTTTCTGGAACACCTGATGTTCAAAGGCACCCGCCGATTGAAACCCGGCGAGTTCTCCCAAATCGTCGCCGCGAATGGCGGGTCGGAAAACGCGTTCACGTCGCTCGATTATACCGGATATTTTCAAAGGGTCGCATCCGACCGGCTTGAACTGATGATGAAAATGGAAAGCGACCGTATGCAGGGCCTTATTTTAACCGACGACGACGTGGTCACCGAACGCAATGTCGTGCTTGAGGAACGCAATTCCCGCACCGAAAATAATCCGGGTGCATTGTTTTCCGAGCAACGTCAGGCGTCGCTCTATATGAACCACCCTTACGGCGTGCCTATCATCGGCTGGAAACACGAAATCGAGGCGTTGAACCGCGAAGATGCGCTGGAATTCTATCGAAAATACTACGCCCCCAATAACGCAGTTTTGGTCGTGGCAGGCGACGTGGACCCCAAAGTTGTCGAACGTCTGGCCAACCGATATTACGGTTTGTTGCGCACGTCTCGCGATCTGCCCGAGCGTAAGCGACCGGTCGAGCCGCCCCAGCTTTCGGAACGTCGGCTGACCTATGCCGACGCACGGGTCGCACAGCCCTATGTCATCCGCTCGTACCTCGCGCCCGAACGCAACCCGGGCGATCAACGTCCGGCTGCAGCGTTGACGCTGTTGGCGGAATTGCTGGGCGGCAGCGGCATAACCTCGGTCATGGGATCTGAACTGCAGCTAAAACAAAAAGTCGCGATACACGCCTCGGCCTTTTATAGTGGCATGTCGTTGGATCGCACGTCGTTCGGCGTGATCATTGTGCCCGCCGAAGGCGTTAGCCTGCAAGAGGGCGAGGACGCCATGGACGTCGTCATCGCCGATTTTATCGAACAGGGCGTCGACAGCGAGCACCTTGCGCGGATTAAGTCACAGATCGGCGCCTCGGAAATTTATGCGCGGGACTCACTTCAGGGCTTGGCACGCACCTACGGTGAGGCACTGACCTCGGGCCTGACCGTCGAAGACGTGGCCCAGTGGCCCGATATTCTGCAATCGATCACCGAGGAAGAAATCATCGCGGCAGCCAAAGACGTATTCAAACGACAAAATTCGGTCACCGGCTGGCTGATGCGCGACGAAGAAGGAGCCTCATAATGATCCGCCACATAATTCGCGCAACCCTTATCGCCGTCGCGTTCGCATGGCCGGCTTTTGCGGGTCTGGACATTCAGGAAATCACATCGAAAGGCGGGATCAAAGCCTGGCTCGTCGAAGAACATTCAATTCCCTTTGTGGCACTGGAAATTCGCTTTAAGGGGGGTACATCGCTGGACCTGCCCGAAAAACGCGGCGCAACTTATTTGATGTCCGGGCTTTTGGAAGAAGGTGCCGGGACCCGCGACGCGACTGCGTTCCTGCGGGCCTCCGAAGAACTTGCTGCCCGATTCAGTTTTGACGCTCATGGCGATGCACTGTCGATATCGGCGCAATTCCTGAGCGACAAAAGCAACGAGTCGCTGGAATTGTTGCGTACCGCAATTATCGAACCACGTTTTGATCAGGTGGCGATCGACCGCGTGCGTGCCCAAATCATATCGATCATCGCTGCGGATGAAAAAAATCCCAACGACATCGCCCGCAACAAATTTGACGAACTGGCTTACGGGGATCATCCGTATGGCACACCATCGACCGGCTCGACGAACAGCGTCAATCTGCTCGAGCGTTCGGATATTGTGACCGCCTATGAAAATTCCATGGCGCGTGATCGCATGTATGTGTCCGCTGTCGGCGATGTGACGTCGGAAGAATTGGGAAAAATGCTGGACCAGCTGCTTGGGGCCTTGCCCGGGACAGGTAGTCCGATGCCAAAACCTGCGGTCGTTTCCATCACCGGCGGCATTACGCTGGTCAATCTGCCCACACCGCAATCGGTGGCAATTTTTGGTCACGCGGGTATCGACCGAAATGACCCGGACTTTTTTGCCGCTTACGTCATGAATCAAGTATTCGGGGCCGGTGGTTTCACCTCGCGGCTGACCGAAGAGGTGCGCGAAAAACGCGGGCTTACCTACGGCGTCGGTACGTTTTTGGCATCATATGATCTCGCCAATGTCTACATGGGCAGCGTCGCATCGGCCAACGACCGCATTGCACAGGCGATTGACGTCATCCGCGATGAATGGGGCAAACTGGCCGAAAACGGGGTGACCCAAAAAGAGCTGGACGCCGCCAAAAAGTATTTGACCGGCGCCTATCCCCTGCGCTTTGACGGCAACGCCCGCATCGCCGGAATATTGGTCAGTATGCAGATGGATGACCTGCCGCGTTCTTATATCGACACCCGTAACGATCAGGTCAATGCGGTCACGCTGGAAGACGTGGCGCGGGTGGCCAAACGGCTGATGAAACCGGAAAACCTGCGGATTGTCGTCGTCGGATCGCCCGAGGGGATGCAGGCGACCAACTGAACACGGCGGTTTCCAGGCCAACAATGATTATGGTCGAATCGGCGCGCGGGTGCTATCCCTTGTGGTATGACCGCCGCTGACACCAATATAGACCGTTCTTCCCCTGTCATTCGTCGACTCGACGATACGGCGATCAACCGGATCGCTGCCGGTGAGGTGGTCGAGCGACCGGCCGCCGCCGTCAAGGAACTGGTGGAAAACGCGCTCGACGCGGGGTCAAGCGCAGTTACCATTGATATCGTGGGCGGCGGTAAAAGCCTGATCCGTGTCAGGGATAACGGGCACGGTATGACCCCCGATCAACTGCCGCTGGCGCTGGCGCGCCACGCCACGTCAAAGATAGACGGGCGCGATCTGCTAAATATCCACAGCTTTGGCTTTCGCGGCGAAGCCTTGCCGTCGCTTGGCGCCGTCGGTCGCCTGACAATCACGTCGCGCGGGATGAACACGCCCGAGGCGGCGTCCCTACGCGTCACAGGTGGGACTTTGACGCCTCCGCGTCCGGCGGCACTGTCCGAAGGCACGATCGTCGAACTGCGCGACCTGTTTTACGCCACCCCGGCACGGCTGAAGTTTCTGCGCAGCGACCGCGCCGAAGTTCAGGCCATCAACGATGTGGTCAGGCGGTTGGCTATTGCTGAACCGCACGTTCAGTTCAGGCTACGTGACACCGCCATACCCGACAAACCCCGGACACTGTTTCAGGCGCCGCGCCAAAGTGGCACGCGGTTTGATGACCTAAGCCAGCGCCTGCGCGAAATTCTGGGCGACGGGTTTGCCGAAAACGCCCTGAAAATCGACACACATCGCGAACAGATGCAGCTGATCGGCTACGCGGCTTTACCGACGTATTCGCGTGGTGCCGCCGTGGCGCAATATCTTTTCGTTAACGGCAGACCGGTGCGCGACCGCTTGTTGATCGGGGCTCTGCGCGGTGCATACTCCGACTTGCTGAGCCGCGACCGCCACCCGGTTGCCGCGTTGTTTCTGAATTGTCCACCGGAACTGGTTGACGTGAATGTGCATCCCGCCAAAGCCGAAGTCAGGTTTCGTGAGCCGGGAACGGCGCGTGGGCTGATTTTTTCCGGCCTGCGCCACGCGCTGGCTGAATCCGGCCACCGGGCATCAACCACGGTATCCCATGCTGCACTTGGCGCGTTTCGAGCGGACGGTGAACCCGCCGTCGGCGGTCCCGTCTATCAGATGGACCGCGCGCACCGCGGAGCCGCCGGGACCGGAGATTATCAGCGGTACGACGGTTTTGCCGAAACCCTTGCGGTCCACGCCCATTTCGAGCCAACAGAAGAAACCGTTGATTGTACAGACCACCCTCTGGGTGCGGCGCGCGCCCAGTTGCACGAAAATTACATCGTCGCGCAAACCGCCGACGGCATGGTCATCGTCGATCAACACGCCGCACACGAGCGTCTGGTCTACGAGCGGCTAAAGGCGCAGTTGGATGCAAAAGGTGTGGCATCGCAGGCGTTGCTGATTCCCGAAATTATTGAACTGTCAGATACTGACCGCGCGCAATTGTTGTCTGTAACAGAAGATTTGAAAAGCCTGGGTTTGATCATCGAGCCATTCGGCGGCAACGCCGTCTGCGTGCGCGAAACACCGGCCATTCTGGGCGGGATCAACGCGGCCGGTTTACTGCAGGACATTCTGGACGAACTTAACGATCTTGGAAGATCGGGCAGCTTGAAAATACGAATCGACGCCGTCCTCAGCTCCATGGCGTGCCACGGTTCGGTGCGTTCAGGCCGACGCATGGGGGTGGCGGAAATGAACGCGCTGTTGCGTGAAATGGAACGCACGCCGTTGTCGGGCCAGTGCAACCACGGCCGGCCCACCTATGTGGAACTAAAGCTCGACGCCATCGAAAAACTGTTTGGGCGCAAATGATCACTGCGAACAACACTTGGCTTACTTTCATTGCGGTGCTTGTCGTCGGGATGCTTGGGATGGCAATTTTTATACTGACGCGCCGCCGCGGTGCAACTTCCGACACTAAAATTGACCGGATCGGTGCCATGATCGAAACTCTGGGACAGAGCCAGCAACAGCTGAGCGGTGGTCTGCAACAGGCGTCAGAGACGCAATCGGCTGCGCTGTCGCATCTGCGCCAAACCATGGACAACCGGATGAACGACGTTCAGCAACAGATGGCGGACCGTCTGCACGACAGCACGATGAAAACCGCCCGCGCATTGTCGGATATGCAAGACCGGCTTAAGGAAAACCTGCAAGGCAGTTCGGAAAAAACCACCAAATCGCTGACGCAACTGCAGGAACGCCTTGCCACCATTGACCGCGCACAGACCAATATCGAAAAACTGTCGGGCGACGTTCTGGGACTGCAAGACATCCTGTCCAACAAACAGGCGCGCGGTGCTTTTGGTGAAATCCAGTTGCAGGACATCGTCTCAAAGGCGCTGGCGGCAGACGCCTATGACTTTCAGGTGACGCTGTCCAACGCGACACGCGTCGACTGTCTGATCCACTTGCCCAATCCGCCCGGTCCGATAGCAATCGACAGCAAATTTCCGCTGGAAGCTTACCGCGATCTGGTCTCTGCAAAAAGCGAGGCCGAAAAATCTGCAGCGACGCGCGCTTTCAAAGTTACAGTGCGCAAGCATATCAGAGATATTTCTGAAAAGTATATTATTGAAAGCGAAACCGCCGACGGAGCGCTGATGTTCTTGCCGTCCGAGGCGGTTTATGCCGAGCTGCACGCCAATTTTGGCGAATTGGTGCGCGAGGGGTTCGACGCCCGTGTGTGGGTCGTTTCGCCCACCACCTGTATGGCGACGCTAAACACCATGCGCGCCATTCTGAAAGACGCGCGAATGCGCGAACAGGCGGGGGCAATCCGCCGCGAACTGCGTTCACTGGACAAGGACGTCGAACGGCTTGTCGATCGGGTTGGCAATCTTGACCGACATTTCACGCAGGCGGGTAAAGATATCGAAGACATCAAAATCTCGGCCACCAAAGCCGGGAACCGCGCGCGCAAACTGGATAATTTTGATTTTGACAACGCACCGGCCATTCAGACCGGCGAGACAAACGACCTTGTGAGTTTGGCCTCTGAATCAGAGGGTGGTAAACAATGACGAAAACACCGGCTGACCATCCGCTAAGATACAGTTCTGCCAATGAATTACACGCCAGACCGTTTCCTGAAATCTCTGCGCCGTGCCGCGCAGCTTTTATTGCGACGACCCTGGAACCGGGCGCCGATCAGCGCGCCAAGGTGCGCGCTCATTTGCTTGATCTTCTGGATCGGCACGGCGCGGATCATCCTGCACCCGGCGCGAGCCACTACAGCAGCAAACTGGGGCAACTCACCTTAAAATGGGAGGGCCACTCGGAATTCACCACCTATACTTTATTTGCTGACGGCCTGACGCCTGACGCTTTCAAGGGACAGCTGCACGAAAGTTTCCCCAAAGACTGGATGGCGGAAATGCCCGGGCAGGTTATCACTTCGGCCATCGTCAGAATCGAGGTCGAGGAAAACGAGACCGCCATTGAAAAGCGGCTGGATTCCGAAATGCGCCAGTGGTTTGTCGGCGAAAGTCTGGCCGCGGCCTATATTTTGGACCGTTCTGCCGTTGTCGCAACCGATTTTCGTATTGATGCCGGTGGACACGTTCGTTTTGCAGTTCTGGTCAAAGACGGAACAGGAAAACGGCGGATCGGTCGTATCGTGCAACGTCTGTTGGAAATTGAAACCTACAAATGTACGGCAATGTTGACGTTGCCCGTTGCGCGCAGCGTTTTTTCCAAGGCGCATGCTCTGGATTCCGAATTGTCGGGAGTCGTGCAATCGATGGCACGCGAAGGCGACGATGCTGCGGCCTCTCTCGACCGTCTGTTGGCGGTTTCGGCCAACGTTGAACTTTTGCAATCCGAAACCTCTTTTCGCTTTAGCGCAGGCAGGGCCTACCGCGAAATCGTGGCTCAAAGGGTCGACGTATTGCGCGAAGAACGGGTGCTGGGGCGACAGTTGTTTTCTGAATTCATGATGCGCAGGTTCGATCCGGCGATGCGCACCTGCGATGCTGCGCAGACACGGGTTTCAGATTTGTCAGCACAAGCGGCGCGCGCGTCTGATTTGCTCAGCACCCGGGTCGGCGTCGCCGCCACCGAACAAAATCGCAGATTGTTGCACCGCATGAACGAGCGCGCCGCGCTGCAGATGCGGTTGCAGGAAACCGTGGAAGGCCTAAGCGTCGTCGCGGTGACCTATTACGCGGTCAATCTGCTGGGTTATTTATTGGCACCAATTGCAAAAGGGATTCTGCCGTCCAAAAGTTGGCTTATGGGTATTCTGGTTGTGCCCGTCGGGCTGTTGGTCTGGATGCTGGTCCGCAGGATCAAGGCCCGTGTCGCGGCCAAGATTGACCCGTAAAGGCACTGATCTTGGCCGCAAGAATAATTCTGTTCAACAAACCTTACGGTGTGCTGTCGCAGTTTACTGACACAGGCACGGCGGGATCACCCCGCCCGACACTATCAGATTACATCGACGTGCCGAAGGTTTATGCCGCCGGGCGGCTGGATAAAGACAGCGAAGGGCTGCTGGTGCTGACCGATGACGGGGCCATGCAGGCCCGCATCGCGCATCCAAAAAACAAGATGGCCAAATCCTATTGGGTGCAGGTCGAGGGACGCCCTGATGACGCCGCGCTTGCGGCGCTGCGGCGTGGCGTTGATCTGAAAGATGGCCCTACGCGTTTCGCCGACGTCAAAATTATTGCTGAACCCTATGGGCTTTGGACCCGCGACCCACCGGTTCGGTATCGCAAAACTGTGCCCGACAGCTGGCTGGAAATCACCATCACCGAAGGCCGCAACCGTCAGGTCCGCCGCATGACCGCAGCCGTGGCGCTGCCGACATTGCGGCTGATCAGATATCGCGTGGGGGATTGGTCGCTGGACGGGCTTGCCAATGGGGAATGGCGCGACACCTGAGGCGCTCAGTCGACTTTGTGATCCACCACCTGCACATGCTGGGCGATACCGCCGACCGTATCCATCCACCGCGCCACCAGTTTGGGGTCGCTCGGGGCGGCAGATACGCCGGGTGCGATTTCATCGTTCAGCACCGCCTCAACCGCCAACGACATCGGGATCGACACCAGTTGCGCCATCGCTGTGCCGCGCGCATTGCCGTGAGCGTCCAACGCGTAAGTTTTGTGATAGGCGGTGTGGTCGCCCACCTCGGCCTTGAGCGACACACACAAAATAACGCGATCCGGTTCGCCTTTGTCATAACTGTTATCACGCCAGAACTGGTCAGACATCTCCCGCAAGCGTACCTCACCGGCGTCACCTGTCAGGGTCTCGACTTCTTTGAACACGTGGTCCCATGCTTTGGTCCATCCATTCAGCCGAAGCGTGCCGCGCACGAACTGTTTGACCCGCCAGTCGGCGTCGAAATGATACTCTTGCATGAAGGGAATCGAATCGCGGTTCGGGTAGACTTCAAAGGCTTCGTCGGCCTTCAACGGTGCAGTGTAGCTGCTGATTGCGTCCCACGGACGCGCGACATTTACTTCCTTGAAATCTGCAATCGATCTGGACGGCGAACGCAGCGCTTTGAGCACGCCAAGAGGAGACCACGAAAATTTGTAACGAAACGGATTTTCGTACTTTGGCACACCGCCGCAATAGGAAATGAACGACAGGTCATTTTTGGTGTTGTACCCGGCCGACGCCCGGTAATCTGCCACAAGCCAATGTGCCATGATATGGTCGATCCCCGGGTCAAGGCCGACCTCGTTCACCAGCGACAGTCCCGCAGTTTTTGCCTGCCCGTCCAGCGCCCGCATTTCCGGCGAAATATATGACGACGACACAAAATGCGCACCTGAATTCAGGCAAACTTTGGCCATGGGCGTGTGCCAGTCAACCGGCAACATCGAAATCAGAACGTCGCCCTGCGCCAAGTCTGCTATGACCGCGTCAAGCGTGAACGGCCTAATGTTGTCGGTCAGATCGCCCACCGCCGCGCGCGTCTTGTCAAGCGACCGGTTCCAGACGGTCACGGCGTGGCCGCGTTCGATCAGCCGCCGCAGGCCCGGAATTGATGAAAGACCCGTGCCAACCCAGTGAATTTGCGCCATTTACTGCCCCTGTTTTTGTGTTGCGTGTGCTTGGAACACAGCCTTTGCACCGCCCCATACGCCCTGATCAATATCGCCCAGCGCCAGCAATGACGGCAATAATTGCGCCGCAAAGTCCTGACTGCTTTCAACCGGCAACATCGACGGCAGATTGTCAATCGCTGTGATGTCAAGCACGGGATCACGCGCCACGCGAACAACCGGAGCGGCAAAACTGGTGGGTTTTGTATAAAGCGGTATCGGGTTGTAATCGGACGACGGATCACAGGACACATCGGATATGACGCAAAGACGACGCGGTTCATCCACGGCGGTCTTTGGTACGAACATTGGAATGGACGGTCCGGCCAGAACGCAATTTATGAAAATCGCATGGTCCAGAATTTCAGGAAACGGTCCGCCCGACGCCGTTTCAGCCGTATCCCACCGTGTGATTTTCAGGCCCATTTCGTCACAAAGATCACCGGCACCGCTGCCAACACGTCCCGATGCCCCGATAAGGATGACGTCGGGGACGTCAAGCGCCGAATTGAGTGCGATTTCCAAATCTGCCCGCAATTCTTTGGTCAGCGCATTCTTGCCGGGATAACTTTCCACGCTTTGGGGGCCGATGCGGTCTCCTGCCTGCTGGGCGATCCACGTCTGAATGCCGACAGCCGCGCCCGCAAAACCGGCCCAATACCCAAAGGCCGCAACGCGGCGCCCGTTGACGTCAAGCAGATATTCCAGATCGTAAAGCGTGCCGCCACCCCGCATGAAACGCCGCAATAGGAC